>NZ_JBFRCL010000102.1:0-17842 GCF_040965695.1 Paraburkholderia sp. BR10937
GCGCCCCGATTTCCGAGCCTTTCTCCAGCACGCAGACGCCGATTTCAGCGCCTTTTTCCGCGGCCAGCTGCTTCAGGCGGATCGCGGCAGACAGCCCGGCGGGACCGCCACCGACGATCACCACGTCGTATTCCATCGACTCGCGTGGGCCGTATTGCTCTAAAAGACTTGCGGGGGTCATCAATGCTCCTCTTGCCATTAGAATGCTTTTTTCGGGTTCGTATTGTCGGGTAACGTTCCCCGTGCCGCAACCCAACAGGCTAACATTAGCACGACCGTTCTATTCTGTGGCGTCAGATTTGGCGGGCCGACCCCGCCGCGTTCTGGCGCTTATTCACTTCTGAACAGGAACCGGAAATGGGCCGTTCGATCAATCTGGAAGGCAAGGTCGCGATGATCACGGGGGCCTCCAGCGGGCTCGGCAAGCGTTTCGCGCAGGTGCTCTCGCAGGCGGGTGCAAAGGTCGTGCTGGCGAGCCGCCGCGTGGAGCGGCTCAAGGAGCTGCGCGCCGAAATCGAGGCGAGCGGGGGCGCCGCGCACGTCGTGTCGCTCGACGTGACCGACTACCAGAGCATTCGCTCGGCGGTCGCGCACGCGGAAACCGAGGCGGGGACCATCGACATCCTCGTCAACAACTCGGGCGTCTCCACGACGCAAAAGCTCGCCGACGTCACGCCCGCCGACTTCGAGTACGTGTTCGACACCAACACGCGCGGCGCCTTTTTCGTGGCCCAGGAAGTCGCCAGACGCATGATCATGCGCGGCAACGGCGGCGGCCCGAAGCCGGCCTACCGCATCATCAATATCGCTTCGGTGGCGGGTCTGCGCGTGCTGCCGCAAATCGGCCTCTACGCGATCAGCAAGGCCGCGGTCGTCCATATGACGAAGGCGATGGCGCTCGAGTGGGGCCGCCACGGCATCAACGTGAACGCGATCTGCCCAGGCTACATCGACACGGAGATCAACCACCACCACTGGTCGACCGAGCAGGGGCAAAAGCTCGTTTCGATGCTGCCGCGCCACCGCGTCGGCAAACCCGAAGACCTCGACGGCCTGCTGCTGCTGCTCGCGGCCGACGAGTCGTCGTTCATCAACGGTTCGATCATCACCGCCGACGACGGCTTCGGGCTCACCTGAACGGAGGCGAGTCCGGCCGCCGGCCGGCATCCTGTTTTTCGCAACGACACGAAGTTGAAGTGCAATGAGTGACTACCACCCCGTATTTGAAATGACCATGCCGATCCGTTGGGGCGACATGGACGCGTTCGGCCATGTGAACAACACGGTCTATTTCCGCTACATGGAGCAGGTGCGCATTTCCTGGTTCGAGCATCTGGGCGTGGCTGCGGAGAGCGGCGACGGACAGGGTCCCGTGATCGTCAACGCTTCGATGGAATTCCTCAAGCAGCTGCATTACCCCGGCGACATCGTCTGCACGATGACGGTCGGCCAGCCAGGCCGCAGCAGCTTCGACACCGGTTTCGAACTGCGCCGCGCCGACGAGCCGGACACGCTCTACGCACGCGGGAACGCGCGCTGCGTGTGGATCGACTACGCGGCGGGCAAATCGGTACCGATTCCCGACATGCTGCGCGCCACCATCGAGCATGCCGGGCTGGTCAAGTCCGACCGGGTAGGCTGAGCGCCCCTATGTCGCGCGCTGCCCGGCAGCGCGCGGCTTTGGCGCCCTCACTTACTGGCCTAGCAGCCGCTGCAGCAGCTCGGTGGCGTTGCCGGTGTCGTACTTGCGCATGAGGCGCGCGCGATAGACATCCACGGTGCGCGGGCTGATCTCGAGAATGCGCCCGATCTGCTTGCTGGTCTTGCCGGTCACGAGCTGCGCGGCGATCTCGCGCTCGCGCGGCGTGAGCTCGATGGCCACACGGCGCGTCGCGCTCAGGTCTTCAAACGTCCAGACGCCCGCCGCGTGCGGCTCGGCGCGATCGAGCGAGCGCCCCGTGACGTGACACCAGAAGAGTTCGCCGTTGGCGCGCTTCATGATGCGGTCGTCGGCGTAGCTGCCTTGCGCCGTCATGATCGGCGGAATGCGTGCGCCGATGCGCTCGAACTCGTCCGCTGACGGGTAGAGCACCTGGAACGACTGGCCGATCAGCGCCTCGCGTACGCAACCGAAGATGGCGGCGACCTGGTCGTTGCAATCGACGATGGTGCGCTCGCGCGCCAGCACGAGGCCGATGGGCGCAAGATGGAACGCGGTCTGGTAGTCGAGAGCGGAGCGTTCGACGGGTTGGATGGGAGCAGCCATGGCGGACGGTGCGGGTATTGCTTTATGTAGTTTTGCGTATTGTGCCGCAACAGGGGGCCAGCGTACGCTTTGCACCCATCGGAGGGGCAGTTTTCGAGGCTCGCGCGGCTCGTTCGGGCCCGTGCGCGCTGCCCGGCCGGGCTGCCGGCTTCACGGCAACGCCACCGGGGCATGACTAGAATTGAACATCCGGACGCGCTCGACGTCCGCGCGACAAACCGGATTGGCGGATTTCCATTCGAGGAAGGGACACACTGATGAACAAGGTCTATAAAAGCGCGGCTGCCGCGCTCGAGGGCATCGTCAAGGACGGCCAGACATTCGCGGTTGGCGGCTTTGGGCTGTGCGGCATTCCCGAAGCCCTGATCGCCGCTTTGCGCGATACGGGCGTGAAGGGCATCACCTGCATCAGCAACAACGCGGGCGTGGACGGCTTCGGCCTCGGCCTGCTGCTGGAGACGCGCCAGATCAAGAAAATGATCTCCTCCTACGTGGGCGAGAACAAGGAATTCGAGCGCCAGTATCTCTCGGGCGAACTCGAACTCGAATTCACGCCGCAAGGCACGCTGGCTGAAAAGCTGCGCGCGGGCGGCGCGGGCATTCCGGCGTTCTTCACGAATACCGGCTTCGGCACGCTGATCGCCGAAGGCAAGGAAACGCGCCAGTTCGGCGACAATCACTACGTGCTCGAGCATTCGCTCACGGCAGATGTCGCGCTCGTGAAGGCGTGGAAGGCCGACAAGTCGGGCAACCTGATCTTCCGCCGCACGGCGCGCAACTTCAACCCGATGTGCGCGATGGCGGGCAAGATCACCGTGGCGGAAGTGGAGGAGATCGTCGAGAACGGCGCACTCGATCCGGACGCCATCCATACGCCGGGCATCTTCGTGCAGCGCATCGTGCTCAACGCGCACCCGGAAAAGCGCATCGAACAACGCACCGTGCGCGCCGCAGCTGGCAAACCCGCGGGCAACTGAGGAAGGAGACCGACCATGGCATGGAATCGTGACGAAATGGCCGCGCGCGCGGCGAAGGAACTGCAGGACGGCTTCTACGTAAACCTCGGCATCGGGCTGCCCACGCTCGTGGCCAACCACGTGCCCGCGGGCATGGAAGTGTGGCTGCAGTCGGAAAACGGCCTGCTCGGTATCGGCCCATTCCCGACCGAAGACGAAGTGGACGCCGACATGATCAACGCCGGCAAGCAGACCGTGACGACGCTGGCGGGCTCGTCGATTTTCTCGTCCGCAGACTCGTTCGCGATGATTCGCGGCGGCCACATCAACCTGGCGATCCTCGGCGCGATGCAGGTGAGCGAGAAGGGCGACCTGGCCAACTGGATGATCCCCGGCAAGATGATCAAGGGCATGGGCGGCGCGATGGACCTCGTGGCGGGCGTCGGCCGCGTGGTCGTGCTGATGGAGCACGTCGCGAAGGGCGACCAGCACAAGATTCTCGAAACCTGCACGCTGCCGCTGACGGGCGTGGGCGTGGTCGATCTCATCATCACGGACCTCGGCGTGATGGAAGTGAGCGACGCGGGCCTGAAGGTGACCGAACTCGCACCGGGCGTGACGGTGGAAGAGATCAAGGCGAAAACCGGTGCGCCGCTCGATGTGAGCGCCGTGGGCTGAACGTCGTAGCGTCAGCACAATTTGCGGCGGGCGAGACTTCGGTCTCGCCCGTTTCGTTTTTTGCGCACGGCTTGCACATGGTTCGCGGGCGGCTTGACCGGCGATGCCGGGCGGCAAAGCCGTTTACAATCGTTCGAAAGCCTTGATGCGCCTTCGAGCGAGGATTCCGCGATGACCGAATCGACCGCAGTGCCGCGCCAGCAATACGTCCAGTGTCTCAGTCCCGCGGGCCTGCACCGCATCGCGTACACCGAGTGGGGCGACCCCGCCAACCCGCGCGTGCTCGTGTGCGTGCACGGACTCACACGCTCGGGGCGCGACTTCGACCGCTTCGCCGCCGCGATGGCCGACCAGTATCGCGTCGTGTGCCCGGACGTGGCCGGACGGGGCCTGTCGTCGTGGCTGCTCGACCCGCGCGGCTACGGCGTCGCGCAATACGTGGCGGACATGGTCACGTTGATCGCGCGCACCGGCGTGGAGAAGGTGGACTGGTTCGGCACCTCGATGGGCGGCCTGATCGGCATGGCGCTCGCGGGGCTGCCGGGCGCGCCCATCGGCCGCATGCTGCTCAACGACGTCGGGCCGCATATCGAACCCGCGTCGCTCACGCGCATCGGCGAGTACGTCGGGCAAGGCGGGTCTTTCGCTACGCTCCAGGATGGCATCGACAATGCGGCGCTTCTCGCGGCCTCGTTCGGTCCGCTGAGTGCCGATGACTGGCGCGAGATCAATACCCCGTTGCTGCATGAAGTCGAAGGCACGTGGCGCTACCGGTACGACCCGCGCATTGCGGAGCCCTTCAAATCGCTCACACCCGAGCAGAACGAGGAGGGCGAGAAGTTCCTGTGGCGCTCCCTCGCTGCGTTCGAAGGGCCTGTGCTCGTCGTGCGCGGCGCGCTTTCGGATCTGCTTTCGCGCGAAACCGTCGAGAAGATGGTCGCGACCGGGCGCCAGGTATCGAGCGTGGAGATCGAGGGCGTCGGGCACGCGCCGGCCTTCCTCGCGCCCGATCAGATCGCGATCGCGCGCCGTTTCTTCGACGGCGAGGCCCTTCGCGCGTCATAATATGAGATTGGCCGGCATATTTCGGCGCGCGCGCCGATGCGCGCCGGATCGTGTCGGCCCGGAAGTCGACCGTTTTTCACTTCTCAACAGGAATTTTCATGGCAGTCATTCGTCACCACGTTGGCCCGCGTCTCTCGGAAACCGCCATTCACAATGGCACCGTCTACCTGGCCGGCCAGATCGCCGAAGACACGAAGCAGGACATCGCCGGCCAGATGCGCGAAGTGCTCGGCCACATCGACCGCCTGCTGGGCGAGGCGAACAGCGACAAGTCGCTGCTGCTCTCGGTGCAGATCTATATCGCCGACATGAAGGATTTCCCCGGCATGAACGCCGAGTGGGACAAGTGGGTCGCGCAGGGCGCGACCCCGCCGCGTGCGACGGTCGAAGCGAAGCTCGCGAATCCGGAATGCCTCGTCGAAGTCGTCGTGGTGGCTGCGCAGCGCGATTGAGCGCAAGACGTTCAGTCGGCGCAGCTGGTTTGATCCTTTTCGTTGTCGCCCGTCCGGCAAGCCGGCGGGCATTGCCTCATGAGTAGCGACACCGTTCCTCCCGCCCCTGCGGTTTCCGCCGATCCCGGCGCGCTGCCGTCGCTCGACGACGCGCTTGCGTTCGTGCGCGAGCACGCCGGCGACGCACGTCTTTCCACGGGCGAGCCGCTCATCGAACATGCGCAGGGCACGGCATTCATCATGAGCCGGCTCAACGTCGATCCGCCTGCGGTGCTCGCCGCGGCGCTCTTCAATCTCGCGCCGCATCTCGACGATCCGGAAAACGCGCTCGAAGCGCGCTTCGGCGCGGAAGTCGCGAAGCTCGTGTTCGATGTGCGCAAACTGTTGCGGCTCGGCACCGTGAGCCTGCGCGCGGCGCAGCATGCCGTGCCCGAAGCGGGCCGCGAAAGTCGCGACGCCCAGGCGGCGCGGCGCGCGCAGGTCGAGTCGCTGCGCAAGATGCTGCTGGCGTTCGCGCAGGACATCCGCGTCGTGCTGATCCGGCTCGCGTCGCGTCTGCAGTCGCTGCGCTTTTATGCGGCAGCGAAGATCAAGCCGGCGCCCGGGATCGCGCACGAGACGCTCGAGATCTACGCGCCGCTCGCCAACCGGCTCGGCATCTGGCAACTGAAGTGGGAACTCGAAGACCTCGCGTTCCGCTTCCAGGAGCCCGATACCTACAAGCGCATCGCGAAGCTGCTCGACGAAAAGCGCGTGGAGCGCGAGAGCTACGTGTCCGAGGCGATCGCGCGGCTGCAGAGCGAGCTTGCGGCGGCGCATATCCAGGCCGAGGTCAGCGGGCGGCCCAAGCACATCTACAGCATCTGGAAGAAGATGCGCGGCAAGGAGATCGACTTCTCCGAGCTTTACGACGTGCGCGCGTTCCGCGTGATCGTTCCCGACATCAAGGATTGCTACACGGTGCTCGGCATCGTGCACAACCTCTGGCAGCCGGTGCCGAGGGAGTTCGACGACTACATCTCGCGGCCCAAGCCCAACGGTTATCGCTCGCTGCACACGGTCGTGATCGGCGACGACGGCCGCGCGTTCGAAGTGCAGATCCGCACGCAGGAGATGCATCAGTTCGCCGAATACGGCGTGGCCGCGCACTGGCGCTACAAGGAAGCCGGTGCGAAGGGCTACGGCGGCCAGTTCAGCGCGAGCAGCAGCTACGACGAGAAGATCGCGTGGCTGCGCCAGCTGCTCGCCTGGAAGGACGATGTGTCGGATGGGCGCCAGCCGTGGGAGCAACTGCGCCAGGCCACGCTCGACGACGACCACATCTACGTCCTCACGCCCCAGGCGCGCGTGATCGCGCTGCCGCAGGGCGCAACGCCGCTCGACTTCGCCTATCACCTGCACAGCGAACTGGGCCATCGCTGCCGCGGCGCGCGCGTGGACGGCGCGATGGTGCCGCTCAACACCCAGCTGCGCAACGGCCAGACGGTCGAGATCGTCTCGGTGAAAGAGGGCGGCCCGTCGCGCGACTGGCTCAATCCGCAGCTCGGTTATCTGCACAGCCCGCGTGCGCGCCAGAAGGTCCGCGCGTGGTTCAACGCGATCGAGGCGCAGGAAAACATCGCCAACGGCCGTGCGATGGTCGAAAAGACGCTGCAGCGCGAGGGCCGCACGTCGGTCAGTCTCGATCAGCTCGCGGCCAAGCTGGGCTTCAAGTCGCCCGACGACCTCTTCAGCGTGGTCGGCAAGGAAGAGTTCAGCCTGCGTAACGTCGAGCACGCGCTGCACGACGCGCCGACAGCCGAGCCCGAAGAGGAGACGCCCGAGCAGCTCACCAAGCGCGCGAGCGGCGCGAACGTCGCGCATGGCGGGTCGTCGGGCGTGCTGGTGGTGGGCGTGGACGCGCTTCTTACGCAGCTCGCGCGCTGTTGCCGGCCCGCGCCGCCCGACGCGATCAGCGGCTTCGTCACGCGCGGCAAGGGCATGTCGATCCATCGCAGCGACTGTCCGACCTTCCGGCGCATGGCCAACCGCGCGCCCGAGCGCGTGCTGCACACCACGTGGTCCGCCGACGTGATGGGCGGGCGCGGCCAGTCGGTCTACCCGGTCGACATCTCGATCGAGGCCACCGACCGCCAGGGTTTGCTGCGCGACATCTCCGAAGTGTTCGCGCGCGAGAAGATGAACGTGATCGGCGTGAAGACGCAGTCGCGCCGCAATGCGGCGTACATGCAGTTCACGGTGGAAGTGTCGAATTCGGCGCAGATCCAGCGCGCCTGCGTGCTGCTCGGCGAAGTGGGCGGGGTGCAGCGGGCGTCGCGCAGGGGCTGAGGCCGCCAGACGGGGCAGCCAAAGATTGCCGCGCTGCAAAAAATGCTTGCCAAGTCTGCGGCCACTTCATATAATCTCTCTTCTTCAGGCTCGTAGCTCAGCTGGTTAGAGCACCACCTTGACATGGTGGGGGTCGTTGGTTCGAGTCCAATCGAGCCTACCAACGAAATCGAGATCCTGGCTTTGCCGGGGGCTCAAGGCAGTAAATGCACACAGCGCGCTGCGCCTGCAAAGGAAGCGCCATAAGGCGAATACGGTTATGACACCGCGAACGTTTACCGAAACTACTTCGGAGCGACGCTAGTCGAGGACCTCTTTCGCCTCTGTAGGCAGGTTTGAAAAGTGAATGCGGCCCCTCGAAAGCGGGGCCGCATTTTTTTTCGCTGTGAAGTTTTCCGCAGTCTGTTCCCACGAACAATACGATGTGCCTGCCCGGCACTTCTGGAGAAAAACATGGTTGCGATACGTCTGCCCGACGGTTCGGTTCGACAGTACGATCATCCCGTTACGGTCGCCGAAGTGGCGGCTTCGATTGGCCCCGGCCTCGCCAAGGCGGCGCTCGGCGGCAAGCTCGACGGCGAACTGGTCGATACGTCGACGCTGATCGATCACGACGCATCGCTCGCCATCGTCACGGACAAGGACGCCGACGGCCTCGACATCATCCGTCACTCGACGGCGCACTTGCTCGCCTATGCGGTGAAGGAGCTGTACCCGGAAGCGCAGGTCACGATCGGGCCGGTCATCGACAACGGTTTCTACTACGACTTCGCTTACAACCGTCCCTTCACGCCCGAAGATCTCGAGAAGATCGAAAAGCGCATGCAGGAACTCTCGAAGAAGGACGAGCCGGTGTCGCGCCGCGTCGTCACGCGCGGCGAAGCCGTGGACTACTTCAAGAGCATCGGCGAGAAGTACAAGGCGGAGATCATCGAGTCGATTCCGGGCGCCGAGGAAATCAAGCTGTACTCGCACGGCGGCTTCACGGACCTGTGCCGCGGCCCGCACGTGCCGTCCACGGGCAAGCTCAAGGTCTTCAAGCTCATGAAGGTCGCGGGCGCCTACTGGCGCGGCGACTCGAGGAACGAGCAGCTGCAGCGCATTTACGGCACGGCCTGGACGAAGAAGGAAGACCAGGACCAGTACCTCCACATGCTCGAAGAGGCTGAAAAGCGCGACCACCGCAAGCTCGGCAAGCAGCTCGACCTGTTCCACATGCAGGACGAGTCGCCGGGTATGGTGTTCTGGCACCCGAAGGGCTGGACGCTGTGGCAGCAGGTCGAGCAGTACATGCGCGGCCGCCTGCGCGTGGCCGGCTACGACGAAATCAAGACGCCGATGATCATGGACCGTTCGCTCTGGGAAGCGTCGGGTCACTGGCAGAACTATCGTGAAAACATGTTCACGACGGAGTCGGAAAAGCGCGACTACGCGATCAAGCCGATGAACTGCCCGGGCCACGTCCAGGTGTTCAACCACGGCCTGCGCTCGTATCGCGATCTGCCCCTGCGTTACGCGGAGTTCGGCTCGTGCCACCGCAACGAGGCGTCGGGCGCGCTGCACGGCTTGATGCGCGTGCGCGGCTTCGTCCAGGACGATGCGCACATCTTCTGTACGGAAGACCAGATCATCAGCGAGTCGATTGCCTTCAACACGCTGGCAATGAGTATCTACAAGGATTTCGGGTTCGATCACATCGACATCAAGCTCTCGCTGCGCCCGGATTCGCGCGCGGGGACGGATGAAACGTGGGATCGCGCCGAGCAGGGCCTGCGCGAGGCGCTCACGGCCTGCGGCCTGCAGTGGGAAGAGCTGCCGGGCGAGGGCGCGTTCTACGGTCCGAAGGTCGAGTACCACATCAAGGACGCGCTGGGCCGCTCGTGGCAGTGCGGCACGCTGCAGCTCGACATGGTCCTGCCGGAGCGCCTTGGCGCCGAGTACGTGGCCGAGGACAACAGCCGCCGCCGCCCGATCATGCTGCACCGGGCCATCCTCGGTTCGATGGAGCGTTTCCTCGGAATTCTGATCGAGCACCATGCCGGCGCAATGCCGCCGTGGCTCGCTCCGGTGCAGGCCGTTGTGATGAATATCGCGGAAAGTCAGGCCGAATATGCCGCGAATCTGGTCCAATCGTTGCAAAAACAAGGGCTTAGAGTGGTGGCCGATTTGCGCAACGAGAAAATTAGCTATAAAATACGCGAGCACACGCTTGAGAAGGTCCCATACCTGCTTGTCGTCGGCGACAAGGAGCGTGAAGCACAAACGGTAGCCGTGCGTGCCCGTGGCGGCGTCGATCTGGGTGTCATGCCCGTCGATGCCTTTACAGCGCGTCTTGCGGAAGACATCAAGACGTTCAGGTAAGCCACTGCGGCAGCGCGGCTCGTTTTTTTAATTTTTAGAGGAAACGTAACATCGCTACGGATAAGTCGCATCGCATCAACGGTGAAATCACTGCACCCGAGGTGCGTCTCGTCGGAATCGA
The DNA here is from genome assembly GCF_040965695.1 of Paraburkholderia sp. BR10937. Classification (NCBI taxonomy): domain Bacteria; kingdom Pseudomonadati; phylum Pseudomonadota; class Betaproteobacteria; order Burkholderiales; family Burkholderiaceae; genus Paraburkholderia; species Paraburkholderia sp. BR10937. The sequence goes on from NZ_JBFRCL010000102.1 coordinate 10,228, forward strand.
GAACGAGCCGCTCGGCATCGTAAAGCTGGCCGATGCGTTCCGCATGTCGGAACAGCAGGACGTCGATCTGGTTGAAATTGCCCCGCAGGCCGTGCCTCCCGTGTGCCGCCTGATGGACTACGGCAAGTTCAAGTACCAGGAATCGAAGAAGCAGCACGAGGCCAAGCTCAAGCAGAAGGTCATCCAGGTCAAGGAAGTCAAATTCCGCCCGGGTACCGACGATGGCGATTACAACGTCAAGCTGCGTAATCTCATGCGCTTCCTCGACGATGGCGACAAGACGAAGATCACGTTGCGTTTCCGGGGCCGCGAAATGGCCCACCAGGAAATCGGTATGCGCATGCTCGAGCGCCTGCGCACCGACCTCGAAGAAGTCGGTCAGGTCGAGCAAATGCCGAAGATGGAAGGGCGCCAGATGATCATGGTGCTCTCGCCCAAGAAGAAGAAGTAATTGGCGTGCCGCGCGGCGTAGTCTGCGCGGCGGCCAACAGCAGTTTTCAATGACGTCTTCGGCGCCGTGTTGCGCGGAAGGCGGCAAGCAGGTTCCGGAACGGCGCCCGCGCGCTGCACGTGAAGTGCGGCAAACGGGCGTTTTTCCTGGAAGCGGCGGCGAGCTTGTTTTAAAAAGCCAGCCAGTCGCCAAAACAAGTGGAGTGGGTTTCGAAGGGCGGAGTCCCGGCAAGGTGTGTGAACACCGCGCCAACCGCACACCCATGTCCATCAAATAATGGAGTTGTCTGTCATGCCGAAGATGAAGACCAAGAAGAGCGCTGCAAAGCGCTTCGTGGTTCGTCCGGGCGGTACCGTCAAGCGCGGTCAAGCCTTCAAGCGTCACATCCTGACCAAGAAGACCACCAAGAACAAGCGTCATCTGCGTGGTGCAACGGCCGTTCACGATTCCGATCTGAACTCCGTGCGCGCAATGCTGCCGTTCGCGTAATCCTCAACCGATAACTCATAGGAGCGAAACATGCCTCGAGTCAAACGTGGGGTTACCGCACGGGCCCGCCACAAGAAGATCATCAACCTGGCCAAGGGTTACCGCGGCCGTCGCAATAACGTCTATCGCATCGCCAAGCAGGCGGTCATGCGCGCAGGCCAGTACGCCTATCGCGATCGCCGCAACAAGAAGCGTGTGTTCCGCGCACTGTGGATCACGCGTATCAACGCGGCGGTGCGTCAGCACGACATGACCTACAGCGTGTTCATCAACGGCCTGAAGAAGGCTTCGATCGAACTCGACCGCAAGGTTCTGGCTGACATGGCTGTGTTCGACAAGGCTGCATTTGCTGCGATCGTCAAGCAGGTGAAGGCCGCCGTCGCTGCCTGATAGCAGGTATTGCGCAGGTTCGTTGCAGCAGACATTCCGGTAGTCTCGGTGATGCTGCAACAAAAACGGGGCTCCTCACCGAGCCCCGTTTTTGTTGGTAATTACGCTTCTTGCGCCGCTTCATGGAGTGTCTTCGCGTCGTCATTGCCAGGCGTCATCATGGCGTGCCGTGAGCGCGGAGAGGCTCCAAGTCTCAAACTCTGACGCTGAAAAGATGGGATCAATGGATCTGGACCAGATTGTCGCCGACGCGCAAAGCGCGTTCGCTTCCGCCCCCGACGTCAACACGCTTGAAAACGAAAAGGCCCGCTTTCTCGGCAAGTCCGGCGCACTGACCGAACTGCTCAAGGGTCTCGGCAAGCTCGACGCGGAAACGCGCAAGACCGAAGGCGCTCGCATCAACGCCGTCAAGCAGCAAGTGGAAGCTGCGCTCACCGCGCGCCGCCAGGCGCTCGCGGACGCGCTGCTGAACCAGCGTCTCGCCGCCGAGGCGATCGACGTCACGCTGCCGGGTCGCGGCACGGGAACGGGCAGCCTGCACCCCGTGATGCAGACGTGGGAGCGCGTCGAGCGCATTTTCGGCTCGATCGGCTTCGACGTGGCCGACGGTCCCGAGATCGAAACCGACTGGTACAACTTCACCTCGCTCAACAGCCCGGAAAACCATCCGGCGCGCTCCATGCAGGACACGTTCTACGTGGACGGCAAGGACGCCGATGGCCGTCAGCTTTTGTTGCGCACGCACACGAGTCCGATGCAGGTGCGCTACGCGCGCACGCACACGCCGCCCATCAAGGTGATCGTGCCGGGCCGCACCTATCGCGTGGACAGCGACGCCACGCACTCGCCGATGTTCAACCAGGTCGAAGGCCTGTGGATCGAAGAGAACATCAGCTTCGCAGACCTGAAGGGTGTTTACACCGACTTCCTCAAGAAGTTCTTCGAACGTGACGACATTCAGGTGCGCTTCCGTCCGTCGTACTTCCCGTTCACGGAGCCGTCGGCCGAAATCGACATGATGTTCGAGCAAGGCAAGAACGCCGGCAAGTGGCTCGAGATCTCGGGCTCGGGCCAGGTGCATCCGACCGTGATCCGCAACATGGGCCTCGACCCGGAGCGCTACATCGGCTTTGCGTTCGGCAGCGGCCTCGAACGCCTGACGATGCTGCGCTATGGCGTGCAGGACCTGCGCCTGTTCTTCGAAGGCGATCTGCGCTTTTTGCGTCAGTTCGCCTGAGCGAAGCGACGCATTCGCTTGCAGTGCGCGAGGCGGACGCAGCACCTGAAGAAGGTGCGCGAGCACCCGCCTACGCGACGGTCACAATCTGTCTGGAACGTAAAACCAAATGCTATTCCCCGAATCCTGGCTGAGAAGCTTTGTCGATCCGAAGCTCACGACCGATGAACTGGCCCACGCGCTCACCATGGCCGGCCTCGAAGTCGAAGGCCTGAGCCCGGCGGCGCCCCCCACCACGAAAATTGTCGTAGGCCGCGTGCTCGAAGTCGTGAAGCACCCGGACGCGGACAAGCTCAACGTCACGCAGGTCGATGCCGGCACCGGCGCGACGCTGCAGATCGTCTGCGGCGCGCCCAACGTCGCGCCCGGCATCAAGGTGCCCGTGGCGCTCGTGGGCGCCGAACTGCCGCCCGCCGAAGAAGGCGGCAAGCCTTTCGCGATCAAGCTCTCGAAGCTGCGTGGCGTGGAAAGCCAGGGCATGCTGTGCTCGGCGCGCGAACTGAAGCTCTCGGAAGACCACAGCGGCCTGATGATCCTGCCGGAAGACACGCCGATCGGCCAGGACATCCGCGAAGCGCTCAATCTCGACGACACCGTCTTCGAAGTCAAGCTCACGCCGAACAAGGCCGATTGCCTCTCGGTGTACGGCATCGCGCGCGAAACCGCTGCGATCACCGGCGCGCCGCTGCAGGCGCCCGTGTATCCGAAGGTCGAAGTGAAGCTCGATGAAAAGCTGCCCGTGAAGATCTCGGCGCCGGACCTGTGCGGCCGCTTCTCGGGCCGCGTGATCCGCGGCGTGAACGCGCACGCGAAGACGCCGACGTGGATGGTCGAGCGTCTCGAGCGTTCGGGCCAGCGCAGCATCTCGGCGCTCGTCGATATCTCGAACTACGTGATGCTCGAACTCGGCCGCCCGTCGCACGTGTTCGATCTCGACAAGATCCACGGCTCGATGGACGTGCGCTGGGGCAAGAAGGGCGAAACGCTCAAGCTGCTCAACGGCAATACCGTCGAAGTCGATGAAACCGTGGGCGTGATCGCCGACGAGCGCGAGATCGAAAGCCTCGCGGGCATCATGGGCGGCGACAGCACGGCCGTCACGCTCGACACCACGAACATCTATCTCGAAGCCGCCTTCTGGTGGCCGGACAGCATTCGTGGCCGCTCGCGCCGCTACAACTTCTCGACCGATGCGGGCCATCGCTTCGAGCGCGGCGTGGACTGGTCGACGACCGTCGAGCACATCGAGCGCATCACGCAGCTGATCCTCGATATCTGCGGCGGCGCTGCCGGCCCGGTCGACGATCAAACCGTGAACGTACCCACGCGCGAAGCGGTGAAAATGCGCGTGCCGCGCGCGAACCGCATCATCGGCGTGAAGATCGGCGCCGACGAGATCGCGCAGATTTTCACGCGCCTCGGTCTCACGTTCACGCGTAGCGTTGACGATGCGGGCGACGAGAGCTTCAGCGTCACGCCGCCGCCGTACCGCTTCGACATCGAGATCGAAGAGGACCTGATCGAAGAAGTTGCGCGGATCTACGGCGTCGAAAAGATTCCGGCGTTGCCGCCGGTGGCGCGCAGCGAAATGCGTGCGACCCACGAAACGCGCCGCTCGATCCACGCGATTCGCCACGCGCTCGCCGCGCGCGACTACGCTGAGACGATCAACTTCAGCTTCGTCGATGCCGAGTGGGAGCAGGACTTCGCCGGCAACGCGAATCCCGTGAAGCTGCTGAACCCGATCGCGAGCCAGCTCTCGGTCATGCGCACGACGCTGTTCGGCAGCCTCATCAACGTGCTGCGCCACAACCTCAACCGCCGCGCCGAGCGCGTGCGCGTGTTCGAGGCGGGCCGCGTGTTCCTGCACGATCCGTCGATCAAGGCGAGCGAGATGACGGTGGAAGGCTTCGCACAACCGAAGATGATCGGTGCGCTCGCCTACGGTCCCGCGCTCGAAGAGCAGTGGGGCGCGCAGACGCGCGGCGTGGACTTCTTCGACGTGAAGGGCGATCTCGAGGCGTTGTTCGCATCGCTCGGCGCCGCGAAGACGCCGCGTTTCGTGAAGGCGGAACACCCCGCGCTGCACCCGGGACGTAGCGCGCGCATCGAAGTCGATGGCCGTGCCGTGGGCTGGATTGGCGAGCTGCATCCGCGCTGGATGCAGAAGTACGACCTGCCGCACGCACCGATGCTCTTCGAAGTCGAGGCCGACGCACTGATGGCGCGCGAACTGCCTGCGCCTGGCGAAGTCTCGAAATTCCCGCCGGTCCGCCGTGACATCGCTCTCGTTGTCGATCAAAAGATCGAGGTGCAAGCGTTGCTCGACGAGTTCCAGAAGGGTATGCAAGACGAGCCTTGCCGGATTGTGCAGAGGGTTGCGCTTTTCGATGAATTTCGTGCAAAATCAAATACTTCCGGACTTGGCGCGGACGAGAAAAGCCTTGCCTTCCGGGTGACCCTGCAAGATACTGGCGGAACCCTTCAGGACGAGACGGTCGATACGGCCATCAAGTCCCTGGTGGATCGCCTGGCTCGAGTGTATGGCGCCCGGTTGCGCGGATAAGCTCCTCGGCTCTTCACGTACCGACATCGGCTTCCGGTTTGCGAGGTAGCAAGTCGACCCCGCAACCGGCAGCGCGCCATTGCATAGATAGATGAACGAAATGAACTCGAGTGATTTCGAAGCCCTTCTTGCGGCACAGCGTAGCGCCATGATTCGCGACATTCCTGCCTCGTCGGCAAGCGCCACGAACGACACGCCCACGCTGACGAAAGCCGAACTCGCTGAGCTGCTGTTCGACAACGTCGGTCTCAACAAGCGCGAAGCGAAAGACATGGTCGAAGCCTTCTTCGAAGTGATTCGCGACGCGCTTGAAAGCGGCGACAGCGTGAAGCTGTCGGGCTTCGGCAATTTTCAGTTGCGCGACAAGCCGCAACGACCCGGCCGCAACCCGAAGACGGGTGAAGCGATACCCATCGCGGCGCGTCGCGTGGTGACGTTCCATGCGAGCCAGAAGCTGAAGGCGCTCGTGGAGAGCGGCGCCGAGGCGAGCTTCCCGCGTTGATGCGCTGAGGTTGTTTGCCCGCGCTGGTACGCCTGCGCCGGTGGCAATATGGCGGGCGTGAACGTATAAGTAGAACTAGCAGACTTCAAGGACCCAGGCGGCGACGCCTCATTGCGCAACCACCACGACGGCAACCCGGCGATGACATCGACAAGCGAAAAGGTCGTCTTGCCTCCCATCCCCGCCAAGCGCTACTTCACCATTGGCGAGGTGAGCGAGCTGTGCGGCGTGAAGCCTCACGTACTGCGGTATTGGGAGCAGGAGTTCACGCAGTTGAAGCCGGTGAAGCGGCGCGGCAATCGTCGCTATTACCAGCATCACGAAGTATTGCTGATCCGTCGCATTCGCGAACTGCTCTACGAGCAGGGGTTCACGATCAACGGCGCGCGCAACCGGCTCGACTCGCACGGGGCGGCGGCCGACGAAGCCGGGCGGTCCGAAGCAGCAGGGGTGCCGGTTGCCGAAGGCACGACCGCCCTCGTGGACGTCGATCAGTTGCGCAAGGAATTGCTGCACGTGCTCGATCTGCTTGGGCGCTGAAACACCTCGCTGAACGCATGCATGTGAGTCGTTCACGAATTACGTGCGAAGCGGTTCTAATTAGGGAAACTCTCTGTTATACTTTCTAGCTCTCGGGGCGTAGCGCAGCCTGGTAGCGTACCTGCATGGGGTGCAGGTGGTCGGAGGTTCAAATCCTCTCGCCCCGACCAGAATAGAGCCCGCGTAATCGAAAGGTTACGCGGGCTTTGTCTTTTGTGCGCCGCAAAGCAAATACATGGCGAGCACAAGAAAGCGCAGGAAGCGTAGAACGAGACCGCAAGATCCGGCTGTTAATTTTTCTCACATATCGGTGAGAATCCTTCGTTATACGGCGCGTGCCGCTCGCCTTACGATACGCGTACCTTCGCGCCGGTGATGCGTGCAATCGCGCGCCCGCGCGCAACTCCGTGCTCACTCAGCGCCACTTCACATGAACCCGATCGAACTCGCGCAACTGGTCGTCCTCGCCGCCCTGTGGGGCGGGTCGTTTCTGTTCATCCGCGTCGGCGTGACCGACTTCGGCGTCGCGCCCCTGATGGCGCTGCGCGTCGGCATCGGCGCGTTGTTCCTGCTGCTCGTGCTGTTTTCGCGGCGCCCCGCACGCGAAGCGCTCGGCACGCTGCGCGAACGCGCGTGGCCGCTTTTCATCGTGGGCATCCTGAATTCGGCCGCACCGTTCTGTCTGTTCGCGTGGGCCGAGCTCACGCTCTCAGCGGGCGTCACGTCCGTGATCAACGCGACCACGCCGCTGTGGGGCGCAGTCGTCGCGTATGTCTGGCTCAAGGATCGTCTGAGCGGGCTGCGGGTGGTCGGGCTCGCGATCGGCTTCGCGGGTGTGCTCGCGTTGGTGTGGGATCAGGTCGTGACGCACGCCGGCGACGGCGCGTCATCCACCAGCGCTGCGCTCGCCGCCCTCGCGGCGCTCGTCGCAGCGGCGCTGTACGGCGTCGCCGCGAGCTACACGAAGCGCCACCTCACGGGCGTCGATCCGCTCACGGTCGCTGCCGGGACGATGACGGGCGCGACGCTCGTGCTCGCGCCGTTCGCCGTGGCAACCTGGCCGGCTACGCCCATCTCGCTGCCTGCGTGGGGCGCGGTGCTCGGCCTTGGCGTGGCGTGCACGGGTATCGCGTATCTGTTGTTCTTCCGCCTGATCGCAGCGGTGGGCCCGGCGCGCGCGATCACGGTGACGTTCGTGATCCCGATCTTCGGCATTCTGTGGGGCGCGCTCTTTCTCGGCGAACGCGTGTCGATGGGCATGGTCGAGGCGTGCGCGGCGATTCTCGTGGGCACCGCGCTCGCCACCGGCTTCGTGAAGCGCTTGCCGGGCTTCACCGCGCGCCGCAGCCGGGCAGGCGCGGAACGCTAGCAGGGTAGCGCCCGCACGGCGCGCTCAAGCTCGCTCAAGCCGCCGCGCGCGGCACGGCTTTCACTTCCTTC
>NZ_JBFRCL010000103.1:0-16465 GCF_040965695.1 Paraburkholderia sp. BR10937
CACAGCCGTCGAGATTTCATGTGCCTCGACCAGTGACAACCCTGCATCCACTTCGAGGTGAACGTCAACCACGATCATGTCGCCCATCTTGCGCGTTCGAAGATCGTGGAAGCCTGCGAGGCCGGCCTGGACTAGGCCTGCCACCGTCCACGTTTACTGCACATATCGCGCGCCGCAGTGAGCATTCATGCCCTCGCAGAGGAAGAGGCATTTGCGCACTCAAAATATCGCGCTCGGCACTCGCTCGACGCGACGCACGCACGATATGTCGGTGCAAAGGAGGCGACCATGTGTGCCACTTGCAGATTCACTATCCTCGCCGGTGCGATCACGCTCGGGATGACATCGCATGCAAGCTGGGCGGAGCAAGCCGTCAACGCGACGTTGCTATCGAACTCCATCCAGCTCGGGACGCACAACGTGAGCGCGGGCCGCATCACACTTCAAGTCAGGAATGCTGCGGACAACAACATGGAACACGAACTCGTGGTACTCAAGACAGATCTCCCGGACGATGCACTCCCCGTCAGTAAGGGAGAGGTGCTTGAGCGCAGGCTGAACAAGATTGGCGAAGTCGAAGGTATCGCCCCGGGCAAGAGCAAGCGCGTTTCATTCAGAGTTGCGCCGGGCCACTACGCGCTGATCTGCAACAAGCCGGGACACTACGCAGCGGGAATGCATACGGAGCTTGTCGTGACACCGTAGGTTGATGCCAACGTCCAGAGCGGCCCAGATCGCGCAGTTCGACTGTAGTTGGCGGAAAGAGCAGCAAAGGTGCTGCTCGAACACGAGCGCCCAAGACGCTTCGACTGTCCTGTGGTGCCACGCAGGGTATGGCAACGAGCGTGACCGGCCGTAGTTGATCGCGATGTGAGCCGCCTTGAACACGACCTTCAGCAAGGGATCAGGCCCGGTGATGCGCGGCAGCGGAATCAAGCCCAGATAGAGCGCCGGCAAGTTGGCCGCCAGGCTGTAGAGATAGCCAGTGACCGGGACCGCGAGCATCAGCACGTGGAGCAGCAGGGACATAGCGTGCGCCGCGATGCGCTGCCAGGCGCAGGTGCCGGCAGGTAGCGGGGGCGCCGCATGGCTCGCGCGCCAGAGCATGCGCACTATGGCGGGCGCGAACACGGTCAGCACATGCAGTGCCCGGGTATCGGCGCGCCGAACGGGAAGCCGGCTGAGGCATACATGCAATGCCGAAAACGGTGGTGGAGAAAATCGTTCGCGGCGACCTTGGCCACACCGAGTGCCCCGATCCGGACGCGGAATATTTCGAAGTCAACTTACGTTTTTATAGCGGAGCCGAAATGCAGTTGCGATCTCATCAGGTTCTCGAGGAGAAACGTCATGATAGATATCATGCTGCGCTCGTGCTCGCCGCCACCACGCTTGGCATTGCTCCGCTGAACAGCCGTGCCCACGAGACACGGTGAATCCATCGTCTTTCGCTCGCGACAGGCAATTTGCGCGACAGCCGAAAGGGAGGCCACATGTCACTCATTGTCGCAGCACGCTTTACGACATTCCCCGCAGCTGAAGACGCGGCACAACGGGTCATTACTGCCGGTTTCGTCGAGGAGGACGTCACACTGTTTTTCGTCAATCCGTCCGGCCAGCACGGATTCGAAACCATCAGCGACGCAAACGCGAGGGAGGCGCCGGAGGGTGCCGAGATAGGCGTCACGATTGGCGCAGTGGTTGGCGCCCTGATCGGCGTCGGTATCTTCGCCGTGTTTTCGCCGCCGCTTATCGTTTCGCTGATCGCGACCGGGGTGAGTGCGTATGTCGGCTCATTGGTCGGCGCGATGGTGCGCACGCGTGAAGCCAGCAACGAAGAAACCCGTGAATCCGGCGTGCTGGTGGCCGTACACGTGTCGCCGGACAGCCAGTTGGACGCCGCACGGGTGCTTCGCGATGCGGGTGGCGCGGCTATCGAACGCGCGACCGGCCGCTGGCAACAAGGGCGGTGGGCCGACTTCGATCCGCTCAGGCAGCCTGTGCCGCTCAACGAATTCGCTGTGAATCACGCCTGATTTAAAGGAGTTCTTCGCTGAGATTTTCTCCGAGTCAATCAGGAGACAAATTGTGCAACTTCACATGGATTCCCATCATTTCACCCACGGCCAGCTCGACTGGCGGGCCGCCGTCCTGGCAGGCGTCATCGCCGGCACTGTGTTCCTGGTGTTAGGGGTCGTCCTGATGGCACTGACGACTGGCGGCAGTCTGCTGGAGCCCCCACGCATGGTCGCCGCGATCATTCTGGGACGAGGCGCATTGCAATCGCCGCAAGCATTCACGCTTGGCATCGTGCTCGTGGCCTTTGTCGTGCATTTTGCCCTTGCGATCGTATTCACGCTTGTCCTCGGTCTGATCATGACGTCATTCAACCTCGACTCAAGCATGGGGATGGCTTCACTGGCGGGTTGCGCATTCGCTGTAGCCGTATACCTGATTAATTTCTACGGCATGACACGGCTTTTTCCGTGGTTCGCGGAATCGCGCAACCTGGCGGGCGTGATCGTTCACATCGTCTTCGGTGTCGTGGCAGCGAACCTGTACATGAGACTGGTACGGAACACATCGCGCAGGACCAAGGCGGTCATGGGCGGGCCGTCGTAGTCCGGTGCCGTGCTGATCGACGAACTGGCTCTGGAATCCGGCGTGCAACGCAAACGGAGCGAAGCCCTACCGACACACTGGGCCAGTTTCCGCCCTCGCGGTGCTGCCCGATGGCCGGCTTGCCTCCGGGTCGACGGACCACACGATCAGGCTGTGGAACCCAGCCAATGGCGCGCCAGATCCCCGCGCTTGCCATGCTGTCCGACGGGCGGCGAAGCCCGCTGCGACCGTTTCCAGGAATGGTGCTCGGTCCGCGTGTATTGTTTCCTCAGTGCTTGCCTGGAAATGGCCGCTCAAGAATTGAAAGCCGCCGCCTACGGCTCTGCAGGTCGGAACGCAACAGGGTCGACAACGGAAGTTCCGGGTGGCGAACGGATGAACAACCGGCATCCGGCGATGAACTTCCGGGTGCGGCCATCTACGGACGTTGGCGCAGGCTTGCACCCGGACGTTCAAGGGACGGCTCTGCACCAGACAGCGGCCCTTCGTGCGCAAATCATTCAGTCGTGACGTCGGCGAACGCGGGCCCGTTAGCACGCTCTTCTCAGCGGCAGTTGATGAATGCCTCCCCTCCGACGGTGGGCGTAGGAACGGCAGCCGGGCTCATGCCGCGTGGCTGCTGTTGCCTCGCGCACGCCGCACCTTGCATTCGTTTCCCGCTTCGGATCAGGTACAGAAACTGCTATTGCGTGCAGGTCACATGCGCTCATTGCGGTCCAGCCTGAGCCGTGGCTCTCGAGTCAATAGCGATGCCTGCACGATTGTTGGGAGAAGCGAGTAAGTCTTGCAAGCAAGTCTTACAAGCCAAGGAGGCGGCAGGATTGCGGTCCCGTGTCGCAAACCGTGAGTCCGTTAGCCGGGAATCAAAGACAGCATATTGGGGCATGGACGAGCCAGGGCATCTTATGCCGACCGCGGCGGAAGTGGAATGGACAAGCCGATCGACGAAAGCGGCGCACACGAGCGAAGTCCGGGAAATTGAATCGCTTGCGGCGCTGGGGTCGCTGCGCGAAGTGTGGCGCGCGCTCGCTGCCGATGCCGAGGACTGCCCTGGCCATATGACCTTCGAGTATTGCGAGCTTGCCGCCTCGCATGCATTGACCGACGGGGAACGCGTCAGTGTGGCGATGGTGTATGGCGACGGGGAATTGCTCGCGCTGTGGCCTGTTTCGATCGTCCGACGTGGCATTGTGCGCATTGCAAAAGGGCTGACCTGCGGAACCAGCGAAGAGTATGGACAGCCGCTGGTGAGGGGGGGCGCCAGCCGAGCCGTCTACGCCGCCGCAGTCGAAGCGATCAGGCGGGTCGATGCGGACGTTCTGCAGATCCCGCTCGTTCGTCACGGCAGCCTGTTGCAGGAGGCGCTCGAGGACGTCCCCCACTCCTGGGTGCTCGCGCGCGTGCCCGCACGGTGGCGCGGCCTGCCCGGATTTTCGATCGTGCTGCGAGACGTTCCGCGGTGGGACGACTTCGTATCGACGCGGTCGAAGTCGCTTCGCGGCACGTTGCGAAATCGGCACAAGCGGCTCGAAGCACGAGGCCATGTCGAATTCGGCTGGTGCCGAACGATACCGGACGCTGTCGCCGTTCTGAGCTGGCTATTCCGCACCAAACGCCGTTGGGCCGAGCGCCGCGGCGTGAGCGTTGCCTATTTGAAGGACGATCGGGTTCGGGATTTCTTTGTCGCGCTGGCACGGCGAATGGATCTGTCGAAGGTTCCGCTCGTTGCCTTCGTGAAGGTCGAAGGCGTGACCGTCGCCGCGTCGGTAAACCTGGTGGGATCTCGAACCGTCGAGGGCTTCGTGACGACGTATGACGAGGCATTTGCTGTGTGTTCGGTTGGAGCGCTGCTTGCAGAATTCCTCGTCAAATGGTCTCACGCCAACGGTCGTGATTTCGATTTTCGCCCTCTCGATGCCGAATATAAGGCGAGCTGGGCGAATCGGCGGACATGGCACGAAACACGTGTCGTCATGCTTCGCGCACGTGGCCGTTTGGCGGAATTTTCGTTGTTGTTCGGGCAACTCGTTCGAGTGCGGAGAAAGTGCGCGGAATATGCCATGCGGCTACTCGAGGGCATGAGAGCACCGTGATTCGCCCAATGCCGCGGTGATCGTAGGCTGGAACGCTACCAAGCGCCTCGATCGCGTCAAGCATCTGGAAATACTGCGCGCGGTTTGCGTTGGGCTCGGCGCCGAGATCAGTATCCATCATGACCAGCGTACGGACGCGCGCCGGATCGCGCAACGCAAGCTCGGCTCCCCACATGCCGCCGACAGAGAGCCCAACGACGGCGCATTGCGGGATGGCAAGCGCATCCAGCAGGCGACTCGCGTGCCTTGCAAGATCACCCTGGGTACGCGTGCTTTCGGGAAGACCGGCGGATTGGCCATGGCCCCAGAGATCGGGGGCGATCACCTGAAACGAGCGCGAAAGTACCTCGATTTGCGGCTCCCACATGGACGAGTCCCACAAGTAGCTGTGTCCGAGCAGAACCGGGAAGCCAGTGCCCCGGATCTGGTAGTGCTGGATTCGGCCTTCGATTTCGATAAATGGCATTCGCCAACTGGAGGAAATGTGATGCTCATGCAGCCGGGGACGTTGCGCGGCTCACGCGAAAGTTGCAGTCCGGATACGTCACGGGACAGTTCATCGTAGCGGCTCCTGCTCCGACGCTTACCCTCTTTCCTCGCTCACATGGCCAAGACGAGTTTTACGCAGGGCGCCGACTGCCCAGTTGCTCACCGATTGCTTGCAGCCTCGCCCGGTCCACCTTGCCTAACGAATTGCGCGGCAACTGGTCGACAACGATGAGCCGCTCCGGCATCTTGTAGCTCGCAATCCTGGTGGACAGGTCGAACAATACTTCCTCCACCTGCGTCGCGGCTTCGGTCAGTTCAACAAAACCAATTACGCGCTGACCGAGGACAGCATCCGGCACACCGACTATCGCTGCCTCGCGCACGCCGCGATGGACGAGAAGCGCGTCCTCAACTTCGACCGGCGAGATATTCGACCCGCCACGGATGATCAAATTTTTCTTTCTGGCGACATACCAGAAATCGCCGGCTTCGTCCTGTCTCAGCACATCGCCAGTGGCCCACCAGCCATCCTTGCGTGCGTCGTCGATGTGTCCGGGCCCATGCCAGTAGCCGACGAACATGTTCGGACCGCGCAGCAACAGTTCGCCCGCGTCGCCGCGCCTGACGGTGTTTCCCTCTTCGTCGACGAGGCGGACCCGGTTCATGTCGACCGCGCGGCACACCGGCCCGATATCGAATCCGTAGGTGAATGTGCCCATGCTTTCGCTCATCGCAAGCACGTTGCGCATCCTGACGCCGAACACCCGCAAGAATTCCTCCTGCAGACTTCGCGGCGTCGTGTCGCCCACGACGAGGCAGGTGCCCAGTGACGTGACGTTGCGTGGCTGCGCAATCTGCTCGGCGCTAGCCGCCGCATACATGAACGGCAACCATATCAGCAACGTGCAACGGTGCCGTTCTATCAGGTCAAGCGCGGCCGCTGGCTCGAATCGGTCCAACAGGACGCAGATGCCATGTGCGGTTAACGTCGCCAGCACAGTAGCGAGCCCTCCCCCATGCATCATGGGCGTGGCAATAAGTGTGACGTCGTACGGCCTCAACGCGACGGCCTGGCATGCTTGCGTAATTGCGCACACCGTGCGCTGGGTGTGGGTGACGAGCTTCGGTTTCCCCGTAGTGCCGGTCGTCGACAGCAAAAGCGCAGGTTCATCGACACACGCCGGCTCGAGCCGCACCTCGTCTTCCTGGTGGTCAATCAACTCGCTCCATGCCTTTGCGCCCGTGTCCTGGGACTCGCCATCGACAAGAAAGCGCCTGCGGGCATCGAGAACCGAACCATCCACGCCGGCAATTGCGCCGTACAGATCACTCTGGCCCAGATATAACGAAACGTGCAGTCGTCGCAATTGCGGCTCGAGTTCCGCGCGTGTGAGCCGGTTATTCAGGGGCACCGCAATCAGGCCTGTCAACATGCACGCGTAATACGCGATGACGGTTTCCGGTTTGTTCGTCAAGTGCAGTGCGACGCGATCGCCTGGTTTCAGACCCTGTGCGCTCAGGCCTTGTGAAAGCCTTTTGACATACCGCGCCAGACGGCCGTAGGTCCATGTGTCGTCGCCGGCGATCAGCGCAATCGCGTCAGGGCAGGCTTCGGCGGTCTCGAACAGGCGCTCGGGCAACGTAATGAGTCGCGGTGTCTGTATGGGTTCGGGGCGTGTACCGGGACAAGACATGGCGGTTACTCCAACGGTTGAATGGTTGCTCAACGCTGGACAAGGAGTTGTCCATCTGACTGCTCCTGTAAGCGCGTCATCGCAGGCGTCACGCGGCCGGTGATAGCGCTGGCAGCGGAATGGCATGGAGGACGCCTCTCGAGTCGAAGCGGGATTTGATCCGGGACAGCCTCAACGCATTGGGGCCGTAAGCGTGGGCTATCCGGTCCGATGCGCGGTCGGGCAGGAGGTTGGCATAGCCCCCCGGCAACGAGGTCGGCGCGAGTTCCGCGTCCAGGGACGCCGCCCAGGCCCGATGCTGCTCTGCGTCGGCCAGCGGAGGCTCCCACGCTGCGTAGACCAGAGCAGTGAAGTGTGGATCTCTCATGCCAAACGCGGTCGCGTCAGCCGCGACCTGTGTAGCGGCCCCATGGCAATGATGGACGACGATAGAAGCCAGGGGCGACGTGCGCGCCTCGAACGCTGCAAGGAGTACGTCGATCGTCGTGCTTGTGAGGGCGCTGAACCACCGCGTCGCAACTTCGTAGCCGAGACCTTGGGCAAGCTTTCCGTCGGTCAGGGAGAGAAGATCGCTCGCAGCCGTCGGTTCGACCCTGACGACAATGGGATGACCCGCTGCCGCCGCCTCGCCGATGATTGCCTCGCCGGCCGCCGGATCTCCTGTCCAGACAAGCGAGATCGCGATCACCGGTTTGCCGCCTGGTCCGGTTGCCAGGACGGCGGCGCCGAACAGTTCGCCTGGCGCCCGGAGCATCAACGCGGCATAGTGCGCCAGGGCAGCACGCCCATCAGTCCAGGGGAACACGATCGTACCGACCAGCGCGTCATCCAGCGTGTGGAGACGCAGGCTCATCGACGTGACAATCCCAAAGTTCCCACCGCCACCGCGTAGCGCCCAGAACAGGTCCGGCTCGTGCTCTCCGTCGCAGGTCACGATGCGTCCATTGAGCAGCACGACCTCGGCCGACAGGAGGTTGTCGCACGCCAGGCCGAAGCGCGTCATGAGCGGTCCATAGCCACCACCGATCGTGAGGCCGGCCATACTCACCGCCCCATCGTTGCCGATCACCGCGGCAAGACCTCGCTCGCCCGCAGCGCGATTGAGCTGAGCGCTCGTCACGCCCGCACCGATCGTCGCTACGCTGCGCCCGGTGTCAATCTCAATGGTCCGCAAGTCGCAAAGGTCTAGCAGCAGACTGCCGTCGCGCATGGACCGACCGTTCCAGTCCTGCCCGCCGTTGTGGACGGCTAGAGGAGCGTCAAAGCCGCGCGCGGCGCTCATCACACGGGAGACCTGGGCAACGGTGCTGCATCGGACCAGCATTTTCGGACGGGGATCCAATGCGCCGTTCCAATGCGTAATTTCCCCGCCAGCTGCGGGCATCATCAGCACCTGGCTGCCGGCTTCGACAAGCCTGTCCTTCAACGCCGCCCAGTCAGTCTGATCGATATTTGCGATTGTGTTTTCGCCGTCCATTCCACTCACTCCATCAGTGCGAGACCGCGTTGTCTGGACTGTGAGATGCTTCCGGAAACCTGCCTCGCTCATTCAATCCTTGCACTGCTCGCCGGTGTACTCAAAACCGCCGGGCGTCTCGATCAGCAGGTTCAGACTCATCAGCAAACCGAACGCATTCCGTTCGTGCGCGACCGGATCGGCGGCGCGACTGGCAAAGAGTAGCGACGGTTGTCGAGTGCGCCAATTACATCGGGTGTAATCGCGCGCAGCGGAACCGCACTTCAAGTTGATAAGATAGGCGGCCATTTTCATTCCGATAATTCGAAATATTCGAAGGATCGCATCTGCGTTATCGAATTGCGGTCGGTTCGTATCAACCGCGAAATCCAATGGCCCGCGGTGGCCGACTACTGCCCGATACGGTCGCGCCGGGTCGACCCATTGCGGACGTAGCGCGAGCAAGCCCCACCGGAGAGGGCTGTCGTGCCCTTCAGGCGTTGGCGCCGCCGTCGACGGTGAAGTTTGCGCCGGTGATGTAGCTGGCCTCGGGGCCAGCGATGAACGCCGCCATCGCGGCGACGTCGTCGACGTGGCCGAACCGCTTCAGCGCCGTGATCGCGATCTGCGGCGGCGCCCAGTCGCCGGCCGCGGGGTTGTTATCGGTGTCGATCGGCCCCGGCTGGATGTTGTTGACCGTGATGCCGCGGGGGGCAACCTCGCGAGACAGGCTCTGGGTGAACATCTTCACTGCGCCCTTGGTCGCGGCGTAGGTCGTCAGGACCGGAATCATGTTCCGCTCGCCGACGCAGGAGCCGATCGTGATGATGCGGCCGCCCGCCCTCAGGTGCTTGAGCGCGACCTGGGTGGCCACGAACACGCCGCGCAGATTGACGTCGATCACACGGTCCATCTCCTCCTGCGTGGCCTCCTCGAAGGGCTTGGGGATGAGTATGCCGGCGTTGTTCACCAGGATGTCGAGCTGGCCGAAGGTGGAGACGGTCCGTTCGACCGCGGCCGTAACGGCCTTCGCGTCGGCGGCGTCCGCCTGGATCGCGATCGCCTCGCCTCCTGCGCTTTCGATCTCCTTCACCACCAGGGCGGCGGCGTCCGCGCCCCTGACATAGGTGATCACCACCCTTGCGCCGTCGGCAGCCAGCCGCTTGGCGATCGCGGCGCCAATGCCGCGCGAACCGCCGGTGACGAGGGCGGTCTTCTTGGTCAGTTTTGCCATGGTAGGTGGCCTTTAAAAGAAATCGGCGTGAAGGGGAGGCCCCGATAGTCCGCCAATCAGAGATGGTCGACTGGCGTTGACCCAAACGCAGGCGGGAAACTTCCGTCTGCTGATGAACGACAGAACTAGGCTAATGGCTGCCTGCGGGAATGAGAATCAGCAGATCATTCACAAGGCTCATTCCCGAAGAGAATCGATCGCCGGGTAGAAGTGACTGAACTAGACGTCGAGCTCAACGAACAGCTTACATGGCTGGGTCGGAGCTCTGACCGTCGAGCGCCGAATGAACGGCTGCGGATGTTTGAGCCGCAAGCTGACCGCTCGGGCGATGTGCGAAACCGGGAGGCGGCCATGCTGTTCACCCGTGCAATTTATGGTTCAGATGGAAGTCAACGGCCATCTCTCTTGCTATGCCGAACTTTTTCATCGGCAAGGCCTTCAAACCGTCGTTGCAATCGTCGTACGCTTTTCGGGCGACGTCGCCCGCCGCGCTGTTCGCACCGCCTTAACTGCGCCGATGACCGCCTCGGCGCACTTGAAGCGAATCTTGAAGCTTGATCGATTGCGATTGCGCGGACCCAGCGGTGCGCACGACGAATTTCTGTTGGCCGCAACAGCGCAGAATCTACGTCGAATGGCGAAGTGGTTGACGCCAACGAGTCAGACCGCAGTGAGAATGATCGCTTGAGGGGGCATCGGGGCCACCGATCCCCTCCCGAAAGCTGCGCCGCAACTGCCGCCCTCGAGCGTTGCGAACTCGAGTCGCCAGAACATCCAGGCCAAAAAAGAGTTTTTCAACAGAATCGGCCGCCTGCTGCCGGCCGCGGCCACACATTCGATTCGGCGCAAGAGCGCCGCGTTCACGGCTCTCGTGGTCGCAATGGCGAGTACACTGAAAAAGTAACAGAAGGAGAAGGTAATGACTGACTCTGACCCCCAAAGCACCTTCCGCGGACTGCCGCTTACCGCGGAGCAGGACGCAGAAGTGAGGCACTACATAAAGGACCGAACCCGGCGTGGGCTGCCATGGGACACGTCGGAGCTGAGCGCGATGATCAAGGACATGCTGCAGCCCCCGGGTGACGGCGACGCAGACTCCCCGGCAGACGAAACTAGAGCGGCCGCCGAGCGCGCAACCGCGTCGCTTGACGAAGCGATGGACCCGATCGAGGCGAGTGAGGAATGGAATGCGGCCATGGAGTCGGAAGGCATGAAAGGACCCAGACGATAAAACCCGAGCGACGATGCTCGCTTCCTGGTAGCGGTTCGATGCGCATGATTTCAATGAGATCCTGACTTCCGTAGGAAGCGTCGGTGAAAGATGGTCGCCTGTGGTGAGCCGCCAAACCCGAGCCTAAACGCCCGCCTTGCGCACGTCGTCAGTTGGCCCGCGATGGTCCGTTCACCGGGGGAACTGACGTTCCAACGTCCTCGTGAAAGCGCGTACGAGCGTCCGTAAATGGCCCGAGTCCGGACCGTGTCAATCTGCGCAATTGTGTCGAGTCTGGCGGGAAACGTTTGTCCCACATAGGCTAGGGGACGAAATTGCATTCGTATACCGTCAGAAATACCGTCACTCGGTCGAAGCCGTTGTGAGGTGTCTGGAGACGTGTCGATTCAGCGTTCTTGCCTAGTATCTCAAACGCGCAAGAGTGCGATCATTGTCGGCGTGTCCGAGTAAGCCGCAATTCCACCAGTTTCAACTCCACTTTGCCTACTCCCCGAATATTATTTAGTAAACCGAATTTCCATCCTCCACCTTCGCTAACGATTGCATTAGCCATCGTATCGATCGTTATCCCGACCGATGCGACGGCTCAAAATTCGTCTGTTGCACATGCGTCTAGAGCCCAGGCTGACCGGGACATGTGTTCGCCGGTGTGTCAGCAATACCTTGAACACGGACACCGCTTCACGCATGCGGTGCGTCACGAATCGCCGCATCTACGTTAACTGCCTTGCTGAACGGCCTCAGTGAAACACCTTGACGGCATCGACCAGATGCGTCGCCTAGCGTGCTCGCTGCGCCCGCGTCGCGGCCTTCCCTCCAATGTCCGACGCCCTCGACAGCGATGTAACAAGCAAAAAGGGGTCCAGCCAGTGGATCACGAGGGCGTTGAGTGCAACGCCTGCAAGCACAGGGACCAGCATTGCTTCGATTCAGTGACCGACGATTCCCGAACCAACGCGGCGTTGCCCACCTGCCCCGGTGCCGGGCGGACGTGCAATGTAACCATGTGCCGCTCGCCTGTATCAATCGCGATCTTACTTCGCTGCATCGCTGCATCTTCCTCACCAGAACCGCAACAGCGAGCACCGCCCGAGCACAAACGCCCCGCTGTTTTCGCAGTGCCCCGCCATTCAGCTAACGGCCGCGCAGGGTATTGCCGAGACAAAGCCTTCCATAGATCAGGCAATGGGTCTCCGGGCGCTCTGATAATCCGTTGCCAGTCAGACCGCCCGTTACGACACGAGCCGTGTCGTAACGGGATACCTGGCAGTTCAGTCCAGACGTCGCGATTGCGATGATGGAAAGGATGGCTCCCACAAGGGATACCGCGAATAGGTATTTCCTCATCATCAAATCCTCCGGCTGATTGCCGCGACGGCTGTACAAAGTCCGGCTCGACCACGACCTCAGCCAACGTCCAGCCATCAGAATGCCTGCCTGAACGACCGGATTGGCCCCGCAAGCAGGACGACCCAGAGCAGACTCGTGAGGAGCGCTGCCCACGCGACGAGCAGCGCCCACTCCATATGGCTGAGTGGCATGTTGCGCCACGTCCGGCGAACGCGGATGGCGCGACCTTGCCGTCCCCGTACCATCAAGCGGCAAGAGCGCGCCGAATGCATAGTATGCGACTTCTCACGACCACCTCTCGCCAGTCCCGGGCCCGTCCGGCCAGTGACCGGCGTCCCGACGCTATTTAAACAACGTCATCTGCACGACCTTCACAATGACCAGCGCGACCGCGATCAGCAGATAGCCGCGCAGTACACCCATCCAAACTCGCTTGGCCAGTGTGAGATTTGCCGGCGGCAACTCCTCGAGCGGTGGCATGCGCCACGTGTAGCGAGCACCGACCGGATATACCTGCATGCTCGCATCGCCGTCGCCGTCTGCCGGTTCACGACGCAGTCTGCGCATTCCAATCGTGACGGCATAGCCAACGATGGCGAGCAGCGTGCCATCCACCAGTACCTCGAGAATCGTTTCACCGCTTATGTCCGGGTACATCACCGAGGCGGTCAGGATAATGGACAGCAGGACCAGCACCCAGATCACCGCGCCGGTGAACAGATTCACCTTTGTAGAGTTGGCCCACGGACCCAGAACGGCCCGGTCGTTGCAAAGCAGCAGCAGGAACACCGTGGCGCTCGGCAGGAGCACACCCGCAAGGGTTTGCACGGCCAGCGTCAGCAAGCCAAGCGGGCTGCCCGGAATCAGCACCAGCGCGGCCGATGCCGCGACGATCCCGAAGTACACCAGATAGAAGCCCTTCGCGGACGCCACACTGCGATGCAGTGAATGGCGAATCTTGAACACGTCGCCAATCGCATAAGCTGTCGACAGCGACACGGCCGCTGCGCCGATAATCGCGGCATCGAACAGCGCAATCGCAAAGCAGGTCGCCATCGTGCGCCCTGCATACTTTTCGAGACCCGCAATTACGCCACCCGCATCCGTGAAATTGCCAAATTCAGGGCGGCCGGCAAACAGCTCGGCGCAGAAAGCCATCATGGCCACCGCGCCAATCATCACGAACACGATACCGATCCACAGATCGGCCCGCTCATAGCGGATGAAGCGTGGCGTGATGCGCTTGTCGACGACATAGCTCTGCTGGAAGAACAGTTGCCAGGGCGCCACGGTGGTGCCGACGATGCCGATCACGAGCAGCATCACGTCTGAGAGCTTCGAGTGCGCTGGCCAGTTCGGGATGAAGAAGTCGCGCGCTATCGAAACGACCGGCGGGTGTATCGATACCAGGACCGGCACGAGCAGCAGACTCAGCACGCACAGCCCCATTGCAAAGCGTTCGAAGCGGCGGAAGTTGCCTGTGCTTACCGCTGTCATGGTCAGCGCCGCGGCGATGCAGACACCAGCAATCCTGGAAAATCCGAAAAAGTCGAGAACGAACGTGATACCGATGAACTCGGTGACAATTGTCAGGGCGTTGAGCAAAAACAGGTCGACGATGCTGAACGTCCCCCAGAACCGGCCGAAACGCTCGAAAATGAGGCGTGCGTGCCCCACACCACTCACGGCGCCAAGTCGCAGCACCATTTCCTGGTTCACGTAGAGGACAGGCACCAGTAGCAACAGCGTCCACAGCAGCGTCGTGCCGTAATTCTGCCCCGCCTGGGTATAGGTGGCGAACGCCCCCGCATCGTTGTCGCCAACCATCACGATCAGCCCGGGGCCGAGGATCGCCAGCAGCGTGCGCAAGCGCGCCCACCAGCCGGTGCGAGGCGCAATGTCGTGACGTGCGATGGTGCCGAGCGCGCCCGTGATGTCCCCCATATGGGCGTCGTCGAGAACCGCGCTGCGTTCCATCGCGGCGGCAGATGACGTTGAAGTTTCAGTTCGGATCGACATTTTGTTTCCTCCCCTGGTAACGGGCTGCTGAAACGAAAATGTTTACCTCCGCCATACGCGAGGAACGGCGTCACCGGGCAACGGCGTCCCTCACCTATGGCGTACAGACGCTCAGGCAATCAGGAGCATCAGCCAGCGCCAGAAGGTTGCGAGCCGCTGTTGTCCGAGGGGTCGCAGCGAACGCATCGTGTCGTATTGGGCACGCGCTTCGTCAACGTGTGGAAGGTTCGAGAGGAGGAGTCCGAAAGTCATGGTTTTACTCCGTGCGCCTGGCTTGACGCGTTGATGCGGAAAGCCAGGAGACACGGGGACCACGTACATCACGTGCGCGGTGACAGGCCTACCTGCTTTCCTCAGTTAAACACAAAGGTACTGGCGAGCGGTATATGGGATAACTGGCACTGTCTGGCATTTCGACTCCTTTTCGGCGTTGGTGCTGACGACTGGAACGCGCGCACTCAGTCACGCGCTCGCCTGCGAACTAATCGCACGAGCACGGATTCACGGCGCGAGTGGCCGCTCGCGACGCGGCGCGTGCCGGACGTGCGCAAAGGCTGCGTCTGGCGGCGCGAATCAGGGGTGCACGGAGAGTTTTGCTACGGCGCGCACCGTCTGCCTGCTGGCAGAACGGCGGCTGGAATAGTGGGCGCGGACGTTCTGCCGGTCAGGCAGCGAAACTGTTCGAAGATCGACAACTGGAACTGTCCAAGGCATCGGCCCCTTCTATGAAGACTCCTATATTCTAGGAGCGCGAGATATTAAACGTCAACTGGATTTGCTAAGCAGAACCAGGGTAACTGGACGGCATGCTTCTTCGCCGATAGCTTCATGTAAACATAGCAGAAACGCCGGGGTTTCTTTCGGGACGATCATTGGGGGGCCACGGCACACTGGTCCTTCTTAACCTGTAAGTCGCGCCAATCGTGTACAGCTAACCAGTACACACGCGTGAGAAACGCGGCCCACTTGCTTGTTAGCGGCCGCGCAACGCGTTGCTGAGGCAGTATTTCCCATAGACCAGGCAGTGGAACGTTCCACCATTCGGCGGTCCATTTTCAGGGAAGATGCCCGGAACGACCTGCGTCACGTTCGCTGTGGTTACAGGAGCATTATGATCAGTGGACTGGAAAGCGACGACGAGGACCAGGGCCAGAACCATGCGTATCGGGCTAATGTGCTTTTTCATTTTCGACTCCTGATGCGGTAGCGCGGAGCGACCTTGCAACGCGCGGCCGAGCAACGCCCCATCCACGCCACTGAGTGGCCTGTTACGCTACGTTCGGTGGAGAGTATTTTGTGCGTGAATCTGATCGCCCAGACCTGCCTATCTCAGGTAGTGGTTCAATAATACGGTGCGGTATGGCTCTGAGGTGTTCAAGCAAGGGCGGCCGCAGGATTTCCATCCCAAACGCAGGGGCATCGCCTGGATCTCTCAGCGCCGCGATCGAACAGGCACAAAGCCAGATCGAAGGTCCAGTAATGAGGCACAGAATTCACCTCCTCGTCGAAGTGTCCGGTGCATGCTTGAGCCGCTATTGCCGCCTCCCCGGCCTGTCTGGACCGGAGAGCCTCGATTCAGGAATGAGGCGCGAAGCGAACCTTGTGCGAATTGCTTCGTATTACAGCTATCACAACTCAACCTGCAGGCGCTGCAGCAGCGCGCGGCCAGAATCCGTTAGCCGCACGATGATCCACCCAGGCGCGCAATTCTGGGTTTCTACAAGCTTCCGGGTCTGCAGCGATCGCATGTTCGGGTCGAGTGTCTGTACCTGCTTATCCCCGTTCGCCAGCGTTAGCAGCGTCCCAATTTCATGGTGGCTGAGCATCGAAGTCCCCCAATGGAAACATGTCAAGGAAGCAGCGAGAAAGCTCCTTCACGAGCCTGTTCGCACCATGCTTAAAAGGGTTCTTAAGAAGAACATTGCCCTGATGATTCTGGATTTCGGGTGACCCGCCGTCTTCGCAGCTTCGATTTCCTTCAGCCACCGGGGAATTCAACGACGCGGGAATTAGAGCACAGACGGGTTTCCAGCAGGTCGAAGGCGCAGCATGTACACCTACCTGTACACGCGTGCACGCATATTCGTGCGCCGCATGTTCCAAAAATCGGGCAGACGTGCGCCTGCCCCGCTTACTTACTTCAGTGCTTCAGTGAATGGCCATCTGCACGACCTTCACGATCACGAGACCCACTGCGACGACGAGGTAGGTGCGCAGCACGCCCATCCACACGCGTGTCGACAGCGTCAGGTGCTGCGGCGCCGGCAGGTCTTCGAG
>NZ_JBFRCL010000104.1:0-15599 GCF_040965695.1 Paraburkholderia sp. BR10937
TAACCAGGCGCTCATCGCACTGGCACGGCGACGCTGCGACGTCCTGTTTGCCATGCTGCGAGACGGCACCTTTTACGAACCCAAGTCAGCCCCTAGCGCTTGACGAACCACATAGGGGCACCCCCCCCAAAGACACCATCGCGAACTGACTAATGGCTTGCCGCATCGCCGGAAAGCCCTGGCGGGCGGCTGCACTTCTCCAGCCCCGACGCCAACCGATTTGGGCCCGGGTCGGGACTCGTTTTGCCCTTTATCCAGCCAGCGCGCACGCCAACTCAAAGGCCACACAGTAAGGAGACTTTCCATGCGATGGAAACTGATCTGCCTGCTCGTGGGCGGTACCGTCCCGTGTCTCGCGATAGCCGATCCGATCTCCGCGCAGATCGAAGGACTGCAGCAAGAACTCAAGGCGCTGCAGAACGAAGTGGAGTCGCTGAAGGCCGAACTCGCCGCGAAACCGCCAGCCGTCAACGCGCCACAAATCGTCGATGCGTCGACGTCCGGTTATGGAAACACGCCCGCAAGGCTGACCAACGGCGACCTCGCCGACATGAAGCAGCAGCTCGCGAGCCAGCAGTTGAAAGTCGACTCGCTCTCCGATGCGGCCACCTCGGGACCGCTCGCCGGACTCTCGGTGAGCGGATATATCGATCCCGCCTACGTCTATAACCGTGCTGCCAGGACCCCGTCGTTCCTCTTCGTGAATCACGAGTCATCCTATACGTACTTCAACAGCACGATCGGCGACGTCTACCTCAACATCAAGAAGACCTTCGGTGTCGGCCCCATGGCGCCAGCGGCCGAATTCTCGCTGATGCCCAATCGTGGCAATGGCATTTCGCTGCTTGCAAACGAGCACGGAAACATTGGCAACAACATTCTCAACACGGCATTCGTCACTGTGCCGTTGTCGGGCACGACGACCTTCCTTGCCGGTCTGATGAGCGCGTTCGGCGGATATGAATATCAGCTGTCCACGCAAACGCTGACTCTGACCCATAACTTGCTCTATGACTTCTCGGACCCGGCCGCCTACGTGGGCGTCGGCCTCAATTACACGCCAGAAGCCAGCAAGTGGTCCTGGAAGTTCATGCTCGGCAATGAACAGGCCCGGACCTACGGCGCCGTCACGCAGACAGGACAGAATGCGCTTGGCGACCCTGTCACGACCAGCAACCGCGTGCCGAGCTTCGCCGCGCGAGCCGACTATACGTGGTCCACGGCGCTCGACACCGGTGGCTCGTTCACCATCGGCCGGCAGACGTTGCCGAGCGCCCACGATCCGGTGACAGGTCGCACCGTTTTTGGGGCGGGCGGCCAGGCATCGAGTTCGGGCGGATACTTCATATTCGGCGAGCTCGACGCCACTTACACACTTGCCGATGCGCAGGTCAATGCCGAGGCCGACTATGGCGCGCAGCAACGCGCCGCGTTCAATGGCGGCAATGCACAGTGGTATGGCTTGTCATTGCTTGCACACCGCAAGTTCTCGATGCCGGTCGTCGGCCGCATGGGCGCCACCGCACGCTATGACCTCCTGGTTAATAGCCGGAACGGTGGTGGGGGTGGGGGCATATTCCTGAACGGCAACGGCATGGACCCTTACAACGGTTTTGGCATCGGCGCGGACTGCCTGGCAAACTCCAGGGCGAACGGCGGTCTCGGATTCGAATGCAAGGGGGCGGTTCGTCAGGACGTTGCGCTGAATCTGCTCTTCTATGCGACGCAGCAAATAACGGTGAAGGTCGAGTATCGGCACGATTGGGCAAACAACCAGGTCTTCCTCCGCAATGATGGCTCGTACGCCAAGGTGAATGACTTGTTCGCCATGCAGTTCATTTACGCCTTCTGAGCGGTCGCGAAGCGAGCGCCGGCATGCGGCCCCCATCCGCTCACGCACCGACTCGCTCGAGATACATACCGACGAGTTCGAGGAGCCGCTCCCTGGTGAAGCTCGCGTCATGGCCGCCGTGGACGACCTTGACTGGCAAACGCGAGAGACGCTGCATGGTCTTCACGTAATCCGGCACCGACGAGTGATGAAGGTCGTCGATCAATGGACCATCATAGATCGCATCCCCCGAAAATAGCGTTTGTGTACGCGCTTCCCAAAGGCCGATGCTGCCCGGTGAATGTCCCGGCAGATGCAGCACCTCGAAATGCCGGTCGCCCGTATCGATGCTGTCACCGTCGACGAGCTCGCGTGTCACATTAGCCGGCTTAATGTGCCAGCTCGCGAGTTCATACCCCGCGTGCGGCAACGCATCCACGACGGAGCCCTCGTATGGGTAATCGGCAAATGCACTCTTGAAGTACTCGGGATTGAAGCGGTCGTCCGCGAGTGTATATGACCATTGCGGCGTCCGCAGCCCCGGCGCCTCGAGCCGATGGACCATGCATTCGTCAAACTCGTGAAGATTCCCCACGTGATCGAGATGCGCGTGCGTCGCGATCGCTGCCGTGCGTTTGCCAAAAAGGTGCTTGCCGGCCTCCTTGAGGCTCGAAAAGCCCATCCCAGAGTCGATAATCAGATCGCGATCACGGCCACGCACGTACCAGATGTTGCACCGGAACAAGGGGATCACATGTGGCTCCCAGAACAGATAGATGTCGTCGTCTAACTGCTTGCACTCGAACCATTTGGCAGCGATTCTTAGCATCACGGTCGATCGAAATTAATCTGGATTACATAATTCTCGCACGAGGCAACGAGCGACACAATATGGATGCTGCCATGGTTTGACTATCTGAATGAGGAATCCGTATCGTATTTAAACTGACCAACCTCTAGCGCTTACCTCGGCAGAAGCAGATTAGGCATTCAGCGGCGCGCCGCGCGCCGCACCAGTAGCCCTACATAAAAAGCTGGACCGAGGGCAACGCGGCATCGCAGTTCAGCAGGTTGACCCGTTTCTGTCGCACCTTCAGCATGCCGTCGCGCAGCACGAGAGTGTGCTCAGCGGTGCAGGCATAAACCTGCTGTTCATCGCCGCGCGTCTCCACGTAGATATAGCGGGTGCGCGTGAGATACGTACCGCTGTCGTGGTCCTGCGCCAGCACTTCCGGACACTGCAGCACGTGCAGGCAACGGCTTTCCGGCTGCAGGGAGAAAGCACGCGGGCTGCGCATGCGCTCGATGCGCAGTTGAAGCAGCAGGCGGTCTTCGTACATCAGCGACGCGTGGTTAATGCCATCCCGTTGGTCCGGCACGAGCGGAATCCAGTAGTGGCCGTCGTCCGCGAAGAGCGCTAACCAATCGTCGAAGCGTTTGTCGTCGATCAGCCGTGCTTCTTCATAGACGAAGGCGATCAGGTCATCCCGTGCGGGCGGCGTCGCGAGTTGGGGCTGGCTCATTTTGTTGTATCTCCTGGCTGGATTTCCGGTGTCATGTATCGGGCCCATGCGCGGAACTGATTGCGCATGGAGATCTCGCTCGTGCCGTTAGCGGTGGTGTCCTCCCGCCCCACTTCGGCAGCATCGAAGTTGCGGTGCAGGCTCACCCACTCGTTGCCGCCTGCACGCAACCCTTCCTGCATCGCGCGGTAGGCGTGCAGGTCGTCGTGGCCGACTACGGACATCGGCGAGTTGATCAGCCGCGTGTACATCAGCGTGCGGCGCAACAGGTCTTCCGGCGCACCCTTGGGTCGGAAGGCCCACGATTCGACGATCGTCTTGCCGGGTGCCGCCGGCCGCACCACGCGGATCGCCTGGATAGCGCCCTTGATGGTCAGGCTCGGATAGAAGACGGTATTGTGCCGCACCGTCGCGAGGATCTCCGCGGCACGTGTCACACCATAGACCTCGGCCATGCGCTCCTCGTATTCGGGCATGCGGACATAGTCGGCATGCAATGACACCGTGCCGACTCCCGTGTAACTGTGCCCGTTGGCGAACACCCTCACGCCCATCTCGTCGGAGAACGCATAGCCCGACGTAAAGGGCACCAGCTGTTCGATCGCCATCGGCAAGGGCTCGTCTTGCGGCTCGCCGGCCCACAGCTGTCTTGCCGTGCCGGCAGACGACTCGTGCGCCACCATGGGGTGCATGGTGTCGTTCAGGTTCTCGATGAACATCTTCCAGTTGCAGTCGTGGGTGTAGCGCAGTACGCCCCCCGCGACCTCTAGCTCGCCCTCCGGCGCGCGATCGGCCATGTTGTCGATGGACGTCAGCGCCTCGCCAAAGTAGGCGTGGAATTCCGGACCGTCGTCAGCCAGGCGGGCAAACACGAAGCCGCGATAGCTCGCCACGTGCCGCAACGCGCCCATGCCCCGGCTCGCGGGGCAGGCGTCCAGGCTGGTGCCCTCGTAGCCTTGCCGCAGCGGTATCGACAGCAGCGCGCCATCCATCTTGTAGGTCCACGCGTGATACGGGCAACGGAAGAAGCGACCGACATTCCCGCTGGCCTGCGAAATCAGCCGGGCGCCCTTGTGTGCGCACCGGTTGCGCAGGACTTTCACCGTGCCATCGGGCTGCCGCACCATGATGACGGGCTGCCCGGCGATGTCCGTCGTGACCGACGTACACCCACGCCCGTGACCAGAGCCGCTCCATTTCCAGCGCGAAGACCTCCTCATCGAGATAGACGTCCCGATGGACCTGCTCGTCCTGCACCAGCCGGCGCAGGGCTTCAGGATTGTCCCGGTATTTACCCATGATGTTCCTGCTCCCTTTCATGCATCGAGCACCAGCCGCGCGCAGGCGGCCCGCGACACGCAGATTTGCATCACGTTGCCTGCCTGCCGTTCCGACTCAGTGAGGCAATAGTCGCGGTGATCGAGCGCCCCCTCCAGCACTGTCGTCCTGCACAGCCCGCATTCGCCGCGCTTGCAGTCGTAAAGCGGGTCGAGGCCCGCCGCCAGCATGGCGTCAAGAATCGATTCCCCGGCCGCTACCGTGAGTGTGCGACCCGACTGGCGCAGCTCGATTTCAAAGCCGGTGTCGGACGTCGCGGCCGCCGGCGCGGCAAACCGCTCGAAGTGAATGTCCTCGCGAGCCCAACCGCGCGCGCACGCCTGCGCAAGCACCGCGTCGATCATCCCCGCCGGGCCACAGACGTAGAGGGGCTGGCCGGGACGCAGGCCTTGCAACAGTGCCGCGATATCCAGCACCGGCAGTACGCCCTCGTCGGCGTAAAGCGACAGGTGCGCGCCGGCGATGCCGCGCAGCTCCTGCGCAAATGCCAGCTGGCGGGTGTCGCGGGCGCTGTAGTGCACGCGGTAGCGCCGCCCGGCGGCCGCCCACGCGGCCGCCATCGACACAATGGGCGTGACCCCGATGCCACCGGCAATCAGCACGGCGTCTTCGGCATCCGCGTCGAGCACAAAGGCGTTGCGCGGCTGGCTGGTCAGCAACCGGCTGCCAGGCTTCAGCATTGTGTGCATCCAGCGAGAGCCGCCCAGGCCATTGTCTTCGCGCCGCACGGCGATGCGGTAGACCTCAGGCGCCAGCGTGGCGCCCACCGTGCCGTTGATCAGCGAGTAATGCCGCCAGTCCGCGGTCCCGCCTGGCGCGACCCGCACGCGCAGATGGGCCCCTGCGGCGTACCCCGGCAGCGCCCTGCCCTCCGGATCCCGCAGGCGGAACTCGGTGATGGTGCCAGTCAGCGGAATCACTTCGTCGACCACCAGTTCGATCGTTGCGTCGGAGCCGGTCATGCCGATGCTCCTTTCGCATCCGCCGTCATCAGCGTCGCCCACGTGCGAAACTGGTTGCGCATCAGCAGCTCGTTGGTGCCGCTCACCTCCTGCTCGGGCTCCAGCTGTTCGCCATCGCGGTACTCGCGATGCAGGCTGATCCATGGATTGCCCTGGGCGGCCAGCGATCTCTGGACGCCCTCGAATATATGGATGTCGTCATGCGCCACCACCGACATCGGCGAGAACGTCAGCCGGTTGTAGGTCAGCGTGCGCTCGAGCAACGCCTGCGGCGCCCCTTTGGGTGCCAGCGCCCAGACCTCGACCAGGGTACGATCCACGCCAAGCGGCTTGATCACACGCAGCGTCTGCGGCGATCCCTTGAGCGCGAGTGACGGAAACAGGACCACGTTCTGCGGCGCGAAGCCGAGAATTTCAGCGGTTCGCTGCGCGCCATGGGCCGCCTCCAGCGCGTGCCGGTAGTCCACCGGAATTTTGTATTCCGAATGGATGCTGGCGTGGATACCCAGCACGCTGTGCCCGTTCGGATAGATGCGCGCGCCGGTCCTCGTGAAGAAGTCATAGCTCGAGCCGAATGGCAGCAGTTGCTGCAGGGCCATCGACTCGGGCGCGTCGGCCGGCCGCGTGTCCTGCACGGACCTGGCCGTCGCCGAGACCGACTCGTGCGTGGAAACCGGGTGCACGGAATCATTGACGTTCTCGAGGTACATCTTCCAGTTGCACCGCATCACGCTGCGCAGGCAGCCGCCGGCAATTTGCAGTTCGCCCATGGGGGAGCGGTCGGCGAGACTGTCGAGCACCGTCAGCACGGGACCGAGGTAATCCGAAAACTCCGGGCCGTCCGCCGACAAACAAGTGAAGACAAAACCACGATGCACCGCCATGCGTGGCGCCACCAGGCCAGCTCCGGACTCGCAGGCATGCATACGGGTGTGTTCATAGCCGGTCTTCAGCGGCACGGCCAGCAAGGCGCCGTCGGTCTTGTAGGCCCACGCGTGGTACGGACAACGAAAGACTTTGCCGGTGTTGCCTTGCACCTGGCAAACCAGTCGCGCACCTTTGTGGGCACAGCGGTTCATCAGCACACGCAGGCTGCGGTCCGGCTGGCGCACCAGGATCAATGGTTGGCCGGCGACTTCGGTGGTGTAGTAATCGCCCGGCTCCGGCACCTGGCTTGCGTGACCGACGTAATTCCAGCTGCGCTGGAACAAGCGTTCCTGCTCGAGGCGGAACAACTCCTCGCTGAGGTAGACGTCTCGGTGCACGCGGTCTTCCTGCACCAGCGCGCGGATGGCGCCGGCATCGTCCCGGTAGCGGGTCATGTCAAGTCTCCTTCCTCGTTGCTCGCCAGTGCCGGGCGGGCGACAAAACGGCAAGTGGCATTTGGATGCACGGCGGCG
The DNA here is from genome assembly GCF_040965695.1 of Paraburkholderia sp. BR10937. Lineage (NCBI taxonomy): Bacteria > Pseudomonadati > Pseudomonadota > Betaproteobacteria > Burkholderiales > Burkholderiaceae > Paraburkholderia > Paraburkholderia sp. BR10937. The sequence continues at coordinate 7,055 of NZ_JBFRCL010000104.1, forward strand.
CACCCGGTTTCCTGCACCCGCACAGGTTGCCCCAACACAATCGCGGCGACCGTGCGAAACATGCCTGCGATCGGCGCGCAGACCGGCTGGGTGGCCCGCCCATAGCCGGTGGCAAAGGGGCTGTTGAAAACATTGAGGACAAGGCAGTCGCCGCTGCGCTCGAAGTCCCACCGCCCCCAGCCAAGCGCGGGCGACGTTTCGCAGATCAGATCGAGCAGCGCATTGCCGTCGCCCGCCCCGCGACCGGGCAGGCCGTCGAGATAGGCGAGGATGCTGCGCTTGCCGTGCTGGGCCGTCGAGTCGGCGAAGGCACACAGCACTCGCGCGCGCGTGGTGTCATCGAGCAATTCCAGCATGCCCATGAGGACATCGGGGCGCATCAGCAGGTAGCGGCGATCATGGTCACGCACCTCTCCGCGCACCAGATCGAAAACGAGCCGCTGTGCGATCGGCGTAGCCAGGGGTGAAGTCGGGGTCGTCATCGCGTTCCCTTCGCTCATGCCTGTTCGCCGCGCCTGCGCGCCTCGCGGGGCAGCGTTTCCGGCGTGAACATCAGCGCGATTACCGTGATGCCTCCCAGCACGATCAGATAGAGCGCGACAGGCGTCGCCGAGTGGTACTCCGCCAGCAGAGCCGTGGCGACCATCGGCGCCATGCCGCCGCCGATCACTGACGACAGTTCGCGGCCAACGCCCATGCCCGAGTAGCGCACTTCAGTGCGGAACAATTCCGCCATGTAGCTCGGCTGCACCCCGACCATGGCGGCCAGCACCACGGAGTCGGCCAGCACGTAGGCAAGCAGCACCATGGACGGCTGGCGGGTATCGATCAGCCAGAAGAACGGGAACGCCACCAGCGTCACACCGACCGCGCCCGCCATATAGACGGTGCGTCGGCCGATTCGGTCGGACAGGTGGCCATAGGCCAGTGCGGTGCCCATGACCAGCACCATCGAGATCGTCAACCCTTTCAGCATGACCTGGTTAGGAATGCCAAGATGAGCGCCATAGGCGAGCGAGAATGCGAAGAAGATGTAGGACGCGCCGCCTTCCGCCATGCGCAGCCCCACCACCATCAGCACTTCCTTCGGCTGCTGGCGCAGCACTTCGATCACGGGCAGGCGCACACCGTGGCCGCTGCGCCTGACCGCCACGAACTCCGCGCTTTCGGGAATCCGGCTGCGGATGTAGTAGCCCGCCAGGACCAGCACGATGCTGGCGAGGAACGGGACGCGCCATCCCCAGTTCATGAAGTCTTCGGCAGGCAGCTTCTGCGCCGCCCAGAAAGCGACTGCCGACAGCACGAAGCCGACGGTCGCCCCGCTCGGGCTCCAGGCAGACAGGAAGCCACGGCGCGTCGGCGGCGCATTCTCACTGATCAACAGGATGCTGCCGCTCCATTCGCCGCCAGCGGCCAGCCCTTGCAGGAGGCGCAGCAACACCAGCAGCACCGGCGCCCATATCCCGATCTGCTGATACGTCGGCAGGAGACCCATCAGGGCGGTGGCAAGCCCCATCACGATCAGCGTCAGAACCAGCACCAGCTTGCGACCGTAGCGGTCGCCCACGTGGCCGCAGATCACGCCGCCGAGCGGGCGCGCGACGAACCCCACCGCGAAGCCGCCGAACGCCGCCAGCGTGCCCACCAGCGGATCGGTGCCGATCGGAAAGAACAGCTTGCCGAAGATCAGCGCCGCGGCCGTGCCATACAGAAAGAAGTCATACCACTCGAGTGCCTGCCCGACGATCGATGTCATGACGGTCTTGCGCAACATCGCCCGCCGCGCATCGGCAGCCACCGGCATACCGGCCGTGGCTGATCCTTGTTCCACATTCATGTTGTCTCCTTGATTCTCGTTCTCTGCCTGTTGTGGTGTGTGCGCCGGGTTGTTACGGCGTCGCGTCTTGCCTCCACACGCGCACGGTGTCATCGGTGCCCGGCGTGGGGATGCCCATGGGAAACGGCCAGTCCGACCCGAACAGCACATTGGGGCGGCCGAACACCTCCTGTGCCAGCCGCAGGCCGGCAGGCTGGTGCGCAATGCAATCGGCGAAGAAGCGCCTCGCCGCCTGCAAGGGAGGCTCGATCCGTGGCGGCACTCCCGGACGCCCGCTCTCGAGGCCGCGCTGCAAGCGCCCGCACACAGCCGGGAATGCGCCGCCAGCGTGCGCCAGACAGAAGCGGATGCGCGGGTACTGCCTCGGGACATCCGCCATCACAAGCTGCGACGCCGCCACCGCGGTCTCGTAAGGATTACCAAGCAAGTTCTCCATGTAATGCCGTGTGAGCCTGCAGTCGCAAGAGTGTGCCGGATGGAGGAAGACGAAGGCGCCCTGCGCGTCCAGCCTCTCCCACAGCGGACGGCGCGCCGGATCCCCGTAATCGACGGCATCAACGCCTCCTGCCGCCAGCGCGTAGCCTGCATGAGCCGACTCGCCATAACACGCGGCCAGCGCCTGCGCCACCGCCGGGTGCTCCATCGGCAAGTGCAGCAAGGCACCCAGCTTTGCACTCTGGCGATTGGCGATCTCGAGCAGGCCATCGTTGAGGTAACAGGCCCAGGCGTGGGCCGCGACGGCGTCCAGGTGCTGCCGGTAGAGCGGCGGCGGCACCGAGACCAGCGCACGCTGCACGCCGTTGACCTCCATCCAGGCGAGCAACCGCTCGGGGTGATACAGGTCCTCGGCCATCAGCGGCTGACCGTCGATCACCATCACACCGTCGGCAGGCCGCCTGACGACACCGTCCAATGGCGGCAATGCAGCCGTGCCGCCAGGCACAAGGTGGGTATGGACATCCAATGCGATCGAGGACATGGGTTTTCCTTCGTCTTCCGACAATCCATACGCGGGGTCACCGTGGCTCCAGATTGGCATTCATCTCCCCTCCCCAGAATTCCGGCGACCACGTCGGGCCCCAGATGTACGGCAGGACCGTCCAGTCCCGGCTGACCCATTGGTCACTGATCTTGTCCATGTCGGCGTAGTACTCCACCCAGCTACCCCACGGATCCCGTACGTACTGGAACAGGTTCGACGCCAGCGCATGCCGTCCCGGGCCGAAGCTGTCCCGGTAACCCGCCTGGCGCATGCGCCAGGCACCGAGGCCGATGTCGTCGATCCCGCCCACCTGGAAGCTGGCATGCTGGAAGCCGCGATGCGTACTGGCGACCAGCCCGAAACAGTGGTGGTCGATCACGCCCTCACCCGCAGCGAGGAAGCTCACCTTCCCGACTGCCCTGTCGGCCACACGCAGGCCGAGCGTCTCGCACAGGAAGCGCTCGGCGCTTGCCAGCTCGGGGGTGAAGATCAGCACATGACCTAACTTGCGCGGCGGTCGCCCGCCTTCCAGCGACTGCCACGCCGCGACGTCCACCGGCCGGCGCACGACGGCATCGGCGGCCGGCTCCGCAAGCGACACTGGCAGATCCGGGCTGAGGTGAATCCAGGTGCCCCACGGATCCTGAAACCACAGGCCGTCGCGGTGGCCGCCGGGCGGCGCCTGCTCCAGGACGTCGAGTCCTGCCTGTGTCAGCTTCTCGATGAAGGCCGCGCGCTGCAGCGGATCAAAGTAGAAAGACACGTGATGCAGCCGCTTGCCCGCGCCGGCCGACAACACCAGTTCGTCGTTGCTGCGGCCCGGCGAGCGCATGCGCAGCACGCCGGGCTGCACCGTCGAAGCCTCGAGGCCGAAGGTCTCGTAGAAGGCCCGGGCGGCGCCCAGGTCCGGTACTTCCAGGCCAAAGCCATTCAGGCCGAGCACGCTGGGGCGATGGATCATTACGAACTCCCTTGCGGCACGGGCGCGCCGACGATGGATGCATAGAGGTCTTCGGCACGTTGCGGCGCGATCGGCACGATGGCGGCGACATGGTCGTCGGGACGAATCAGCACCAGCGTGCCGTCCGCCACGCCGAGGCGCTCGCGCAGCTGGTTGCCGACATCGAGCAGCGCGCGGTCGCGCAGGCCGGAGTCGAGGGGAGCGTCCCAGCGCGACACCACGAAGTGACGCAAGGCGGGGGACGTGTTGTGTGGAATCTGCGGCTGGCGGCGCACGTCATCGAAGTACAGCGCGAGGAAATTGCCGTCGACCAGGTCGTGGACCCGGACTGGACGGCCGGCGGGGCCATGCAGCAGAAAGTCCGGGATGCGCTCGCCTACCTGCAGCGGCGGCGGCTCGGCTTCCGTGCGGATCATCGACCAGTCGCCGCTGCCGTTGATATCCAGCCGCACGCCCAGCAGCGTGCGCGTATAGGCATTGCCCCAGTCCTGCAGCGCCGCGGTGGGATTCGCCTCGCCCTGCATGGCCATGTGGTGGCGCGCGGCCTCGGCCATTTCGCCGGCACCTTCCGACGCGACCGGGCGCTGTTCGCGCTCGTAGCCATCCAGCAGGCTGCTGTCGGCCCAGCCGCGCAGCACCCACGCGAGGCGCCATGGCAGGCTGATGGCATCCAGCACGCCGGTATTGAGGCCGAGTGCCCACATCGGCGTAATCAGATGCGCAGCGTCGCCCATCAGGAACACGCGGTCGCGCCGCCACTGGCTCGCAATGCGGTGGTGCACGCGGTAGCTCACCCGCCCCAGCAACTCGACCTTGTCGACCTTGCCGATGAAGCGCAGCACCTTGCTGCGCAGCGCCTCGTCGGTCGGTTCGCCTGCATCCCTGGCGAGCGGATAGAGGAAGCGCCAGCAGTGCGGCTGCCGCACCAGGATCATCCACTCCTGCGCATCCGAGAAGTACGCGAGATAAGGATAGTCCCGCGGATTGGCTACATCGAGGTCGACCTTGAGATCCACCAGCATGTAGCGCACATCGAGCGACGTGCCGACCACCGGAACGCCGCATTGCGCGCGCACCGTGCTGCGACCGCCGTCGCACGCCAGCAGGTAGCTGCCCTCGAAGCGCTGCGGGCCATCGGGCGTGTCGAAGATGGCCTGCACACCGCTGGCGCCGGAGTCGAACGACACCAGGCGGTGCTGCATCAGCACGCGGCCTTGCGGCACACGCTCCACTGCGTCGCGCAGGATCGGCTCGAGATGGTGCTGCGGCAGGTTGACCACGAACGGGTAACGGGTCTCGTCGCGCAGCACGGCCGTGCGCACGGACGACTGCGAGAGATTGCTCTCCCGTTCGATCTCGCCGATCTCTTCGACCCGAAGCGCACGCTCCAGCACGGCATCAGCGACGCCATAGCGGCGAAAGGCTTCCAGCGTGCGCGTCAGCAGCGTGCCGGCCTTGGTGTCGAGCGACAGGCTGCCGTCTTCCTCGAACAGCAGAAAGGGAATGCCGTAACAGGCAAGGCCGAGCGCCGCGGTCAGCCCGATCGGCCCTGCGCCAACGATCAATACAGGCTGCATGGTTGTTGTTCTCCGGTGAATGTCATTGCTCGCGCCCTGCTGGTTCGCTGGCGTGCCAGGCATAGTCCCGGCTGAGCACCGACGCGGTCATGGTGGCGGCATCGGATAGCAGGAACATCAGCGGCCCCGTGACGTCTTCCGGCTGGCCGACCCCGAGCGTGGCAGCCCAGTGCGCGTCGTCGCTTCCGGCATTGGCATGGCGGTACTGGGGCGTGTCGATGACGCCGGGGGCGATCAGGTTGACGCGCACCCGGTGCCGGGCCACCTCCTTCGCCGCACTCTTGATGAACGCCACCAGTGCGGCTTTGCTGGCGGCATAGGCGGCGGACTCGGCCCAGCCGCTATGGGCCAGCCCCGACGAGAACGCCAGTACGCTGCCGCGCCGGCGGCGGATCATGCCGGGCATCGCCGCCTGGTAGCACCACACCACGCCATCGAGATTGATGCCGAGCGTACGCTGCCAGTCGGCCGGCGTTGTTTCATGCACAGCCCGACGCGGCTGCACCGCCGCACCGCAGACCAGACCGTCGATGCGGCCATGTTCGTTCTCGATGGACTGCATGGCGGCCATCACGGCATCGCGGTCGCTGACATCGAGGCGGGCAAACTGCAGCCGCGGCTCGGCGGCCAGCAACGCCGCCGCGGCGTGCTCGTCCACGTCGCAGACGATCACCGTTGCGCCCGCCCCCGCGCAGGCACGCGCAAGCGCGGCGCCGATGCCGTTCGCGCCGCCGGTGATGACGATCACGTCGCCGCTCGCATCGAAACTGGCTTTCATGGGCGCCTCCGCATGTCCATGACACTCGATTGCCCGTACAGGTCGGTCTCGACCACGCGGTTGACCAGTTCGCCCAGGCCCGTACCGCGCACGGTCACGACGTCGCCGGCTTGCAGGAACACCTGCGGCTCGCGTGCGTTGCCCACGCCCGCCGGCGTGCCGGTCAGGACGAGATCGCCCGCATGCAGCGTCATACCGAACGACAACTCGGCGATCAGTTCGGGAATGGCGAAAGCCATCTGCGACACCGAGGCGTCCTGCAGCAACTCGCCGTTCACCAGGCATTGCAGCCGCACTTCGCGCGGATCGATCTCATCGGCCGTCACCAGGAACGGCCCCACCGGCATGGTGCTGTCGATGCTCTTTCCCTTCTGCCACTGGCCGCCGTGACGGCGTTGCAGGTCGCGCTGCGAGATGTCGTTTGCGAGGCAGTAGCCCCAGACGTGCCGCATGGCGTCTCTCGCGGCGATGCTGCGACCTTCGGTGCCGATGACTAGCGCGAGTTCGGCCTCGTAGTCCCATTTGGCCGAGATGCGCGGATCGAAAGCGATGTCGTCGCGCGGTCCGATGAGGGTGTGCGGGCTCTTGCTGAAGAAGGTCGGGGCTTCGGGACGCGGTACGTCCTGCCCCTCACGCTTGCCTTCGCCTTCCAGAAAATGGTCCCAGTAGTTCCAGCCGACACAAAGCACATCGCGCTGCAAGCGCTGCAGCGGCGGCAGCAGGCGCAGGCCATCGAGTGCGATGCACTCCAGCGTGCCGTCGCACAACGCGCTGGCGATGCTGCACAGCGCATCCTGGCCACCGGTGATCACGTCCCGCAGGTCGCCCATAGACAGCGGCAACGGGGCCACTTGCTCGCCTTCGACCACGCCGATGCGCGCCCGGCCCTCGTAGATGAAACTTGCAAATCGCATGATTCGGACTCCGATACGTGGCTCAGGCTTGCGGCAGAACCGCGATTGCGCTGATCTCGATCAGGTATTCCGGCGAGACCAGCTTGCTGACCTCGACCATGGTCGAAGCCGGCAGCGGCGCCTTGAAAAACTCGCGGCGCACGTCGTGGATCCGGTCGAAATGCTCGATGTTGCGCACGTACACATCGACGCGACAGATGTCGTCGAGCGAGCCGCCGGCGGCTTTCACGGCGGCGCTCAGGTTCTCGCAGACTTGCCGGGTCTGGGCTACGACGTCGCCGATGCCGGCGATCGAGCCGTCGGGCCGGCGCGCCGTCATGCCGGAGATGAAGACCAGCTTGCCGCTGGCCTCGATGGTGGTGGCCTGCGAGAAGTGGCCGTTGGGTTTGCGCAGTTCGCCGGTGAGAATTTGCGTTTTCATGCTGTCAGGTCCGTATCGTTCACAAGGTTGGCAATCGAAGAAGGCAGCGCGGCCGTGAGCGCGCGCGCCAGGGCGGCGAGTTCGATCAGCACCGGCCGCTCGACGCGGCAAGCGCCGCCGGATTCGGCACGCCTCGCCCAGCCAATCTCGCCGGGGGCATAAAGACGTTCCGTGCCGGGCGCGCGCCGCGACGAGCGCACCACGGCCGCCGCGTCGCTGACGGTGCGCGCGAACGCGCCGGCGTCGCGGAAATGCGCCACATCGATCGCGAGGAAAAAGTGCGCGCAGTTGTAGGGAATGGCGCTGTCGCCATAGAGCGGTTGCACCGCCGCGCCGGTGGCGCCGCCGGACAGGCCGCCGCACAGCAGGTCGACCATGAAGGCGAGGCCGAAGCCCTTGGGGCCGGCGGCCGGAAGCAGCATGCCGGCGATGGCGGCGGCCGCGTCCGTGGTGGGCACGCCTTGCGCGTCGGTGGCCCAGCCAGCCGGAATCTCGCGGCCGGCGGCGGCGGCCAGCCGGATCTTGCCCATCGCGCTAGCGCTCATCGCCATATCGAGTTCCATCGGAATGCCGTCGTCACCGGGTACCGCGATAGCCAGCGGGTTGTTGCCGACGACGCTCTGGGCGCCACCTGGCGCGGGCATCAGCGGACGTGTGTTGGACATCGCGATGCCGACGCAGCCATCGCTTGCCAGGGCCCGCGCATACCGTCCCGCCGCGCCGAAGTGAAAGGCGTTGCGTACTGCCACGGCGCCGATGCCGTGCTCGGCGGCCCGCTCCCTCGCGATCGCGACCGCCTGTCGCGCGGAAAGCTGGCCCAGCATGTTTGCGGCGTCGAGCACCACGCAGGCGCCGTGGTCATGGGTCACGGCGGCCCGCGATGCCGCCGTCACGGATCCGCTGCGCAGGCGCTGCGCATACATGTGGACCAGCATGACGCCGTGCGAGGGTCGGAGTAGGAACGATGGTCACCCATCACCCCCTCCACAGATCCGTACGTGCGGAGCTACCGCATACGGCTCCTGCCTTGGGTCGTGACGATCAGACGCTGACTCGGATAGGGGTGGCAGATATG
>NZ_JBFRCL010000105.1:0-15153 GCF_040965695.1 Paraburkholderia sp. BR10937
TTTCCCACCGGGGGCGGCTCGCTGGCGCGGGGCACGATCCTGCCCGACGGCACCGAAGCGAGCGGCACGTTCCCCGACGCGTTCCTCGCGCTAGGGCGCGCACGGATCTTCGACGTGGTGCCGGTGCCTGTCATCGTGCTGCTCGTGCTGACCGCGCTCATCTCATTCGTCATGGGCTCCACGCGCTGGGGCCGGGTGGTCTATGCGATCGGCGGCAACGAGACGGCAGCCCGGCTGGCCGGCGCGCCAACGGCCCGCTACCGGCTGGCGGCCTATGTCGCTTCCGCGACGATCGCCTCGCTCGGCGGACTGCTGATCGCCGCGCGCGTGGGGCGAGGCGACGTGAGCGCGGGGCATTCGTTGCTCCTCGATGCGGTGGCGGCCGCGCTGGTTGGCTACGCCGTGTGGGGCGCGAAGCGGCCCAATGTGCCGGGCACGGTGATCGGCGCGGTGTTCGTCGGCGTGCTGCTCAATGGGCTCACGATGCTCAACGCGCCGTATTACCTGCAGGACTTCATCAAGGGCGCATTGCTGGTCGTGGCGCTGGCGTTCACGTTCAGCATCGGGCGCCGGGCGGAAGGGCGCAACTGAGGCCGGCAGACGTCCGGCAATGTTGCGGTTGGCAAAACTACACAATCTGGTCGAGTGGAGCAAATCATGGCAGAGACACTGGCAGGCAGCGAGACACTGGGCGCCGCTCCCTTAACGGAAGCCGCGCATGTGATTGCTACGGAAAGCGAAGCGATTGCGGTCGCAACGGAGCTGGCCGCGCGGCTGGCCGTTGGCGCTGCGCAGCGCGACAGCGAGCGGCGCCTGCCGCACGAGGAGATCGAGTGGTTCTCGCGCTCGGGGCTATGGGGTATCACGGTGCCCAAAGCATATGGCGGCGCTGGCGTGTCTAGCGTCACGCTCACGGAGGTGGTCAAGATCATTTCTGCTGCGGACCCGTCGCTCGGGCAACTGCCGCAGAATCACTTCGGCCTCGTCGACGTGATCACGTTGACCGGCACCGAGGAGCATAAGCGCGAGCTGTTCGGCGAAGTCCTCGCCGGCAAGCGCTTTGGCAACGGCTTTTCGGAAAAGGGCACAAAACACGTGCTCGACCTGAAGACGCGCGTGAGCCGCGACGGCGATGACTACGTCGTGGACGGCACCAAGTTTTATTCGACGGGCGCCCTGTTCGCGCACTACGTTCCCGTGCTCGGGCTCGACGAGGACCGCAGGGGCTGGCTCGCCTATATTCCGCGCGGCACGCAAGGGCTCAGCGTGGTGGACGACTGGTCCGGTTTCGGTCAACGCACCACCGCTAGCGGCACCGTGACGCTCGACAACGTGCGCGTGCCGGCAAGGCTCGTGTTGCCCGCGCATCGCGTGTCGGAGCAGCCCACGCTCAATGGTCCGCTCTCGCAGATCATCCAGGCAGCCATCGACGCGGGCATTGCCCGCGCGGCGATCGAAGACACGCTCGCGTTCGTGCGCTCACGCTCGCGGCCGTGGGTCGATAGCGGCGTCGACCGTGCAAGCGACGACCCCCTGACGATCCGCGAGGTCGGCAATCTGCATATCCAGTTGCATGCCGCCGAGGCCTTGCTCGAGCGCGCGGCGCGTGTGCTCGATGAACTCGCCGCAAAGGGCGAGACGACGGAGGATGACGTGGCGCGCGCTTCGGTCGCCGTGGGGGAAGCGAAGGTGCTCACGACACAAGTCGCGCTGCTGGCCGGCGAGAAGCTGTTCGAACTGGCCGGCACGCAGTCGACGCTGGACGTGCACAACCTCGACCGCCACTGGCGCAACGCACGAACGCACACGCTGCACGATCCGGTGCGCTGGAAGTATCACCTTGTTGGCAATTACTACCTCAACGGCGTCAAGCCGGCACGTCACGCCTGGAACTAATCACAACGCACAAACGGGAACGTCATGAAGACATCGATTCAACGGCTCATTCGCAACAGCGCGCTGGCGCTCTGCACGGCGGGCCTGTTCAGCACGCTCACGGCGCAGGCCGCTGCACTGGCTGGCGCCCCGGCGCCGTTCGACAAAGGCGGCGTGAAAGTCGCGCTGGTCAATTATCTTTCGGAGGGCGACTTCTTCCAGGCCTACGAGGCGGGCGCGCAGAAGCAGGCGAAGGCGCTAGGCATCGACCTGCGCATTTACGAAGGGCGCCAGGACGCGGCCGAGCAGCGCGACCAGATCCAGCAGGCCATCAATCTGGGCGTGTCGGCGATCATCGTCAATCACGGCTTGCCCGAGTCGCTCAAGGATGTTGTGCAGCAGGCGCTCGACAAGGGCATCAAGGTCGTCGCGTTCGACGTCAATCTGGCCAATCCCAAGGTCCCGCAAATCGAGCAGAGCGACCATGACCTGGCTTCGCTGCTGCTGACGCAGGCCGTCAAGGACAATGGCAACGCGTTTTCGGCGGGCTATGTGTACGTAGCGGGCTTTGCGCCGCTCGACCGGCGCGACGCCGTCTGGCAGGCGTTCAAGCGCGATCACCCAGGCGTCCGGGAAAAGGCGCACTGGGGCACCGTGGACAATCCGATCGCGCAGTCGGTTGCCAATCAGGCGGCTGCCGCCTACCGCGCCCATCCGGATATTCGTGTGGTCATTGCCCCCTATGACGAATTTGCGCGCGGCGCCAATCTCGCGGCGAATGAATCGAATCTGGCGAGCAAGGTGCGGATCTACAGCGCGGACATCTCGACTGCCGACATCGAGGCGATCCGTGCGCCGAACAGCGCGTGGGTCGCCACCGCGGCGACCAACCCCGCCGTGGTGGGCGCCGTGTCGGTGCGCGCCGCGGCGCTCGACGTGGCCGGGCAGCCGCTCGACCACCACATCCTCGTGAAGCCCACGCTCGTCACGCGCGACGATCTGGTGAAGAACGATATCCACACCATCGCGGAGCTGGGGGCGAAATTCCCGGCATTCCGGGCCAGCGACGCGGCGACGGCGGCCTGGATTCCCGTCGAACAGTGACCTTGATGGGGGCGCTCGACGTTAGTCATTGCGCTTCTTTCGATCTGACTCATCGGAGCGCGTATTACGCTTTCAACCGGAAATCGTCATGAGCACAGCCGTCGTCCCAGAAGAAGCCCAGGTCGTTGTCCAGCCGCTTTCAGCCCATATTGGCGCCGAAATCAGCGGTGTCGATCTTTCCCGGCCCCTGACACCAGCGCAGATCAAGGCTATCCGCGGCGCGTTGCTCGAATGGCGCGTGATCTTTTTCCGCGAGCAGTTCCTCAGTCATGAACAGCACGTTGCCTTCTCGGCACAGTTCGGCGAGTTGACCGTCGGGCATCCCGTCTTCGGCCACGTCGAAGGACACCCGCAGATCTATTCGATTTCCAGGTTTCGCAAGGCGACGCGCTTCGAGGGAGAGCCACTTCTGCGACCATGGACAGGCTGGCATACCGATGTAACAGCAGCGGTCAACCCACCTTTTGCGTCGATCCTGCGCGGCGTGACGATCCCGCCATTCGGTGGCGACACGCAGTGGACCAATCTCGTTGTTGCCTATGAGAAGCTCTCCGCGCCGCTGCGCGCTTTCATCGACGGACTACGCGGCGTGCATCGCTTCGCTGCGCCGCAGGGTGCGCGCGGCACAGACGCGTTCGACAAGGCCGTCAAGGACCAGACGCTTGTGAGCGAGCATCCATTGGTGCGCGTGCACCCGGAGACGGGGGAGCGCGCGCTTTACGTGAGTCCCGGCTTCCTGAAGGCGATCGTCGGGCTTGCGCCGCGCGAGAGCCAGGTCCTGCTCGAGCTGCTTTGGGAGCACGTCACGCGCTCCGCTTTCACGGTGCGGTTCAAATGGGAGCCCGGCAGCGTGGCATTCTGGGACAATCGCTCGACGGCGCATCTTGCGCCAACGGATATATTTGATCTCGACGTTGACCGACAGCTTTACCGCACCACGCTCGTCGGCGACGTTCCTGTTGGGGTTGATGGGAGGCCGTCCGTTTCTTTGCAGGGCTCGCCAGTGGGAGCAGCGGCGGCTGTGGCGGTGAACTGATCCAGCATGCGAAATCGGGCGAAGTCTGGTTCAAACGTGCCTTCGGATGTCTTTTGACGACGGACGGCTATTCCTTGCGTTCCATGACACACCTCGCAGAGCGAGTATGCTCCTTTCAAGGTGTCCACTGAACGGGCCACCGTGTCGACACGCGTGTCACCCGGCCGCCGCGGCTGCAAAATGAGTCTGGAAAGCGTGCATTGCGCGCTCGGCAAAAAATGGTTGAGTGCAAGAGCGGAGATATCTCCGATTGCGAGCATCGGCGACGCGTCGAGGTCGTCATGACCATGGACGTCCGCACCTGATTACTCGTCGGCGCAGGGCGCGCTCGCGAACGTGATGCACAGACCACGCTGCGGCGAGAAGAAAACTTCACACTAGCCCGAAAGTTTTCCTCAAGCTGGAATCCACCGGACCGGAGGGCATGAAGCGCCGCAATTTGCGCAACAGGGATGCTTCGCCGGCCGGTGTGCGACGCATACGCCAGGTGCCAAGCGCCGCTTCGACGATCGTGTCTGCCACGCCGTCGGGCGCGGGGGCACCTTTGACACTGTTGACGACAGCGTTCGATGCCAGGGCCCGCTCGCGATCATAGTCAGCGATTTTCGAGCTTGCCAGTGGGGCGTTGATGTCCAGGTTGGTCCTGGTAAAAGATGGTTCGACCAATGTTACCCGGATGCCGAACTGGCGCACCTCATGATCCAGCGTCTCGGTCAGCCCTTCGACGGCATGCTTGGACGCCGAATAGAGGCCCATGTACGGGGCGGGCAAGAAGCCAAGCACCGAACTGACATTGACGATCCTTCCTCCACGTTGTTCTCGCATGTGAGGGAGTACTACCTGTGTCGTGCGCAGGATGCTCAAGACGTTGGTATCGAACAGCGACAGGGCCTCGGCAGTCGAAGTTTCCTCCACGGCACCGATCAGGCTCGTTCCTGCATTGTTGACCAGCACGTCGATTCGCCCGGCGCGTTCGATGACGGACTGGATTCCGGCCTTGACCGAAGCATCGTCGCGAACATCCATCTCGACAAGCTCGACTCCGGAGACAGGCACCGCCTTTGCAAGGCTGCGCACTGTGCCAAACACGCGACAACCTCGCCGCGCAAACTTTTCGGCGGTGGCGCGTCCGATACCCGATGACACGCCGGTCACAACGACAACCGTGGAATTCGACATGAACAGCTCCGTTTGGTGAGTTGATGGTGTTCTAACTGCGCGCTTCGAGCGCATCCCGTGTCATCGTCTCTGAATGCGATGACTGCTGATCCCGGCTCTTGTGCGAACCCGCGGCGTTGCCGGGGCGGATCCTGAACCAGATGGAATACATGGCCGGCAGGAACACCAGGGTTAGAATTGTCCCGGCGAACGTGCCGCCGATCAGCGTATAGGCAAGGGTTCCCCAGAACACCGAATGCGTCAGCGGGATGAAGGCCAGGATCGCCGCCATGGCCGTCAGGATCACCGGGCGGGCACGCTGCACGGTCGCTTCGACAACCGCATGGAACGGATCCAGCCCGGCATGTTCGTTCTGATGGATCTGCCCGATCAGGATCAGCGTGTTGCGCATCAGGATGCCCGAGAGCGCGATGAGGCCGACCAGCGCATTGATACCGAACGGCTGCCGGAACAGGATCAAAGTCGGCACGACGCCAATGAGGCCGAGCGGACTCGTCAGGAACACCATCACCATCGCGGAAATCGAGCGAACCTGGAGAATGATGATGACCAGCGTGATCGCCAGCATGATCGGGAACAGCGGCAACATGGCGGTCGTCGCCTTGGCCGATTCCTCGATGGAGCCCGCCTGCTCGATGCGATAGCCGCTGGGCAGCTTTGTGATGATCGACTGAAGCTGCCCGGTGATCGCCGTTGATACGTCCGGTGGCTGCAGGTTGTCGGCAATGTCGCCACGCACCGTGATCGTCGGCACGCGGTCGCGCCAGCGCATGATCGGCTCTTCCATGCGCACGTCGACCTTGCCCACCTGCGACAGCGGAATGCGCTGCCCGTTGGCGCCAGCCAGCGTGAAGTCGCCGAGCCGGGCCGGGTCCAGACGCACATCGCCAGCCGAACGCGCCACAACCTGCACGGTTCGAATGTCCTCGCGCACGGCGGTGACAGGCACGCCGGTGAGCAGGAACTGCAGTTGTTGCGCGACGGCGCTTGAGGTGAGCCCCACCGCCTGCAGACGGTCCTGCTGCAACGTGAAGTGCAGCGTGGGCGAGCGCGTGCCCCAGTCGGTGTTGACCGTGCGCATCATCGGACTGGCCTCCATCACCTGCTGGACTTCAGCCGCGATACCGCGCAGCTTGTCCTGGTCCGGACCGGTGACGCGATAGGCGACCGGGAACGGCGAATACGGCCCGAACACGAGTTGCGTGACCCGCACGCGCGCTTCCGGGGCGAGACCGTCAGCGATGGCCCGACGCAGCCGCTGCTTCAGCGTGTCGCGCTCCTCCTGACTGTCCGTCCGGACCACGATCTTGGCGAACGACGGATCGGGCAATTCCGGCCCCATGGCCAGGTAAAAGCGCGGCGCACCTTGCCCGACGTAAGCCGTGACGATCCTGGCTTCCTTTTGTTTAGCCAGCCACGCCTCCACCTTATCGGCAGCGGCGCTGGTTTGGGAAATGGATGTTCCGTAGGGCATCTGCACCTCGACGAGCACTTCGGGACGGTCGGAGATCGGGAAGAACTGCTTCTTGACCACGCCCATGCCGAGAATAGCCAGGACGAAGAGCCCCACCACCGAACCGGCGACCAGCCATTTGCGCACGATGACGCGCGTGAGCAGTTGACGGAAGCGGTTATAGCGTGGCGTGTCATAGATCGCGTCGTGGCCGCCTTCGACCTTTTTGAAGTCGGGCAGCATCTTCACGCCGAGGTAGGGCGTGAAGACCACGGCAACGACCCACGATGCGATCAGGGCAATGCCGACGATCCAGAACATGTTGCTGGTGTATTCGCCTGCGGTGGATCTCGCGAAGCCGTTGGGCATGAAGCCGACAGCCGTCACCAGCGTGCCCGAGAGCATGGGTGCGGCGGTATGGCTCCAGGCATACGCAGAGGCGGCCACACGGCTGTAGCCTTCCTCCATCTTCACCACCATCATTTCAATGGCGATGATCGCGTCGTCCACCAGCAGGCCCAGCGCCAGGATCAGGGATCCCAGCGTGATGCGGTCGAAGTTCTTGCCCGTTGCGGCCATCACCACGAACACGATGGCCAGCGTCAACGGCACGGCGGCGGCAACCACCAGGCCTGCGCGCCAGCCCATGCTCACGAAACTCACGAGCATGACCACCAGCAGAGCGGCGATAAACTTGAGCATGAACTCGTCGACGGCCGAATGAATGTTGACGGCCTGATCCGTGACCTTGGTCAGGCTCATTCCCAGCGGCAGCCCGGCGTTGATTGCGCCGACCTCGCTGTCGAGTGCCTTGCCGAGATCGAGCCCGTTCCAGCCGTCGCGCATCACGATGCCGAGCAGCAAGGCCGGTTCGCCGTTGTTGCGGATCATGAATGTCGCCGGATCTTCATAACCGCGCTCGACTGTGGCAATGTCCGACAGCTTCAGCGTGCGACCTTGCACGACGACCGGCGTATCGCGGATCTTCTGCAGCTTGTCAAAGGCGCCGTCCAGGCGAATCAACACTTCCGGACCTTTGGTCTCCACCGAGCCCGCTGGCGTCAGGGCGTTCTGGCCATTGAGCGCGGCGAACACGTCCTGCGGGCTGACACCGAGCGTTGCCAGCCGGTCATGCGAGAACTGGACGTAGATACGTTCGGCCTGCTCGCCGATGATGTTGACCTTCTTCACGCCCGGCACGTGCAGCAACCGCTGGCGCAGCGACTCGGCGTCGCGCACGAGCAGGCGTTGCGGTTCACCCCTGGCCTTCAGCGCAAAGAGTGCGAAGGTGACATCCGCGTACTCGTCGTTGACGATCGGCCCGATCACGCCAGCCGGAAGGTTGGCGGCTTCGTCGCTGATTTTTTTCCGGGCCTGGTAGAACTCCTCCTGCACTTCCGACGGTGGGGTGCTGTCGAGCAACGTCAGCGTCGTAAAGGCCAGGCCGGGCCGCGTGTATGTCTCGGTCCGGTCGTACCAGCGCAGTTCCTGCATGCGCTTTTCGATTTTCTCCGCGACCTGATCGTGCATTTCCTGTGCAGTGGCGCCAGGCCATGCAGTGACGATGGTCATCACCTTGATGGTGAACGCCGGGTCCTCGGCGCGACCCAGCTTGAAGAACGACAGGAGTCCGGCCAGCGAGATCAGGCAGATCAGGAACAGGGTGATGGAGCGCTCGCGCACGGCGAGCGCCGACAGGTTGAATCGACCTTCGCTCACGGGCGTGCTCCCTGGTTCGCCACCGCGACGGGCTGGCCGGACACCCGGACCTGCTCGTCTTCGCGCAGCAACTGGGCACCGAGCGCAACGACGCGGTCGCCCTGTTTCAACGCACCCGACACGCGAGCACTGTCGTCATCGAGGTGAAGGACCGTGACCGGCCGCCATGCAACCTTGGCCTGTTCTCCGTTGACGACCCACACGCCGGGCCCTTTGCCCGCGTCGAGCACCGCGCCGATCGGCACCTGCAGGCCGCCGTGGAGCGCCACGCGTGCGTCCGGTATCTCGATCGTGACGGTTGCGCCTAGTGGCGCGTCGGCCAGCACACCCTGCAGCACAAAACGCGCTTCGAAGGTGCGGGTACGCGGATCAGCCGAATCCGAGAGCTGGCGCAACGTGGCTGACACGCTGACACCGCTGTTGCCGAACAGGGTGGCCTGGGCGACCGAACCGATGGCGGGGCGCAGCGTTTCCGGTAGCTGGATGACAGCCTCGCGGCGCCCGGCGTGGGCCAGGCGCACCACGGGCTGTCCGGCGCTGACGACCTGGCCCGGTTCGGCCAGCGTCTCCATCACCACGCCATCCCCGTCCGCCACCAGCTCGGCATAGCCCGTCGCGTTGCGCGCCACGTCGGCGTCAGCCTCGGCCGCGCTGAGCTGCGCCCTGGCTGCATCGGCGGCCGCCTTGGCCTGGTCGTAGGCCGAAGCCGAGATCGCACCCGTGCCGCGCAGGTCGCGATAGCGCTCCTCATCCTGCGCGGTCTGCTGCGCCCGCGCCCGCGCGGCGGTGACCGCCTCCTGCCGGGCCTGCGCGGCAAGCTTGAGATCGACGGGGTCGAGGCGCATCAGCAACTGGCCGCGTTTGACAGTCTGGCCGGCATCCACCAGCCGCTCCAGCACCTTGCCGGAAACGCGAAATCCCAGGTCGCTTTGCACGCGTGCGGAGACGGTTCCGGTAAACGAACGGGACGCGGGGATCGCCGCCTGAACGATGGCCGTGCGCACCAGCGGTGCCTCGGTGCGCGGATCAGATGGGGCTTTTTCGCCGCAGGCCGCTAGCGCAAGTGGCAGCGCACAGGCGAGTGCGGAGGTGGCGAGGCGACGCGAGAACATGAAAGTCCCATCGATGAAGTGATGACGGCTTCCATTATGGTTCTCGTGACCATTTCAGTCAATAGTCACTATCGGGCATCGGTCAGGGCGACAGGCTTCGGAGTACCAGGCTGGAGAGCTGCGCTGGCGCGACGTCGGTGGTGTCGCGGTTGTATTGCAGTAGCAGCGGGTTCAGGTAGGGGCGCAGCACCAGATAGATCGCCATCGCGGTTTCGTCCAGCGGCGTCTTGCGCTCGAAGTCGCCACTTTGCCGGCCTTCCTGAAGAACCTCCTGGAGTAGCTTCTGGACACGTGCTTCATAAGCTTGCACTGCCTGCCAGTTTTCCGTGGCGGCCGATGCAGCGATGTCGTACAGCTTGCGGTCCCGGAAAAACAGCCTGAGGCTGGCTTCGGTACAGACTTTGAACACCCGTCGCAGCTTCTCCGGCGGCAGATCCGTCTCCGCGACCGCTGTCCGCACCTCGCTTTCGATTTCGTGCAGGCAGTTGGTACAGATCATTTCACCAATGGCCTGCTTGGATTCAAAGAACTTGTAGATGTACGCCTTCGAAAACCCGATCGCCTTGGCAAGGTCAGAGACCGTCGTTTTCTCGTAACCATATCGGCTGAAGTGCTCGGTGGCGGCGGCAACGATCTGGTCCCGCACCTCGTGGCCAGCCGGGCCGCGCGCGGGAGCGGAGGGAGTGGTGGTGTTTTTCATGGACATAGCATACAGGAATGGACAACTAGTGACTATTTGGTATTATGGTCACGACCGGAACCTCACGAAGACACTCATGCTACCCAAACACCTCCCTGCCGCGGTCATTGTCGCCAGTCTCTCGGGCTGCGCTGTAGGCCCCGACTATGTCCGGCCGGTGGTAGCCATGCCAGAGCATTTCCTGGGTCAGGCCGCGGTAGACCACCGGCAGGCGGCGGCAAGCGCAGACCTGGTCATGTGGTGGACGGGTTTCGGCGATCCGCAGCTGACACGGTTCGTTACGCTCGCGCTGGAGCAGAATCTGGACCTCGCGCAGGCCGCGGCGCGCGTCTCGCAGGCGCGCGCGGGACTCGGGGCAGCGAATGCCGCGCTGCTGCCTTCCGGCAATGTAAGCGGCCAGGCGGCCCGGGTCTACCAGTCGGTCGAAACGCCGCTGGGACGTGTCCTGAATTCAACGCCCGGTTTCGATCGCTACGGCAACGACTACGAGGCCAATTTCAGCGCGAGCTGGGAACTGGACATGTTTGGCGGGCTACGTCGCGGGCGGGAAGCGGCTCTTGCCGACTATCGGGCTTCGGAAGCCGGCGAGGTGGCCACGCGCCTGGCGGTGGCAGCACAGACTGCCGACATCTACATCACCATTCGCGGATTGCAGGCCCGTCTGCAGGTGGCGCGCAAGCAGTTGCAGACGCAGCAGGATCTGCTCTCGACCATCGACCTTCTCTATGCCAAAGGGTTGGCGGCCGACCTTCAGGTGAGCCAGGCCGAAGGGGCGCTGGCCCAGGTGCAGGCATCCATCCCTGTTCTGGAGGCCGGTCTGGATACGGCGATGAACGCACTGGATGTCATGCTGGGTGCACAGCCCGGCACGCATCGGACGGAACTCCTCGAGGGCGGCGAGATCCCTGCCGCCCCGGGAATCGCAGGCACCGGATCTCCTGGCGAGTTGCTCAGGCGTCGGCCCGATCTGATCGTGGCCGAGCGTCGCCTGGCGGCGTCGAACGCGCGTATCGGCGTGGCCATTGCCGAGTATTACCCCAAGCTGTCGCTCAGTGGACTGATCGGGAGCGCAACATCAATGGCCAGCGGCAACCTGTTCAGTAGCGGCGCCAATCAGGCAGCCGGGGTGCTGGGGCTGCGCTGGCGTCTGTTCGATTTCGGCCGCATCAATGCGCAGATCAATGAGACCAAAGGTCAGGAGGCCGAGATGCTCGCCGCGTACCGGCTTGCCGCATTGCACGCAACGGAGGACGTCGAGAATTCCTTCTCGGCACTCGTCAAGCGCGAGGAGCAGGCTGCCGTTCTGGCGCAGGGTGTGACTTCGCTCGGCCGGGCGCGAGCGGCCTCGTTTGCGGCCTACCAGAAAGGTGCCGTTAGCCTGATCGAGGTCCTGCAGGCCGATCAAGACTTGCTGCGCGCATCCGACGAGCGGGTGCAGGCACAAACGGAAGCGGCTCGCGCAGCGGTCGCCGCCTTCAAGGCGCTCGGCGGGGGGTGGCAACCCACCAATCCTGAGGCCGTTGCAAGCCGATAGGACCACCGCTCCCAACCAGTTGCAGTCGGTCCTCTCCTTTGCAAAGGCTTCCTCCGCCAATCAAGCTCGCTGTTTTGTTTTCGGCGCCCGAAGATGCGCAGCACGCACGACGCGGGTGACCGTTGGTAATTCGAGAACAGCCACAACTAGTGCAATGACCTGATTGACGGAAACGGGTCGAAAGTGTGAGTTCGCAGATGCAGCAACCATCGCTCCGCCCCCGCGAGCCTTACTGCCGAAGCAAAGCCATCATTGCGCCAAACCCGACGAATACCCCGCCCGTCACGCGATTGAACGCTTTCGCGACGCGACGGCTCTTGAGCGTCGCGCCGATGCGGGAGCCGAAACCCGCGTAGACGAGATACCAGCTCACTTCGCACACGGCGAAGGTCGCAACGAGCACGCCGAACTGCGGCAGCACCGGTCGGGTCGCGTCGATGAACTGCGGCAGGAGCGCCGCCGCGAAAAGGATCGCCTTCGGGTTGCTGCCGCCGACGAAAAAGCCGTTGCGATAGAGCGCGAACGGCGAGCGCACGGGTCGCGCGGCCACACGTTCGGCAACGTCGGCGGCGGCCTCGGGCACGGGTGCGCCCCAGGCCTTGATGCCCAGGTACACGAGGTACGCGGCGCCAATGAAGCGCAGCGCATTGAACATGGTCGGCCACGCTTGCAGGAACACGCCGAGGCCGGCCGCCGAAACGGCCAGCATCAGAACCAGTGCGGAAAGGCAGCCGGCCATGGTCGCGCTCGTGCGGCGCAGTCCGTATTGCGCGCCGTGCGACATGATGAGCAGCATGTTGGGACCGGGGATGGCGCAGACGACGAAGACGGTGACGAGGAACAGCCACCAGGTATGCAGATTCATTGCAGCGGCGAGATCAAGGAGGGCTGGAAAACGGCGAAGGGACGATTATGCCAGCGGACGTCGCGCACCAGGCCGCGGCCCGCAGGCCAGGGGCGAGCCGGCGTGCGGTGAAAACGCGGGGCCGCAAAAAGAAAAGCCCGCAGCGCATGCGGGCTTGAACCATGCCAAGGGAGACATGGAGGAGACAACCTCACTATAGTCAAACAATTGACGCGTCGCAATATGCGTTCGTATATAACATCGTTAATCATTGTCAGATTAATGAGTTAGTGATTGATGCGGCCATCGGGCAGGCACACAATGAAGCGGCGCGCTCGCTGGATGAAAGGCGTTGGCGCACGGGAGGCGAGACATCGCCTCGTCAGCCCGGAGCGGGTTTCAACTGGAGGGATGAAATGGGCATTCTGGACAAGGTGGGTGAAATTGCCGGTGCGGTCGCCGCTGTGGAAGGCGCCGAGAAGCTCGATCCGAACGCGGGCTTCCTGACCAAGGCAGCCGCCGCGGTTGCCGGTTTCGAGGGCGCCAAGGAAGTCGAGCAGCTAGTCGAGAAGAAGGAAGACGAAAAGCCCGCCGACGACAACACCGCGCAGCCCGCGGATGGGTCGGATCAGCAGACGTGAGCGCATTGCGGCGCGCATGACGGATTGACCGGGGAGTCTGGCGCGCTTCGCTTCGCATGGCTGCGTGTCGTCCGATACGCGAGTGGCAGCACAGGTACAGGAAAGCCGCGGCCGGATCAGCCGCGGCTTTTTCATTGGACCACTCACCGGGCGGGCCGCTAGCGCCCAGAAGCCGGCGACGCGCGATAAACGAAGCCCAGCGCGATGACAGCAACCGTGAAGCCGAGGGCGACGAGGCACACGCCGCTCCAGCGCGCCGTGGCCCACGCGGCGCCGGCCATGAGCGCGCCGGCCGCGCCGCCGATGAAGAACATTCCCACGAAAATCGCGTTGAGCCGGCCGCGCGCGGCGGGGTTGAGCAGGTTGATCGCGCGCCGCCCGAGCGTCTGGTCGGCGATGACGCCCGCATCGAGCGCAGCCGCGCCCGCAACCAGCAGGCAGAGCGCCAGCGCGGGATGCGCGGCGGGCGCAAAGCCGCCCCAGCCCGCGCCCGCCACGCCCAGCAGCACGACCGCGCCGAGCATCGTCGCGTGCGCGGCGTATTGCACCGCGCGTCCCGCGCCATGGTCGCCCAGCCGGCCCGCGAGCGGCGTGACGATCGCGCCGCTCGCACCCGCCAGCGCAAACGCGGCAATGCCGTTCATGCCGAGCGAAAACGGCGGCTGCGACAGCAGCAAGGCGACCGCGGTCCAGAACGCGGAGAAAGCGCCCAGTGCAAGCGCCGCGAGGAAGGCGCTGCGCCGCAGAACGCGCTCGGTGCGCAGCAACGTCCAGAGCGAATAGAGCAGATCGGCGTAGCGCGCCGTCACGCCCGGCATGCGCCGTGGCGTGCGCACAAAGAGGACCACCGCGAGCAGGGCGTCCGCCACCGCTTCGATGCCGTAGAACGCGCGCCAGCCGAGCGTTCCCGCAATCAGGCTCGCGAGCGGCCGTGACAGCAGAATGCCCAGCATCAGGCCGCTCATCACGTTGCCGACGGCCCGCCCGCGCCGGCTTTCGGGCGCCATCGAAGCGGCCATCGGCACGAGCATCTGGATCACGCTGGAGGTCGCCCCCGCGAGGAACGCCGCGCCGAGAAAGAGCGGGCCCGAGCGCGCCAGCGCTGCGAGGGCCAGAAAGACGGAGCAGGCAAGCAGGGTGCGGAAAATCAGCCGCCGGTTTTCGAGCAGATCGCAGAGCGGCACGAGCAGCAGCAGGCCGGCCGCGTAGCCGAGTTGCGGCAGCATGGCAACCGCGCCGACGAATTCCGGGCGCAACTCCAGCGACTGGCTCACGAGCCCGGCGAGCGGCTGGGCCGCAGACAGATTGACGACGATCACGCCGACGGCGGCGGCGAAGAACAGCGTCATCGGCAGCGTGAGCGTGGCGTGATTGGCGTGATTGGGCGGGTTGGCGTGGCTCGCGGGGGTGGCTTCGCGCGCCATCGCACGCGTACAGGTTTCAGCAGGGTGCTCCATCGATTGGCTCCGCAACGTGGCAACTCCAGCTATCGTAGGGAGCGCCACGTTATGCGACAATTGAATTATCGCGATAATCTTTATGCGGAGTCGTTGTGAACACCCGAGATCTGGAAGCCTTCGTGGCGGTGGTCGAAAGCGGCTCGCTCGTGCGCGCGTCGGAGCGGCTGTTCCTGACACAGCCGGGCCTCACGCGCCGCGTGCAGAACCTGGAGACGACGCTCGGCATCGAGCTTCTGGACCGCCAGAGCAAGCCCCTCAAGCCCACGGCCGCGGGCAACGAGGTGTACGGCCTCGCGCGCTCGGTTCTGCGTGCGGTCGACGACCTGATGTCGGTCGCCTCGCCGGAGAGCGAGCCGGTCGGCGAACTCAAGCTCGGCGTGCCGCCGTTTCTCTCGGAGCTGGCGCTCGAACAGCCTGTCGATCAATTGCGCGGCGAGTTTCCTAAACTGACGCTGCGCGTGAGGGCGGGCTGGTCGCCGGGCCTTCTCGACGAGGT
>NZ_JBFRCL010000106.1:0-14416 GCF_040965695.1 Paraburkholderia sp. BR10937
ACCTGCTCGACCACCGACAGTTTAAAGGCGAGACTGTAGTCCCGCTGTGTGCGCTTGATCCTCGATTCCAATTGACTCTCCTTCCAAAGGGTGGAAAAAGTGTCAACCTGGTTCAGGACGGGTCACCCCCTCGAATCAGGTGAGCGTCAAGCCGCGTGCCGTGCCGCGCCGTTTTCCGGCGAGCGCCACTTCGCGAGCAACGTCGCCCACTTCGCGCGCGCGGCCTTGAGGTTGTTCTCCTTGATGTGGCCGTAACCGCGAATCGCGTCGGGCAGGTTCGCGAGTTCCAGCGCGAGCGGCAGATTCGCCTCGCTCAGACCGCCGATCACTTCGCGCATCAGCGTTTCGTACTCGCCGATCAATGCGCGTTCGTGACGGCGTTCCTCGGTGCGGCCGAACGGGTCGAGCGCCGTGCCGCGCAGGAACCTGAACTTCGCGAGCACGCGCATGGCCGTGAGCATGCGCGGGCCATACTGCTTCTTCACGAGCTGGCCTTTGTCGTCATGCTTCGCGAGCGAGGGCGGCGCGAGATGGAAGTTGACCTTCCAGTCGCCTTCGAAGCTCGCCTTGATCTTCTCGATGAACGCCGGGTCCGCGTAAAGGCGCGCGACCTCGTACTCGTCCTTGTACGCCATCAGCTTGTGCAGGTTCTTCGCCACGGCTTCAGTGAGCGGAGACTGGCCGTCGACATGCTCGAGCTTCGCTTCGGCCTGGCGCACGCTTTCGACGAACGCACGATAGCGCCGCGCGTATGCCGCGTTCTGATACGCGGCGAGATACTGCGCGCGCTTTTCGATGAGCGTGTCGAGCGCCCTGGGTGTATGCAGCGAGACGATCTTCGCACCGGCCGCGTCGGCGTTCTGCTCGGGCATCGGCTTCTTCACGAGCTGATCCACGGCGGCGCGATCGTGCGCCACGCGCCGGCCACATTCGAACGCCGCGAGATTCTTCTCGACCTGCACCGCGTTCAACTCGATCGCGCGCACGAGCGACTCGTGCGTGAGCGGCAGCCAGCCCTTTTGCCACGCGTAGCCGAGCACGAACGGGTTCGTGTAGATCGCGTCGCCGAGCAGCGCGAGCGCGTATCGGTTCGCATCGACGGTCGCGACGTTGTCCGTGCCCGCTGCGGCGCGCACGTCGGCTTCGGTGTTGGAGCCCGGGAACTGCCACTGCGGATTCTTGATGAACTCGGCAGTCGGCGTGGGCGCGCTGTTGAGCACCACGTGCGTCATGCCTTCCTGCATGCGCGAGACGCAGTCGTCGCCGGCCGTCACGATGGCGTCGCAGCCGATCACGAGGTTCGCCTCGCCCATGGCGATGCGCGTGGCGTGGATGTCGCCGGGGCGGTTGGCGATCTGTACGTGGCTCATCACCGCGCCGCCCTTTTGCGCGAGGCCGGTCACGTCGAGCACGGTCACGCCCTTGGATTCGAGGTGCGCGGCCATGCCGAGCAACGCGCCAATCGTCACCACGCCGGTGCCGCCCACGCCCGTCACGAGTACGCCGTAGGGACGGTCGATGGCGGGCACGTCGGGCGTCGGGACGGTCGGCATCGCTTCGTTCGCGACGCTGCTCGTCTTCGGCTTGCGTAGCTGGCCGCCTTCCACCGTCACGAAGCTCGGGCAGAAGCCCTTCAGGCACGAGAAGTCCTTGTTGCAGGTGGACTGGTTGATCTGGCGCTTCGTGCCGTACTCCGTATCGAGCGGCTCGACGCTCAGGCAGTTCGACTGCACCGAGCAATCGCCGCAGCCTTCGCACACGGCCTCGTTGATGACCACGCGCTTCGCCGGGTCCGGATACGTGCCGCGCTTGCGGCGGCGGCGCTTTTCGGTGGCGCAGGTCTGGTCGTAGATCAGGATCGTCGTGCCGGGAATTTCGCGCAGTTCGCGCTGGATCGCATCGAGCTGGTCGCGGTGGTGGATCGTCACGCCCGGCGCGAGCTTCGTGGCGGGTTCGCCTTCGTACTTCTCGGGTTCGTCGGTGACGATCGCGATCTTCGCCGCGCCTTCGGCGGCGACCTGATGCGTGATCTGCGGCACCGTGAGCGTGCCGTCGACCGGCTGGCCGCCCGTCATCGCGACCGCATCGTTATAGAGAATCTTGTAGGTGATGTTCGCCTTCGAGGCGATCGCCGCGCGGATGGCGAGCAGGCCCGAGTGGAAGTAGGTGCCGTCGCCCAGGTTGGCGAACACGTGCTTGTCGTTCGTGAACGGCGCCTGGCCGACCCACGCCACGCCTTCGCCGCCCATCTGGCTGAAGGTGCTCGTGTTGCGGTCCATCCACACGGTCATGTAGTGGCAGCCGATGCCGGCCATCGCGCGCGAGCCTTCGGGCACGTTCGTCGACGTGTTGTGCGGGCAGCCCGAGCAGAACCACGGCTTGCGCTCCGCCTGCACGCGCGGCTTCGCGAGCGCCTTTTCCTTGGCCTCGATCACGCTCATGCGCGCGGCGATACGCGCGCGCACGTCCGAGGGCAATTCGAACTTGTCGAGCCGCGTGGAGATGGCTCTCGCGATGATCGCGGGCGACAGTTCGTAGTGCGCGGGCAGCAGCCAGTTGCCCATCGGCACCGACCATTCGCCGCCCGCACCGTCTTTTTCGTCGAACTTGCCGTACACGCGCGGACGCTGGGCGTCGGGCCAGTTGTACAGCTCTTCCTTGATCGCGTATTCGAGAATCTGACGCTTCTCCTCGACCACGAGAATCTCTTCGAGGCCGCGCGCGAAGGCGTGCGCGCCCTGCGCTTCGAGCGGCCACACGCAGCCGACCTTGTAGAGCCGGATACCGATGCGCGAGCAGGTTTCGTCGTCGAGGCCGAGGTCGGTGAGCGCCTGGCGCACGTCCAGATACGCCTTGCCGCCCGTGATGATGCCAAAGCGCGCATGCGGCGAATCGATCTCGATGCGGTCGAGCTTGTTGGCGCGCACGTAGGCGAGCCCCGCGTACCACTTGTAGTCGAGCAGACGCGCTTCCTGCACGAGCGGCGGGTCGGGCCAGCGAATGTTCAGGCCGCCCTCGGGCATCGCGAAGTCTTCGGGGAGGATGATGTTCGTGCGATGCGGGTCGAGCTCGACCGAAGCCGACGATTCCACCACGTCGGTCACGCATTTCATCGCGACCCAGAGGCCCGAGTAGCGGCTCATCGCCCAGCCATGCAGGCCGAAGTCCAGATATTCCTGCACGTTCGAGGGGAACAGCACGGGCAGGCCGCAGGCCTTGAAAACGTGCTCCGACTGGTGCGCGAGCGTGGACGACTTGGCCGCGTGGTCGTCGCCGGCAAGCACGAGCACGCCGCCGTGCGGCGACGAGCCGGCGGAATTGCCGTGCTTGAACACGTCGCCGCTGCGGTCGACGCCCGGTCCCTTGCCGTACCACATCGAAAACACGCCGTCGTATTTCGCGGACGGGTACAGGTTCACCTGCTGCGAGCCCCACACGGCGGTCGCGGCGAGGTCTTCATTCACGCCTGGCTGAAAAACGATCTGATGCGCGGCGAGATGCTGCTTCGCCTTCCAGAGGGACTGATCGAGACCGCCGAGCGGCGAGCCACGATAGCCTGAGATGAACCCCGCGGTATTGAGACCGGCGGCCTTGTCGCGTTCCTGCTGCAGCATCGGCAGGCGGACCAGCGCCTGGATGCCGCTCATGTACGCGCGGCCGCGTTCGAGGGTGTATTTATCGTCGAGCGTGACGGAAGCGAGTGCGGTTTCGAGCGAAGCGCGCTGACCTGCGTCTAGCGGGGCATTCATTATGTGTCTTCCTCCATCCAACCAATCCGTTGTGGGATCGCCAGAACTTCAGGGCCTCGGCATCTTGTGAATGCTCTGGCCGGGGTCGCCATATTGGCTTCTTTCTTTCGATAGTAGCACTCGGATAGACCCGCCGCTTCGAGGCTCCGAGCGCCGCGCCGCACTGCGCTGCAGGTTTCGGGCCTGTGGCGCCGTGTCGCGCAAGCGGCCTGAAACCCCTGTGTAATAACGGATGTATCGAATTCCTCAGAGGAGTAACAACGTGTAAAACTTGCACTACCTGGGAACCGGACTTGAATATCCTGTCTAACTCCCTCACCTGTGCGAACCGCGCAGCTTCCCTGGCTGTTAACAGTTATTAAAAGGGGCACTACTGCAACAGGCAGTCTAAAAAAGGAGTCCAGCATGAATAATCGACATATCCAGACCTTCCTGACGGTCTCGGCTGCGTTCTTTGCCATGAGCGCGCCACTGCATTCGAACGCCAGCACGAAGAGCGGCGAGAGTGCGACGACCCGATGCGCCCAGTACACGCTGAGCATGAAGGCTGATACGAACGCCATGCCGGCCGCGAAGGCCGAACGCAAGTCCTGATGCCGCGCTGATCCGCGCAGCATTCCATTCACCCGAATCCGGCGCCGGGGTGTGCGGCGACGGATTCAAAAGTCAAAAAGGGCGAAGATCGTGTGATCTTCGCCCTTTTTGTTTGGCATTGGCCGAAATTACTGCCGCGAGTGCGTCATGCCTTGTCCTGCACGACGCCGCGGCGGATCTGGTCGAGTTCGATCGATTCGAACAGCGCCTTGAAGTTGCCCTCGCCGAAGCCCTGGTTGCCCTTGCGCTGGATGATCTCGAAGAAGATCGGGCCGATCTGGTTCTCCGTGAAGATCTGCAGCAGCAGGTCTTCGGGCATGCCGTCGATCAGGATCTTGCGCTTCCTGAGTTCTTCCAGCGGCTCGGTGTGGCCCGGAATGCGGCGGTTCACGAGCTCGTAGTACGTGTCGATCGTGTCGAGCAGCGCGATTTCGCTGGCGCGCAGGCCATCCACGGTGCGGTAGATGTCGTTCGTGCCGAGCGCGATGTGCTGGATGCCTTCGCCGTGATAGGCGTCGAGGTATTCCTGGATCTGGCCTGCCGTCTCGCCGCCTTCCTCGTTGATCGGGATGCGGATCTTGCCGCAGGGCGAGGTCATCGCCTTCGACTTCACGCCCGTGACCTTGCCTTCGATGTCGAAGTAGCGGATTTCGCGGAAGTTGAAGAGGCGCTCGTAGAACTCGGCCCATTCGTTCATGCGGCCGCGATGGACGTTGTGCGTGAGGTGGTCGATATAGGTGAGACCATGGCCCACCGGGTTCTGTTCGGCGCCCGCGATCGGCTCGAAGTCGACGTCGTAGATGCTGATGTCGCCAATGCTGCCCGGCGCCGCGCCGTTCTTGCCGCGCCAGCGGTCGACGAAATAGATCAGCGAGTCGCCAATGCCCTTGATGGCCGGAATGTTCAGCTCCATCGGGCCGGTCTTGTTGTCGAAGCCCCACGCGCCGAGTTCGAGCGCGTGCTTGTAGGCCTTGGCGGCGTCCTGCACGCGGAAGGCGATCGCGCAGATCGACGGGCCGTGCAGGCGCGCAAAGCGCTGGGCGAACGAATCGGGTTCGCCGTTGACGATGAAGTTGATGTCGCCCTGGCGGTACAGCGTCACGTCCTTGTGGCGATGCCGCGCGATGGCCGTGAAGCCCATGCGTTCGAACAGTTTGCCGAGCGCCTTGGGGTCCGGCGCGGTGTATTCGATGAATTCGAAGCCGTCGGTGCCGACGGGGTTCTCCCAGTTGGGGACCTGCATGGTTGTCTCCTGACTGATGTAGATCAGATTTCGTGTTGCACAGTGTAGTCCGCCGTATTGGGAGAAAACTTGCGAGTTGGGTCGCGTTGCCGTCGATCTGCGCTATAAACTGCCTTGAATGAATGTTCGGAAGGCAGAAAATGGCAAGCATCGAATTGGACACAATCGACAGGCGCATTCTGGCGATCCTTCAGGAGAATGGCCGGCTCTCGAACCAGGAGATCGCCGAGCGCGTGAACCTCTCGCCGAGCCCGTGTTTGCGACGCATCCGGCGGCTGGAGGAAAGCGGCGTGATTCGCAGCTACGTGGCGCTGCTCGATGCGCAGAAACTAGGGCTCGATCTGCTCGCCTATGTGAACGTGCGGCTGGAAAAGCGTGGACCGACCGCGGCAGGGCGCGAAGGCGTGACGCACGCCGAGCTGTTTCGTGCGGCGGTGCAGACCTGGCCGGAGGTGGTGGCCTGCCACGCGATGACAGGCGACATGGACTTCCTGCTGCGCGTGCAGGTGGAGGACATGGCGCACTTCTCGCGCTTCGTGCAGGACCAGTTGCTGCACCATCCTTCGGTGATCGACGTGAAATCCAGCTTTTCGCTCGACACGTTCAAGGAAACGACGGCTTTGCCGATCCGCTGACTGCGCGGCGCCGTACCGCGGACGCAAAAAAAGCGGCCGAAGCCGCTTTTTCAATGCATCAGTCTGTCCCGAAGGGCAGGAGTCACGCCGCGACAGCCTGCGGCAGGATCGTCTCCATCAGCTTGCTGGCCTGGCGCGCCTGACGCTTGAGCGCGTAGTCGAACACGGCGGCTTGCTCCTGGAGCATTTCGGCGATGATGCTGCTCTGGTCGGCCGGCTCGAGCGAGAGATAGGCGTCGGCTTCGCCGTAGGCGTACTCGATCTTCATGCCCGACTTCTTCGCGATGTGCATCATCGTCGAGTTGCGCGACAGGCAGTGCATGTAAAGCGTGGTGACGTGCGTGTTGCGGCTGCGGATGGCGGCGCGCTCGAACAGCTTCGAGCCGATGCCCTGGCCGCGCGCGCTTTCCAGCACGGACACGCCGAACTCGGCCGTGCGGCCGTTGCCGTCCGCCGGCAGGTAGGCCAGATGACCGACGCCCACGAGTTGCAGTTGATGGTCGAACACGCCGAACACGGTGTCGCGCGTGAAGTCCATCGAGCGCACGTACTTTTCGATCACGTGGTCCGGCGCGGCCTGGCCGAAGCGCAGCAGGCGGTCATCGCTGTCGAGCGAGAGAAAGTGCGCGAGCAGGCGTTCGCGGTCTGCCGAGGTAAGTACTCGCACCATGACGGGCGCATGTCCGGACGTCAGCGGACGAGCGGACGAAATGATCGGCACGTTGGCTTGGGTCGAAAGCGGGTTCATGGTGGGTTCTCCTTAAAATGCATGCCGCATGATGCAGCGCAAAACGCATTCTAGCGGAAACCCTGGGTGCACTCTAGGGAAAACCCGGAGTGCAAATTTGAGTGTTGCGCCTAATTAATAAAAATATAAGTGCAACCAATTGATTATTAACGTTTATTCGAGGCGGGTCGTTTGACGTGTCAACTGTTGTCCTGACGCATCATGTCGCATTGCAGCAATCTGGCCCGAAAATTTCTACCGCCCGGAGCACCGTCCTGGCGCCCTTCAGGCGCCCTTCAGACCGTGATCGACCATGGCGATCACCTGCTCGGCGAAGTCGCGATAGCCCATGC
Organism: Paraburkholderia sp. BR10937; assembly: GCF_040965695.1. Classification (NCBI taxonomy): domain Bacteria; kingdom Pseudomonadati; phylum Pseudomonadota; class Betaproteobacteria; order Burkholderiales; family Burkholderiaceae; genus Paraburkholderia; species Paraburkholderia sp. BR10937. The sequence continues at coordinate 7,302 of NZ_JBFRCL010000106.1, forward strand.
GGCCGCCGGGCTTGAGCCACGTAAACGTCCAGTTGATCATGCCGAACACCATCATCGTCAGCGCGGTCTGGTTTTCGTTCGTGACCTGGCCCGGATACGCGCGCGCGAGTTGGCGCGTGAAGGCGGCGACCACGTCGCGCTGGCGGTTCAGGATGATCTCGCGCTGGGCGTCGACGAGGTATTTGACGTCGTTCAGGAGCGCTACGTGGCGGCTGTGCGAGGTTTCGTATTCGGCGAGAAACGCGCGAATCAGCTCCGCGAAGCTCTCGCGCTCGTCGTGACCGCGTCGCTGGCTCGCGCCCTCCACCTCCGCGATGATCAGCATGAGCCGCTTGGTGTAGCGATCGAGCAGGTCGAAGAGGATCGCTTCCTTGCTCTCGTAATAGTGATAGAGCCGCGCCTTCGAGGTGCCGCTGGCGGCCGCGAGGTCCGACATTGAGGTGCTCGGGTAGCTCGTCTGCGCGAATTTGGCGGCGGCGAGCTCGAGGATCTGGTCGCGTTGGGTTTCGTGGTCGGGCGCTCGGGTGCGTGCCATGGGAATTCAGCGGGGGAGGGAAAGGTGCGCGGCGGTTTGCGGCAGCGGCGGACGGGCGGCGCGCGCGGCAGCGGCGAGAGGGGCGCAGGCGGCGCACATGTCGTCGCGCAGGCGCAGTTCTTCGGCTGCGCACAGCTCGCGCAGGCGCCACAGCACGACGGGCTCGCCAACCGTGAAGCCGGCGCCGCCACGCGTGAGGGCTGCGCCGAGCACGTCGCTGGCGAGCCAGGATGCGCCCGCCGGACGGTCTTCGTGGGCATCGAGCACGTCGAGGATCATGGCGTCGAGGTCGCTCCACGTGCCGCTCGTAAAGGTATTGTCGCGCCAGCGGCGCGTCTCGCCGTTGGCGAACTTGGCTTCCTGCCACTCCAGCGCGAGACGCGTGATGCGCAGCACCGAGATCGGCGCGGCGTCGGGCAAGCGCGCCTCGATGCGGGCTGCGGCGTTCGGGCCCGAAATTTCTTCGGCAGTCAGGCGCACTTCGTTCAGGCGCTGCGGGACGTCGCGCAAGCGGTAACAGACACGCCGCAGCGCGAGCTGGTGCGCGGCGTCGTGCGTGTGCCAGATCACCACGTGGGAGTCGTCGGCTTCGAGCGTACCCAACGCCGCGCAGTCGTCGTGGGCGAGGGTTGGCGGCGCATCGCTCAGGCGTTCCCAGAAGGCGGCGCGTTGTGCGACGCCGGGGTCGCCGGCCACGTCGATGTCGCGCAACGGGCCTACCGTCAGATCATCGCGGAGGGCGATCACGCGGTCCGGACGGCCCGCCGCTTCGAGAGCCTGACGTAGTGCCGTCACGGCCGGCTCGCCGTAAATGAGGTGAATCGTGGTCATCGACACCTCGTTGCGTTCACGCTGAACGCCCTGTAAGCCCGAAAGCACGCAAATAACAAAAGGAGCCGCCCGCGGGTGTCGCAGCGCTGCGCTGCAACACCCGCGGGCGGCCCCTAGTGTAAGCGGATCGCCTGCAGGCCGAAAGCGTGCTGTTGCTCTAACGCCTTAACGTTCGTCGAAACTCACGACCACCCGCTCGCTCACCGGATGGCACTGGCAGGTGAGCACGAAGCCGTCCTTCACTTCCTGCTCCTCGAGCGTGTAGTTCTTGTCCATCTTCACCTCGCCTTCGAGCACCTTGGCGCGGCAGGTGCAGCACACGCCGCCCTTGCACGCGTAAGGCAGCGCCAGACCCGCCTTCAGGCCGACGTCGAGCAGGCTCACGCCCTCGTACGGCAGGCGCATCTTGCGCTTCTTGCCGTCGATGACGATCTCGAGGTCGGCGGCCGGCGTGTTTTCGGTGATCTCGACGTTCGGCACACCCGCCTGCGGCAGCGGCGAGCCGAAGCGCTCCACGTGCACCTTCTGCGGCGGCACGCCCGCGTCCTTGAGCGCGGCTTCGGCGGCGTCCATCATCGGGCCGGGGCCGCAGATGAAGGCTTCGTCGATCTCGTCGGCGGGCAGCAGCGTTTCGAGGAACGCTGCGCACTTGGCCTGATCGAGCACGCCGTTGAAGAGCTCGACGTCCTGCAGGTCGTCCGAGAGCACGTGATAGAGGCGGAAGCGGCTCATGAAGCGGTTCTTCAGATCCTCCAGCTCTTCGGCGAACATGATCGCGTCGACGCTGCGGTTGCCGTACACGAGCGTGAACGCGCTGCGCGGCTCCGTTTCGAGCGTCGTCTTGATGATCGCGAGCACGGGCGTGATGCCCGAGCCGCCCGAGAACGCCACGTAGTGCTTGCCGTGCTCGGCGTTCAGGTGCGTGAAGAAGCGGCCATCGGGCGTCATCACGTCGATCTCGTGGCCGGGCGCGAGCTGCTCGAACGCGAAGTTCGAGAAACGCCCGCCGCGCACGCGCTTGATGCCGATGCGCAGCTCACCGTCGCGGTCGTAGTCGGTCACGCCCACGCAGATCGAGTAAGAACGGCGCGTTTCTTCGCCGTCGATGTGCGTCTTGAGCGTGACGAACTGCCCCTGGGTGAAGCGAAACGCCTCGCGCAGCTCGGGCGGGACTTCGAAAGCGACAGAGACCGCGTCCGCGGTTTCGGGCCGCACTTCGCGGATGCGCAGCGAATGGAATTGCGGAGTGGCCATATCAGTACGGTTTGAAGTAGTCGAAGGGTTCGCGGCAGTCGATGCAGCGGTAGAGCGCCTTGCACGCGGTCGAGCCGAACTGCGCGAGGCGTTCGGTGTGCTGCGAACCGCAGTGCGGGCAGGCGGGCGCGGGCAACGGCTTCGGTTTCGCGATGAAGGTGATCGGCTGTTCGGCCGATTGAGGCGCGGAGCCGCAGTTGCCCGTGGGCGGCGCGATGCCATAGGCGCGCAGCTTTTCGCGCGCTTCGTCGGTGATCCAGTCGGTGGTCCACGCGGGCGTGAGGGTCGTCGCGATGCGGTAGGGCGCGAGCGCGGCGGCGTCGAGCGCGTGCGCGACGTCCTCCGCGATCTGCGACATCGCCGGGCAGCCGGAGTAGGTGGGCGTGATGACCACTTCGATCTGGCCGTCGTCGGCGCGGCGCACGTCGCGCAGAATGCCCAGTTCGCGGATCGACACGACCGGAATCTCCGGATCGGGCACCGATTCCAGCACTTCCCAGGCGCGTTCGAGCGCGTGATCTGCCGTTGCTTGCATCGTGACTTCCTCTGTTCCTGCGGGGGTGCTTACCAGCGCGCGTCCGGGTGCTGGCGCGCGAGGCTCTGCATCTCGGCCAGCACGAAACCCATGTGCTCCGAGTGCTCGCCGTGCTTGCCGGTCGTGATGTGGAACACCTGCTCAGGCATCGTGAGCGTGGCTTCTTCGAGCGCGGCTTCCACGTCGGCGCGCCATGCGGCTTCGAACTGCGCCGTGAGAGGTGCGATGCCGGCTTCGGCCACGGCCGTTTCCACGGCGTCGGTGCTGAAGAATTCCCGTGTGTACGGCATCAGCCAGTCGAGCGCGACCTGGGCACGGCGGTGCGATTCATCGGTGCCGTCGCCGAAACGGATCAGCCACTCGCGCGCATGGTGCACGTGGTAGCGCGTTTCCTTGATCGAGCGCTCGGCGATCGCGGCCAGCTGCGGGTCGGCGGAGCGCAGCAGCGCGGTCCACAGATGCTCCATCAGCGTGGCGTAGAGGAAGTTGCGCACGATCGTCACGGCGTAGTCGTTGGCCGAATGCGTCGTGCCGGCGAGTGGGCCGAAGTGCGGCAGCTCCGCGAGCGTGTAGTTCGCAAACTCGCGCTCGGCGCGGAAATAGGCGTAGTCGTCCTCGGTGCGCTCGCGGCCGGTGAGCGCCTTTTCGAGCGTGGCGGCATGCGTGTAGAGCAGGCGCGCCTGACCGATCAGGTCGAGGCTCATGTTGGCGAGCGCGATGTCTTCTTCGAGGATCGGGCCGTGGCCGCACCATTCCGTATTGCGCTGACCGAGGATCAGCGCCGTATCGGCGAGGCGCAGCACGTACGCGAGTTGTTCAGGCGTGGGCGTCGTCATGATGCGCTCTTACATGTGGTTGACTTCGTCGGGCAGCGTGTAGAACGTCGGGTGGCGATAGATCTTGTCGCCGGCCGGCTCGAAGAGCTCGGCCTTGTCGTTCGGATCCGATGCCGTGATTGCCGACGACGGCACCACCCAGATGCTCACGCCTTCCTGGCGGCGCGTGTAGACGTCGCGCGCCATGCGCAGCGCCATCGAGGCGTCGGAGGCGTGCAGGCTGCCACAGTGCTTGTGGTCGAGGCCCTGCTTGCTACGCACGAACACTTCCCAGATCGGCCATTCCTTGTTCATCGTGGATCTCCTTCCTTCCTGATTCATGTATGAGGTGTGCTCAAGCTGCGTGCTTTTCGGCGCGCTGACGTTGCTTTTCGGCGTGAGCGAGGGCGGCTTCGCGCACCCACGCGCCTTCGTTGTGTGCCTTCACGCGCGTGCCGAGACGCTCGCGGTTGCACGGGCCGTCGCCGTTCACGACGCGCCAGAATTCTTCCCAGTCGATCGTGCCGTAGTCGTAGTGGCCGCGCGCTTCGTTCCATTTCAGATCGGCATCGGGCAGCGTGACGCCCAGCACCTTGGCCTGCTCGACCGTCGCATCGACGAACTTCTGGCGCAGATCGTCGTTCGAGATGCGCTTGATGCCCCATTTGGCCGACTGGTTGCTGTGGACCGAATCGGCGTCGCTCGGGCCGAACATCATCAGCACCGGCCACCACCAGCGGTTCACGGATTGCTGAACGAGTTCGCGCTGCGCTTCGGTGCCGCTCATCATGGCGAGCAGGGCGTCGAAGCCCTGGCGCTGGTGGAACGACTCTTCCTTGCAGATGCGGATCATGGCGCGCGCGTACGGGCCGTACGTGCAGCGGCACAGCGGGATCTGGTTCATGATCGCCGCACCGTCCACGAGCCAGCCGATCACGCCGACATCGGCCCACGTGGGTGTCGGGTAGTTGAAGATGCTCGAATACTTGGCCTTGCCGGCATGCAGGGCGTCGACGAGCTGGTCGCGCGAAACGCCGAGTGTTTCCGCCGCGCTATACAGATAGAGGCCGTGGCCTGCTTCGTCCTGCACCTTGGCGAGCAGGATCGCCTTGCGCTTGAGGCTGGGCGCGCGCGAGATCCAGTTGCCTTCCGGCAGCATGCCGACGACTTCCGAGTGCGCATGCTGCGAGATCTGGCGCACGAGCGTCTTGCGATAGGCTTCGGGCATCCAGTCCTGCGGCTCGATCTTGCCGTCGGCGGCCATGATGGCGTCGAACTGCGCCTGCTCCGACGAGGTTGCGTCCGCGTCGAGCGGAGCAACGTTGCCGGGGATGTCGAGGGATTGCGTGTACATGGAGACGCTCTCTTCGAAGTTGGGTATGTCGCGCAGTATAAACCAACCGACCGGTCGGTAAATGAATTTTTTGAGGTAGGGCAAAGAAATTCAGGCCTACCGCTGAGTTTTAGTGGGGCGGCAGCAGGAATGCCTGGGATTTGTTCGTGTGGGCGGCGTGTGTGTGGGTTTTCGCGTGGTTTAGCGCGCTGGATTGTCAGGCGGATGGAAGGCTGCGCACCGGGCCATGGGGCACAATGCCCCTTTGCCTGCGCACTCGTTCACGGATGAAGATTTCTTTTGCTCCCTTCGCGGCCGCGGCCGCTTTGTTCATTTCGCTTGGCGCCACGTCTCCGGCGTTCGCGGATCAAGCACCGGGCCCCTGGGTCACGAGCTGGGCGACGGCGCTGCAGTCGATTCCCGAGCGCGACGCGCTCCCTGCGCTGTACCGTGCGCCCGAGGTGGCCGGACGTACCGTTCGCCAGATCGTGTATCCGACGCTGGGCGGCACGGTCGCGCGGGTGCATGTGAGCAACCTCTACGGGCGCGCGCCGCTCGTAATCGAGGCGATGGCGATTGCACCGTCGGCCGGCGGCGCGGCGGCGAGCGAGGCGGGCACGGTGCACGTGACCTTCGGCGGGCGGGCGTCGGTGTCGGTGCCGCCCGGCGCGGCGCTCGATAGCGATCCGGTCCAGATCGATCTGAAGGCGCACGCGCCATACGCGATCAGCTCCTATATGGGAGCCGAGCAAAAGATGGTTGCGTGGCACCGCGTGGCGAGCCAGGTGAATTACGTCTCTCGTCCGGGCAATCACGTCGCCGATCCGTCGATTGGCGCATTCACCCAGCGCTTTACGCAGTACGCGTGGGTGACGGGGCTGGCGGTCGAGGCGCCGGGGGCGTCGACAGTCGCGGCGATCGGCGATTCCATTACCGATGGCATGCGTTCCTCGCTCAACCAGAACCGTCGCTGGCCGGACGCGTTGGCGCGCCGCATCGCCCAGTCGCAGCGCACGGATCTCGGCGTGATCGATCTCGGGATCAGCGGCAACCGGCTGCTGAGCGATTCGCCTTGCTATGGCGAGGCGCTCGAGCGGCGCTTTGGCCGCGACGCGCTCGGCCATCCGGGCGTGAAGACCGTGGTGCTGCTCATCGGCATCAACGACATCAACTTCCAGGCGATGCCGGCGCGATCGGGCCTCGACTGCGACTTTCCTCATACGCACGTGGACGCGAACGACCTGATCGCGGGCTACCGCCGCGTGATCGCGCAGGCGCATGGGCGCGGCGTGCGCATTTTCGGCGCGACGCTCACGCCAGCTTCACTGCCGCCGGAGCGCGAGGCAATCCGCACGGCGGTGAACCAGTGGATTCGGACGAGCGGGGCGTTCGACGGCGTGGTCGACTTCGATGCCGCGCTGCGGGACCCGGCAGATCCGGCGCGACTGCGTTACGGCTATGACAGTGGCGACCACATCCACCCAAGCGATGCGGGCTACGCGGCGATGGCGAATGCGGTGCCGCTGGAGGTCCTTACCCGCAAGTGAGGAATATTTTCGCCACCCCCTTGCACAGTGCCGGCGGGGGCGATAAGATTCGCCCCCTTCGCAGTTCGATGTCTCCGACGTCAGGGCAGCGAAGGCCGCCGCGGAAACCGGCGGGCGCAGGAGTCAGCAAGCTTTTTCAAGCGGTGAGCGAAAAAAAGGGGTTGACGAAGCGGAAAGGATTCTTCATAATCTCGTTTCTCTGCTGCTGACGCAGCAACGCAGGAAGCGCCGGGTAGTTCGATGGTTTAACGGCGCTTTCGCGATC
>NZ_JBFRCL010000107.1:0-13707 GCF_040965695.1 Paraburkholderia sp. BR10937
TCCAGACATGCGCCGGCCGCTGTGCCTGGACGGACAGAATGCGTGTCCACCGGAAGACGTCGGTGGAGTGCCAGGATATGCCGACTTCCTCGAAGCGATCACCGATCCGACGCACGAGGAGCACGACTACTTCCTCGAGTGGTGTGGCGGCAGCTTCGATCCCGCCGCCTTCGATCTCGTGCTCGCGAATCAGCGGCTCTCAGAGGTCAAGTTCTGATCGTCAAGACGGCCTCGGATTGACGCTTACGTTTCTCCGGTAATTCTCCAATGTGTATTCCACCCCGATACCCTTTTTGTTTGGGTTTCGGGGCGATTTTTTATGCAACGTGTTTCCAGCTTTTTCCTATTTTTTATTGGCGTTGTTGCATAAATCTAGCTGCGCATGCTGACGTTTACGCGCAACAGCGTCCGGGAGGGGCTCTGTTAACAGTTCGGTTTCCTGCGTACATTCTCAATTTATGCCGAGAAGATGCGGAAGGACACGACCAGCAAGCAATCGAGTTCCAAAGCCAGTACCGCGTCAAAAACTGGGCGCAGTACAACGCAGGCAGTTCATCTGCATGGTGCGGAACTTGATCTTCTGTTGCGGTATCCGGTGCAGAGCATTACGGCTTGCTGGGCTTCGGTCTTGACTGCCACAGATTTCCCCAGCATCTGCGTCGCCATCCAGATGGCACGGGCGTCTGCAGCATCGTTTTTATTGCGAATGTTGAAAACCTTGGCAAATTTCGCCGGTATCAGCTTCACCTGATGTCCCATTTCAATCAGTCGTCCGGCCCAATGCTGGGCGCCGCCGCATGCTTCATGCCGACTAGTCAAGGAGCACGATTCGCGAAGTGCTCCAGAAATGCGGCTCGCTTGATTGGCTGTTGATGATCTCCCCGGTATCCGGATCCATCCAATGCAACTGCATGACGTTCTTTGCGATGTCAGGACCGACTATCCCATAGTTCATTGTGGATCCTCCGGTTAGCCTTGGGAAATCGTCATGATCTCCCACTTGGGCACTTGATGCCGTCGGCCCGCGAGGATCCACTGTCCTGCATTTCCTCACCGGCCGTGGTGGGGGGGGCGTTCGTTCCATTCCGTCTCATGAGCCTGCCGCGTTCTTAAAACGCAAGTCGGGGACTGCCCGTTGCGAAGTGGAAGCGCGGATTGCTCGAATACCGGGCTACGCCGACTTCAGGAAACTCCCTTCATGAATCAGTTCATCGATCATCAATACCGACCCGTCATCAGTCTCATATGGACTGCACGCTACGCGGCAATGCAAGCGCCATCGCGAGTCGGGCAATGTCCCAGTGAAACCGGCTAATTCGCGCGCAACGGCAACGTCCGCAATGTTGGCGTTCTTGCGTGGGGTTACGAGCTTGCGATATCGCCGGCACAGTCGCAACTGCGCATCCCACGCCCGATCGATAATCGCTTTGGGCAGCCCTTCGTGTCGCTGCTGAATCTCGGGTGCCGAATTCGATTGGGACGTGCACTAGCCGGCCTATCTGGCTGCAGGTCGCGCTCATGAGAAAGGCGAGGCGGCCAAGGCGCTGGTGGTCGACCGCAAGTTCTTCAATGAGACCGAGTTGGCCCTGATTACTGTAATGATCTCGTCAGTAAGTTCGTCGCTTTGATCGGCCTTCCTCGCGGTAATCCGTGGTGTTGCACATCAAACATTGTCGGACATGCAACACAGGCAAACCGACAAACGATTCTTGGCGCAAGATCCCGCAAGCGTTTTGGAGGGTGAATGCCCATCAATCATCCCGATCAGCAATGTGTTGTGAGATATCTATCCGGTGTGTCGTGGCGTTGGCTCAACTATTGCATCTGCTGTCGCGGGGAAATTAAAGCGGAAGGTAACGAAGCGTGAACACGAAACCAAAGCCTCACGAGCCACAGACAAGATCTTCAAAAAATGACAGTCGACATGTTATGTTATTGCGGCGTCCACTCAAGGTGCCGCGCTACGCGTTACTAAGGAAACGGCGCTCTGGATCATCAGTTCCATTCCGTTCCCTGACCGGGAAGTTTCTTCCTGCGTTGCTGTGCAGTCCGACGAACGATATATCTCACAAAGAAAGTTAACAAGGGCTCTGCCAGAATGAAGCTGTGCGGCGAAGTGAGCAGCATGTGAGCACCGACATCGACGCGACGGTCAGGACGACCTAATCGAGCAGAGCCATCGCACCTTCTAATCCACTAAATGACTGTTGAATACTTCTGAACTTATGCTACTGGAGCGTCGGGTGTCGAAGCGCACATGTTTCAATTATTCACGCGCTTTACTGTAGTTTTTATATTGCAACAAAGTTCGAAACCTGTATGAAGTGAATTCCTTACTACGACTCATTGCATAGTCCTCTTCTTGAACTGACATCGCTTGCTCGAGCTAAGGTCGTGATTGTGATTGAGGACGGTTACTTTAACGATGAACAGATCACGCACTGTGCGGTTTTCCCACGGTTGGTCGCTTGTTGCCGATGATCCGAAAGCCTTCATCGCGAGCGCGACCCTACTTTTTGACAGTAAGCGCTGCGTGACCGTTTCGGAAGCGTGCCAGGAACTCGCTCTCTGAGGATTGGGGAGAACTGCGGGGCTGGCGCAAGATATAGCGCCGTTACGCGATGCGGGCACTCGGTGGGTTCGGTCTCGCATCGTCATAGCAATGTGCGATCGGAAGGCGATCTATGCGCCATCGAGTTGTAACGTTGCTCGCGCCAGCCGCATCTTTCGCGGTTATCGGTACTGATTCTAATCGTAACCAGTTATCCAATCCAAACGCAATGAGCCATTCGACGATCATTCCACGGATACTTTTGCGGTCGTCCGCCGAGACAGCTGGTTTTAGTATAGGGCCGGTTACTTCAAGCATTTAATAGAGTGAGTGAGATTGAAATGAAAACACCATTGGCAGTGGACTACTTTTGTGATGCGGCACGGCTTTATCCGCACCATATAGCAGCGAGGCATGGCAGCGAGTCGGTGACGTATCGGGAGCTTGATGAGCAGTCTAATCGCATCGCAACGGCGCTGACCGAGCGCTGTGGCCGCGAGGCGCCCGTCATCGGCGTGCTGATGGAGCGAGGAACTGATTTATTGGCTGCGATGCTTGCCATTTTTAAGATTCGCGGTACCTATATGCCGCTTGATCGCCAGTATCCAGCGGAACGTTTGGATTACATGCTGGAGAAGAGTAAATGCTGCCTGCTGGTGACCGACCATAACTGCTACGAACAGGCGGCGTATTTGGAGGCAGCCAAACCGGAACTAGTGCTTCTTGATATTGAGGAAGCGCAAGCATCGAGCGTAGCCTTTGTCGGGCCCAGAGGCAAAGGCAGTGATCTTGCCTACGTCATTTTTACTTCGGGTACCACCGGTCAACCAAAGGGCGTAATGGTTGAACAGCGGAGCCTTGTCAATCATTTGCATGCTAAGGTCCGCGATCTGGCGATCAGTAAAACTGACCAGGTGGCGCAGACTGCATCGCACTGTTTTGACATTTCTCTGTGGCAATTTATGGCGGCGCTGCAAGTGGGGGCGTGCACGCGGATCATTAATAGAGACGTCGTATGCGATCCGTCGCGGCTGCTGCTTGAGCTGCGCGAATGCCAAGTATCGGTCATTCAATTTGTGCCGTCACAACTACGCTCGTTTGTGGCCGAAGTCGAATTGATCGAGGCACGCGCGCTGCCGGCGCTGCGCAGGATTTCCACCGTCGGGGAGGCATTGCCGCCCGACGTATGCCGACGCTGGCTGGCCATGTACCCGTCTATTCCCATCCTCAACCACTATGGACCGACTGAATGTGCCGACGGTGTCACGCATGCTTTGATTTCTAACTCTCCGGCGGAAGGTCAGGCATTTATGCCAATCGGGAAATCGATAGACAATCTGCAAATCTATGTGGTCAGGCCAGATGCAGCGGCGCTGACGCTTGTTGCGTCAGGTGACGTAGGCGAACTCTGTGTAGCCGGCGTTGGCCTTGCGCGTGGCTACATTAACGACGACGCGCGTACCGAGGAGGCTTTTGTGGTTAACCCTTTCAGCGATAAGCGCGGATATGATCGATTATACAAGACTGGCGATCTCGTGAGGATGCGTGAGGATGGCTTACTGGAGTGTCTCGGAAGAGCAGATCGTCAGGTTAAGCTGCGTGGCTATCGTATTGAGCTAAACGAGGTAGAAGGTTTGCTGGGGTTACATGCAGCAGTCGAGGCCGCGGCCGTAGTGGTGCATTACCCCGCTGACAATCGGGTGAAACTGACGGCAAGGGAAACACTAAATAGTCTGGGGGAAGCGGAAAGACTGCCGCGCCTCGTGGCCTTCGTCAAGCTTCGAGAGGAGGTTACACGGAGCGCTTTGCGCGAACACATGTCGCGTCAGTTGCCTGACTACATGCTGCCTGATCTTTTTTTCGAGATGGCGACATTACCATTAAACGCCAATGGCAAATTTGATTACAAAAAATTGCCTTCCCCGGAAAGTTTGCGTCCTTTGTCCGATGTGAAATATCTGGAGCCTGCTGACGGTCTTCAGGTTCGGTTGTGCAGGCTGCTAGCCGAGATACTGCATCTAGACCGGCTGGGACGAAACGACAACTTTTTGCTGATGGGCGGTGACTCGCTGCGCGCCATGCTTGCGATCAACCGTATTCGGAGCGAATTCGCCTGCGAAGTTTCAGTGGTTGACCTGTATCATTGCACAATAGATGAGTTGACCGAGCTCCTAGCCGAGAAAGAGGATGCGCATGAGTCGCTCCCCGCCATTGTCGGCAGTCGCCGTGATGAGGGCGGAGAGGCTCCGGCCAGCCACATTCAAAAACACTTATGGTTTTTGTGGAAGCTTGATCCAACAGCATCCAACTACACCCTGCAAACGGCGCTCGAATGCTGCGGAGAGCTTGATCGAGATCGCTTTAGTCGGGCTTGGGATGCGGTGGTGCAGTACTTCGACACACTGCGCATCCGATTCGTCGAAAAGAGCGGCAATCCATATTTGACCTTCGATTCACCGCCGAAGGGCAGTTTGCGCTTTATAGACCTTTGCGGCGACCATCGTGCCCCCAGGTTGGCTGAACTGAAGGCGAGCGAGTTTCATCCGTCCTTTGATCTCGCCGCGGGTGCACTGTATCGCGCACTACTAGTACGAGAGAGATCAGACCGGCATGTTGTCATCTTTACCACGCATGAAATCATTATGGACGCGTGGTCGCTTTCGGTGATGGTGCGCAAACTGCGTGAATTTTACAAGGCGGGAGTCAGCTCAGTGGACGGTCTCGAAGCCGAAATTTCGTTCGCGGATTTCGCGAAATGGGAGTCTGAGCAGTTTCGATCGGACTGCTGGGCGCGACAGCGCGCGTACTGGGCACAACAGCTGTCGGGTGAGTTGCCGGTGCTGACCCTGCCTTCCGATAAGCCTCGTCCGAGGCGGATGCATTACACCGGTAAGTCACACGCCATACAAATTCCGGCTCTCGCGGCGTCCAGACTTCGCGAACTCGCTGCGGACAATCGCACAACGCTTTTCAGCGTGTTACTGACGACGTTTTACGTTTTGTTGAGAGAGTACAGTGGACAGGACGATATCATCGTCGGCACTCCGAATGTAGTGCGCGAACAGTCAGGTACGGAAAACCTGCTGGGGTTCTTCCTAAACATGTTGCCGCTAAGGGCGAAGATAAATCCTGACAAGTCATTCATCGAAAATCTGGCCACGACGCAGCAAACTGTCATCGGTGCTGCCTTCAACAAGGCATATCCATTCAGTCGGATGTTGGAAGCAGTTGACGTGGTACGTGGAAGCAATTTTTCCCCCGTATTCCAGGCGATGTTCAACATGTATTCGGAGAAGGCAGAGCTGATTTCTGAGGGGCGGCAAGACGTGTCAATTGTCGCCCGAGAATTGGAAAACGGTTATACCAAGTACGATCTCACTCTTTACTGTCAGGAAGAGGGGGACGGCATCTATCTGCAGATGTCCTATTGCACCGAGCTGTTCTCCGACGAGCTCGTTTCCAGAATGCTGCTCAACCTGCAGCAAATTATTCAGGCGATCATTGCGGCGCCCGCAGCGCCGCTGGCAGAGCTGGATCTGCGGCACCCAGCTGAAAAGGCTTTTCTTAAGCGGTACAACGGAGGACGGCTGGCTTATACAGGCGCTAGTACGCTACGCGAAATGTTCGAAGTGCGTGCAAAAATGTCACCAGTGGATACTGCTTATTTCTGGGAGCGCGGCCGCATTTCGTACGCTGAGTTGGATGCAGCGGCCAACCGTTTTGCTAACAGACTTGCAGCCTCCGGTGTTGGTGCCGGCGACAGGGTGCTGCTTGGCATTGACCGCGGCATTAACGCGTTGATCGTTATTCTGGCTGCGATCAAGCTGCACGCAACCTACTCGGTGATCGGGGCAAATTATCCGGTAAGTCGCATACTTGAGATTGCCAAAGATGTCGCTCCCAATGCCTTCGTTGCCACGCCGTTGCAGCGGGAAGCATTTCGTGACAGAGGGCTGGTGCTACTGCCGTCGGAGGAAGTTGCATGCGGCAATGAGGAAACAGATGCCGCCCCTTCGCCATCTTGCTCGCATGAAGTGCTGCAGATCGTATACACATCTGGCTCTACGGGAAAACCGAAGGGCGTTGTAGTTTCCGCTACAGCATGCCTAAATCGTTTGCACTGGATGTGGGGGCAATTCCCATTTCAGGCCGGCGATGTCTGCGTCGTGCAGAAGTCGGCGGCGCTGGTTGCCAGTCAATGGGAAATCTTCGGGCCACTCTTACAAGGCGTTCCTAGTTTGCTGCTGAGTCAGCAAGAACTGCAAGATCCATCCCTGCTGCTATTGCAGCTCGATCGTTACCGGGTAACGCGTCTGCTGTGCTCGCCACCGTTGATCACCGGCATTTTGACGGCACAATTGACAGACGGACGGTCGGTTTCAGATTTGCGGCTGGTCACCTCAAGCGCTGAGGCGTTGCCGCCAGAGTTGGCTCGGCGCTTTCTCGAGGCGTTCCCACAGGCCCGTTTGTTCAACTTCTACGGATCCTCCGAGTGTAGTTCGAACGCCGCTTGGGGGGAGGTGTGCGAAGTGGGCGCTGATGAACGGACTGTCCCGATCGGTAAGCCGGTGGCCAATGTCGGCATAGCGGTCGTAGATGACAAGTTGTGGCCGGTGGTTCAAGGTGCGGTGGGGGAGATCCTGGTGACGGGTGACTGCCTGGCGAGTGGCTACCATGGCAGCAGGGAGTTGACGGCCGAGCGATTTGTTGATAATTCGGTGCCAGAGTTACAGCCTTTCGGAACTGTGGCTTATCGCACTGGCGATTTGGGGCGCCACCGTGACGACGGCCGCCTGGAGTTCCTCGGAAGGCGTGACAACCAAATCAAGATCCATGGCTTGCGCGTTGAACTGGATGAGATTTCTCACGTCTTGCGAAAATGTCCTGGGGTCGAGGAGGCCGCGGTGCATTTGCACCGCGCCGCGGATGGCGAGCCGCTGTTGACTGCTTACGTGGTGGGCACGGAGGCGAAGCTGCCGTCGACGGAGGATGGGTTCAGACAAATGCTCCGTCATTCGCTGTTGCCCCATACTATTCCCCGTTCATTTGTCCGCTTGCGGGCTTTGCCTAAGCTGCCGGGCGGTAAACTGGACCGTTCACGCTTGCCGTTGCCACGGCAAACCGCAGTGGGCGTATTCGCGCCGCTGGTCACCACGACCGAGAATGCACTGGCCGCGGTTTGGCAGGAAGTGCTTGGTATATCGACGATTAGTGCGGACGCGCATTTCTTCTCACTGGGTGGTACCTCTATGCTGAGCGTGCGCTGTGTGGCGCAGGCGGCCAAGATGGACATCCGCTTTTCGGTCAGCGAGTTGTACGATTATCCAGTGTTACGCGAACTGGCCGGGCTGGTCGATGCCCGCTCTGGCGAACTGGTGCACCATGATGGCCAAATCGGCGGTGGCGTGGAAGTAACGCCTACGATACGATTCATGAATCGGCGCATGGGTTTAGACGAGCATTTCAACATGTACGCGATCTGGCAAGACGATAGCTGCCGTTTGGATCCGGCCATATTGGAGTCCGCTATCGTCAGGTTGGCGAAAGACTACCCACTGTTGCGCACCAGGATCTCTCGAGATGACGATGATCTACGCTTCCATACCGGAGTCGGAGCGTTGCATCTGGAGCGAGTTGCATTGGGCTCGTACGCAGAGCTCGGTGATTGCACGCGAGAGGTATCTGGTATCGCTGAGAAAGCGCAATATGCATTCCGGTTCGATGGTCGTACCTGGATGTCGCGTTTCCAATTGATCGAGGCGGAGGTCGGTGGGCGGCCGCACAGTTGGATTTTTATCATAATTCATCATTTTCTAGTCGACGGCTATGGGTTTCGGCTGCTGCTGGACGAAGTAGAACGCTACTATCTGGCTATAGTGCATGGCCACGCGCCAGTTCCCGCATTCAGTGGCCGCGCGCAGTTGAATCGATGGGTGAAGGCGCTGCGCGAACATGTGAGCGGTTCGTTGGACAGCCACATTGCTTATTGGCGAAGCCGGCCATGGGAACTGCTGCGTGAGGATAGTGCTACAGTCCTCGAGGTTGAGCCAGTCGATAGTGGCGCTGATGCCAGCCGCCGCTTGTTCGAGATGCTCCATACTGGGCAGATGCACAGTGATGCTGCTTTCGAGGCCTTGTGTGCGCGCAAGGGGATTCGCTATCTGGACCTGGATGCGGAATCGACAAAGGTTCTGCTCGATCTGCATCCGGAACGGCACGGCTTTGACGCGTTCGACGTCATCCTGTGCGCCTTGGCGGAGGTGGCAGGACAGGGCAACCAGCGACGAGGGCTGTTTTTGGACAGCATGGACATGCTGCGCACGCCTATCCTGCCGGGTCAGGATCTGTCGACGGTTATGGGCTTTACCGCGGAGCTTGTCCCGCTGGCCATCGTTTGTGAGGGGCGACTCAGTGTGGCGGAACGTCTGAAAGTGGTGCGTCGTCAGCGCAATTCGGCGCGGATCCATGGCATTGGGCTACGGGCGGCTGCGTATCTGCTGCCGGACGATCAGGCGAAGGCACTCATGGATTTCGACTGGCCTCGTGTTGTCGTCAACTATCGCGCTGCGTTAGATAATCTTCGTACGCGCATGCTGCTCGGCCTTGCTCAACCGACGATCTGGACGGGTGATGGGATGGGGTCCAACCGTCATCACACGTTGCGGTTAGATATCGACAATGTGGACGGTAAACTTCGTATCCAGATGCATTGTGCGCTGCATTGCTTTTCCGCAGAGGAGGCGAACATGCTGGGACGTCAGTTGCTGCATTGTCTCGCGGCTTATGCCGGATGGCTCAGGGACAATAAGGAAGATGTGGACGCAGCAAGCGTGAAGCGAGCCATGGTATGAACACGCCAACAGTTGCGGCATCACGGATGCAGTCAATGGCCCATGATCGACTGTTGCCACTGATCCTGCGGCTGGCTCTTCCTTCCGTCATTGGAGTCACTGTCAGTGCCGCTTATCAGTTGCTCAACGCCTATTTCGTGGGACGGCTCGGAACAGCGGCACTCGCGGCGATGGCATTCTCGTTCCCGTTTGCAATGGGCATCACGGCAATAGGCCAGATCTTCGGTGCAGGGGCCGCCTCGTTGATTGCTCGAAGCTTGGGGCGCGCCGACGATCACTCTGCCAACGATTATGCCTCGCACGCGTTATGGTCTGCGATGGTAATTGCTGGCATTGCGGCAATCGCCGGCTGGCTGTTGGCTCCAAGTTTGCTGGCATGGCTAGGCGCTGGACCATCGACTTTGCCACTGGCGGTGGCCTATCTTCATTGGCTGCTGCTGGGCTATGTGGCAGTGGTATTCAATATGGTCTGTGGTTTCATCGTGAGAGCGGATGGCAATACCGTGCTCAGCATGACGACCCAAGTCTCATCCTTCGCAATGAACGCGGCGCTTGACCCGGTGATGATTTTCTGGTTGGGGCTGGGCATCGATGGGGCCGGTATCGCAACATTTCTGGCCCAGTTGTGCGGCTTAACCTTGTATTGGCGACATTTCGCGGGCAGGCACGGGGCCATCGTCTTA
The DNA here is from genome assembly GCF_040965695.1 of Paraburkholderia sp. BR10937. Lineage (NCBI taxonomy): Bacteria > Pseudomonadati > Pseudomonadota > Betaproteobacteria > Burkholderiales > Burkholderiaceae > Paraburkholderia > Paraburkholderia sp. BR10937. The sequence continues at coordinate 10,086 of NZ_JBFRCL010000107.1, forward strand.
TTGTGGCCATCGGTGGGACGCTGCTGGTGCCGGCTGGCGAGCATCGCCCGCATCGGCATTCCACCAGCGCTCAATACGCTGCTCGCGGTAGCGGCCATGTCCATGCTCAATGGGTTCGCTGCTCGCTACGGCGAGGCATCGGTGGCGGCGATAGGTTTGGCCAGCCGCTTGGCGATGCTGGCGGTACTTCCGCTGTATGGGCTGTGCATCGGGGCGCAGTCGGTTGTAGGGTTTAATGTCGGCGCAGGTAACTGGACACGGGTGGCGCAAGCGGTTCGGACTATGGTTGCCGTCGCGCTAACGTTCGCCGGAGTCTATGCCGGCTGGGTCGTGTGGCAAGCTAGGACCATCATCGGCTGGTTTACGCACGAGTCGGCGACGATAGAGATTGGTAGCCGCGCGATCTTACTGTTCCATTGTGCGTTGCCGGTGTTAGCGGTGCAACAGGTGTGTCTGCTTTTCATGCAGGCTAAGGGCGACGCAATCTGGGCAACGCTTGTAGCGGTACTGCGGCATGGCGTGTTTCTGATGCCCCTGATGGCCTTGCTGCAGCACGCTTACGGACATGACGGCCTGTTGTTCTCGGTAGCGGCTGCCGATATGACGGCGGGTCTTATCGCTATTGTTATTCTCTATAGTGAAATGCGGCAGATCGACAAGGCCTCCCATGTCTAACGACGTTTGACCTGTATCGGCCCGGATTGTTTGGACACGGTTTTGGCACTCAGGCGGCCTGTTTAAAAATCCATGCGTGACGGGGTTCGAGGGGTGACATGAACCCCAGTTTTTCCAGCCGCCATTCTCGGTTGTAACGGTCTTTGAAGTCAACGACAGCGTCACGAACTTCATCAACATTCTTGAAGATACGCCGGTGAATCGCTTGTTCTTTCATGTTCCGATTGAACCGCTCAGCAACGCCATTGGTTTGCGGTTCGGCGACGAAGGCGTAGCTCGCTGCCCCAGAATGGCTCAGTCAGGTTGGCCGATGTAGTCTGTCTTTGTGGCGTACGAGTAGTTATCCTTATTAGATAACCCTGTCTCCGGCGGCAGTGACAGTCCAACCATGCCACGTCGCGAAACGTTTCTGGAGCGCGGTACGATGACATGCCGCGTTCATCTGGTGTCTGGGCAACGCGAAGTGCTGCCGGATCGCACCGAAGCTCGAAAGAAACGCCTGCGTGCGACGTGCATCGCGAAATCCGCACATCTGGCGCTCCCGCCTGCGGGCCGGCTGGTGGCCGTTCTCGGCACGGTTGTTCACGCATGCGGCCGCTTTGACGAAGACGTGCTTCACATGAGCAAGCTCAGCAATGTCCGACTTCGCCGCCGGATAGCTGCGCAGCCGGTCGGTCACGATCTTGCGCGGCACCGGGTTTGAACGCAGCACCCTGAGGAAGAAGCGCTTTGCCGATGCCTTGTCACGCCGCTTTTGCACAAGCACGTCCAGTTCTGCGCCATGCTCGTCGACCGCTCGCCACAACAGATACGGCTCGCCGCGCAGCCCGGCTTGCGCCGCGCGGCCTTGGCGCCCTGGGCGAATCTGGCGCCGAACTTCTCGCACCAGCAACGGATCGTCTCATGCGACCACAACACCACGCTCGAGCAGCAACTCCTAGACGTCGCGCAGGCTCAGGCTAAACCGGAAATGCCAGCGAACCGCGCAGTTGATGACGACGGCAGGGAACCGGTGGCCGTGATAAAGCGTTTTTGTCTTCTTCATTACGTCATTCTACCGCCCCCTTTCCATCAAACTGTCAGAGCCATATGGCGAGCTCTTCCATGCCGGCGCACAGCACAGCGAGGTTGTCTGAGCCTCTCGGGGAGATTGCACTTTTCCAGCGATCATCGCCATCGACCACCGCGGTCCTGTCTTGAGCTGTGTCTCGTTTAAGACATCGATGTCGCAAGTGTGACGGCAGGATGCCAGCTAGCACGGCGAGTGGCGCCTTGTTTTCTCAGCTGTGTTTTCAGAAAGTCGTTGGCACATCGGTTGCTTGATAGGGATACGTTGACCATAACAATCTAGCAACTCACTTCTAGGAGTTCAGATGAAACTTGCTCGATCGATCCTGATGCTGCCACGACCGCCGCGCGCGCATCGTGGCGAGGTCTCTCATCTCATGATTGGGTTATCAAGATGGGCGACGGCTCCCCGACGAGGTCTGGACGGTGCCGTATCAGGAATGGGGCGAATGGCAGTGGAGGACATGGGTTGGCAGGTTCTTGCCAGCCTGCCCCGTCCCAAAAGCCATACCTTGGCTTTCCGCTTCGGGAGCGCGCGGAAGCCACGCTTCTACGAATGACTTGCACCTGTATTCCTGCGATCAAACAATATGATTGTGCGTAGCCTGAACGATGCTGAAGCGACGGATCACTTCGTCGATTGGGGCAATGGTACTAGCCACCGCCTCCTGACGGCTAAGGACGGCATGGGCTTTAGCGTCTGCCACACCGTAGTGCGCGCTAACACGGTCTCGTTTTTGCAATACCGTAACCATCTCGAAGCTTCTACTGCATCGCCGGAGAGGGCGAGGTGTGAGCATGAGCACGCAAGTCGATGGGGATTCGGGGCGGTTTGAGCGACTTGCGTGATGTAGCCGAGGGGATCTCCCTCAGGCATCTTGCACAAACAACGCCCAAGGGAGAGTCTCGCGTTTTCCAAGACCCGAGACCTTTGCAGTGTGCCGCACGAGTGCCCGTAATCCTGACTTCTACCGCCTGCTGCTGCGGATCGATCAAGACTTCGCCGAGCAACCCCGCTCGCAGCACTGCCGCCGCTGCAGAGGCGTTCTGCACAGCGCCCGCTATCGCCGCAAACCACGCGGCCTTACCCGGCAAGCCCGCGCCGAGTGCGGCGATTTCCGCTACAGCTTCTGCTGCGCCGAGTGCCGCCGTCGCACCGTAAGCGTGGCATCAGCAACATCTTGACTGGAGGTCGTGATCTTCAGACTGCGGTGCGGATCTGACCGGCGACGACCCATGGTGCGAGTTCGTGTTAGCGCCGATGTAAAACTGACCCACCCGTCGAAGTAAACCTGACCCACCTGGGAGAGGATGGCGGCTTTTTGCCGCCGATGCTGACTCAGGAGCAAGCAGTGGAAATCAAGGTATTGGCAAGACGGGGAACGGCGGTGCGAGAGATAGCGCGTCAGACGGGCTTGTCGCGCAACACGGTGCGCCGCTATCTGCGCGACGGACAGGCGGGCCGTTACAAACAACGTGAGCCGCGCCCGACGAAGCTCGACCCGTTCAGGGACTATCTGCTCGAGCGTATCGCCGCTGCACGCCCGCACTGGATTCCGGCGACGGTCCTGCTGCGGGAGTTACAGGACGGTGGCTACGATGGCGGCATCAGCCAGCTCAAGGCGTTCCTGGGTAAGCGTCAATCCGAGGCCGTCTTGACGATCAGAACTTGACCTCTGAGAGCCGCTGATTCGCGAGCACGAGATCGAAGGCGGCGGGATCGAAGCTGCCGCCACACCACTCGAGGAAGTGGTCGTGCTCCTCGTGCGTCGGATCGGTGATCGCTTCGAGGAAGTCGGCATATCCTGGCACTCCACCGACGTCTTCCGGTGGACACGCATTCTGTCCGTCCAGGCACAGCGGCCGGCGCATGTCTGGA
>NZ_JBFRCL010000108.1:0-13052 GCF_040965695.1 Paraburkholderia sp. BR10937
TCAGGCAGTCCGTACAGATTTACAACCAGGAACGACCGCACCACTCGCTAAAATACAAAACGCCCGACGAAGTTCATCGAGCGTTTCTAGCTGCTATGTAGGTGTCAACCTAAGGCAGGACGGGTCAGGGTAAAAACAAAGGGCGCTCCGTGCAATACGGAGCGCCCTTTTCACATCAGGCGATTCACGCCAAAGCGATTTACTTCGCCGCCGCCCCCGCCGCGTTCGCGTTGGCCGAAGCCACCGCCGTCATGTTGATGATGCGTCGCACGGTCGCCGCCGGCGTGAGGATGTGCACCGGCTTCGACGCACCCAGCAGGAACGGGCCGACCGTCACGCCTTCGCCGCCGATCACCTTAAGCAGGTTGTACGCGATGTTGGCTGCTTCCACGTTCGGCATGATCAGCAGGTTCGCTTCGCCCGTGAGCGTCGTGCCCGGAAACGACTGCTTGCGGATCAGCTCGGAGAGCGCCGCGTCGCCGTGCATTTCGCCATCCACTTCGAGCTGCGGATCGCGCACAGCGATCAGCTCGCGTGCGGCCTGCATGCGCTGCGACGTCGACGAACGCACGCTGCCGAAGTTCGACGACGACAGCAGCGCGACCTTCGGCGTAATGCCGAACTTCTCGATTTCGCGCGCGGCGAGGATCGTCATGTCGGCGAGCTGCTCGGCGCTCGGCACTTCGTTCACGTAGGTGTCGCTGATGAAGATGTTGCGGCCCGGCAGCATCAGCAGGTTCATTGCCGCGTAGTTCCCGGCTTCCTTCGCCTTGCCGAACACCTGATCGACGAACTTGAGGTGGTAGTCGAAGCTGTTGAGCAGGCCGCAGATCATGCCGTCGGCGTCGCCAAGATGCACGAGAATCGCACCGATCAGCGTGTTGAACTTGCGCACCGAAGCCTTCGCCACGTCAGGCGTGATGCCCTGACGCGCGCCCAGTTCGTGGTACGCCTGCCAGCTCTTCTGGAAGCGCGGATCGTCTTCGGGATCGACGATCTCGAAGTCGGTGCCCGGACGCAGCTTCGAGCCCATCTTCTTCAGGCGCATTTCCACGACCGACGGACGGCCCACGATGATCGGCCTGGCGATCTTCTCGTTGAGCACGAACTGCGCGGCGCGCAGCACGCGCTCGTCTTCGCCCTCGGCGAACACGATGCGCGCGCAGTTGGCCTTCGCCGCCGCGAACACCGGACGCATCACCATGCCCGAGCGATACACGGTCGCGCCCAGTTGCTCGCGGTACGCGTCCATGTCCTGGATCGGGCGCGTGGCCACGCCCGAATCCATCGCGGCCTGCGCCACGGCCGGCGCGATCTTGATGATGAGGCGCGGGTCGAAAGGCTTCGGAATCAGGTACTCCGGGCCGAATTCGAGCGTGTGGCCTTCATAGGCCTTCGCCACTTCGTCGCCCTGATCGGTTTCCTCGGCGAGTTCCGCGATCGCGCGCACGCACGCGAGCTTCATCTCTTCCGTGATGGTCGTCGCGCCCACGTCCAGCGCGCCGCGGAAGATGAACGGGAAGCACAGCACGTTGTTGACCTGGTTCGGATAGTCCGAACGGCCCGTAGCGATGATCGCGTCCGGGCGCACCTTCTTCGCGTCTTCCGGGCGGATTTCCGGCTCCGGATTCGCGAGTGCGAGGATCAGCGGCTTGTCGCCCATCTCCTTGACCATCTCGGGCTTGAGCACGCCTGCGCTCGAGCAGCCGAGGAACACGTCGGCGGCCTTGATCGCGTCGCCGAGCGTACGCGCTTCGGTGTTGGCGGCGTAACGCGCCTTCGACGGATCGAGATTGCCGCGGCCTTCGTAAATCACGCCCTTCGAGTCGGTGACGAGGATGTTCTCTTTCTTCAGACCGAGCTTCACGAGCAGGTCCAGACACGCGATCGCCGCTGCGCCCGCACCCGAGCACACGAGCTTCACTTCATCGAGTTTCTTCTCGACCACTTTCAGGCCGTTGAGAATCGCCGCCGAAGCGATGATGGCCGTGCCGTGCTGATCGTCGTGGAAGACCGGAATCTTCATGCGCTCGCGCAGCTTCTTCTCAATGTAGAAGCATTCGGGCGCCTTGATGTCTTCGAGGTTGATGCCGCCGAGCGTGGGCTCGAGCATCGCGATGGCTTCGACGAGCTTGTCCGGGTCGGTTTCGTCGAGTTCGATGTCGAACACGTCGATGCCGGCGAACTTCTTGAAAAGGCAGCCCTTGCCTTCCATCACCGGCTTGGCCGCGAGCGGGCCGATATTGCCGAGGCCGAGCACGGCGGTGCCGTTCGTCACGACGCCGACGAGATTGGCGCGCGAGGTGTACTTCTGTGCATCGAGCGGTTCTTCGTGAATCGCCATGCACGCGGCCGCAACGCCGGGCGAGTAAGCGAGCGAAAGATCGAGCTGGTTCGAGAGCGGTTTGGTCGGTGTGACCGAGATCTTGCCGGGCCTCGGATTCTGGTGATACGCGAGCGCGCTTTGCTTCAGTTGTTCATCCATTTTCAGGCCTGCCTGGACGTGAGAGACGTGAGAGAGAGAATCTTTTATGGTCGTAGGCCCGCCGGTTCGCACGGCACGAGCGTTCCAGCAGGGCCGATTAGTGTACACCTGGCGCCGTTCGCGTCCACGTGGGTCAAAGACTGATACCGGGAACTTGCGCGGCCGATAGTGCTGGATAGCGCCGCGCTTTCGTCTTACGGATAGCGCTGCTCATTCGAGCGCCGCGCCGCGGCGTTCGGGAATCAGGAAGAGGGTCGCGAGGATGTCGAGCACGTAGATGGCGGCGAGCATGCCGAGCGCCGCCGTGAAGGAATAGCGCGCGGCGAGCGCCCCCACGGCGAGCGGCCCGAAGCCACCCACGGCCCGGCCGATGTTGAACAGCACGTTCTGCGCGGTGGCGCGTGCCGCGGTGGGATACAGCTCGGAGATGAGCGCGCCGTAGCCGCCGATCATGCCGTTGACGAACACGCCCATTGCCGCGCCGCCGATCAGCAACGCGAACGGCGTGGAAAGCTGCGCATAGACGAACACCATGACTACGGCGCCCGCCTGATAGAACAGGAACGCGGGCCGGCGGCCGAACCGGTCGGCCGCGATGCCGAACAGCCAGATGCCGAGCGCCATGCCGGCAACCGTCGCAGCGGTCCACAGCCCCGACTTCGTGAGCGAATAGCCAAAGGACTTCGAAAGGTACGCGGGCAACCAGATCATGAGCCCGTAGTAGCCGAAGTTCTGCACCGAGCAGAGCACGGCCACGCCGAGGCTCGCGCGCGCGGTACGCGCATCGGCCACGAGCATGCGCAGCGCGCGGGGGCGCTCGACCCTGGCGGCAGCGGCCATGCGCCGCGCATGCGCGACGAAAAGCTCGGGCTCCTCCACGCGCCGCCGCACCACGAACGAAACGACCGCCGGCAGCAACCCGATCGCGAACATGCCGCGCCAGCCGATCAGTGGGAGCAGCAGCGGCGTGAGCAGCGCCGCGGCCAGCACGCCCAGCTGCCAGCCGAGCCCGACATACGACGACGCCCGCGCGCGCAGTTGCGCGGGCCACGCCTCGGCAACGAGCGCCATGCCAATGCCGAACTCGCCGCCCAGCCCGATGCCCGCGATGGTGCGGTAGACGAGCAGGTCGCCGTAGCCGCGCGCCAGCGCGCACATGCCGGTGAAGACGGCGAACAGCAGAATGGTCCACGTGAGCACGCGCACGCGACCGTAGCGGTCGCTCAACAGCCCGAACCCGATACCGCCCACGACCGCGCCGACGAGCGTCCATGTGACGAGCGCGCCCGCCTGCGCACCGGACAGATGCAGATCGGCGCTGATCGCGGGCAGCATGAAGCCGAGCATCAGCAGATCGAAGCCGTCCATGGCGTAGCCGAGCACGGAGGCGACGAGCGCACGCAGGGCGTCGCTGCGCGTGGCGGCGGCAGGGTTGGTAGAAACGGCGGTCATGTGGGCAATCCTGAGAAACGTACGTGCGCGGGGAGCGCAAACCGGCGTGAGTGTAAAGGCGTGGCCGGACCGTCACAACCGCGACGCCGACCGCGCGCAGCACAGCGCCGCCGGCGTTCGCGCCCCATATCGCTGCCGGCACTTGCCCGTGCGACTCGTCGGCGATCGTCAAGTCGGGTAAAATACCGGCCTACGCGCGCAAGAGAAGCCGTCCGGACCGGGCGAGTCGCCTTGACCCCATGCAGTGAGAAAGGTCAGACGATCCACGCCTCCGGGCCGCGCACCGCAGGCGCCGAAGCCACGCTTCGCGCCCGCCGTGCCAGCGCCACCGGGCCATGCGCCCACCCTCCTCCCGCACTCATATCCAAGGATTCGCCCATGACAGGCTACGATCGCCAGACGATCTCGGACGCAACCGCGAAAATGCTGCTCGAAGTGAAGGCCGTGCACTTCAACGCCGAAAAGCCCTTCATCTTCACTTCCGGCTGGGCGAGCCCGGTCTACATCGACTGCCGCAAGCTGATCTCGTATCCGCGCGTGCGCCGCGGCCTGATGGAAATGGCCGAAGCCACGATCCTGCGCGACGTCGGCTACGAGCAGATCGACGCCGTGGCCGGCGGTGAAACCGCGGGCATTCCGTTCGCGGCATGGCTCTCCGACCGCCTGATGGTGCCCATGCAGTACGTGCGCAAGAAGCCGAAGGGTTTCGGCCGCAACGCGCAGATCGAGGGTCTGCTCACCGAAGGCCAGCGCGTGCTGCTCGTCGAAGACCTGACCACCGACAGCCGCAGCAAGATCAACTTCATCAACGCGCTGCGCACGGCCGGCGCGCAGGTGAACCACTGCTTCGTGCTGTTCCACTACAACATCTTCAAGGAAAGCGTCTCGGTCCTGAAGGACATCGACGTCGACCTGCACGCGCTCGCCACGTGGTGGGACGTGCTGCGCGTCGCCAAGGAATCGGGCTACTTCGAAACGAAGACGCTCGACGAAGTCGAAAAATTCCTGCACGCACCAGCCGACTGGTCGGCTGCGCACGGCGGCGCGACGTCTGCACCGCAGTAAGCGCACGAGCCGCGCGCGCGAGCGCGTGTCAAAAAGGCCATCTGCCTCCTGGGCAGATGGCCTTTTTTTCTGGCTGGCGTAGCGGTGTAAAGCGGGGGCAGCGCGTGTGCAGCGCGGCAGGATCAACGCGCCGCTTCTGCCTCGCCGCCCGCTTCGGGCACATCGGGCGTATACGAGGAAAGATTGAGCAAGCCATTGCTCTGCGCGTACTGGAAAAGTTCGGAGTCTCGATCGAGTCCGAGCTTGCGCATCGCCGTGTTCTTCTGAGTACTAATTGTCTTAATACTGCGGTTCAGCTTCTCGGATATTTCTTTAATCGTCATGCCCGAAACAAAGAGCCGCACGACTTCGAGTTCCCGCTTTGAAAGAACCACTTCATCGGTTTTCCCGCCGCTATTGATGCGCAATTGATCGAGCGCAGTCTTCACCTGTGGGCTCATATATTCGAGATTGCGGCTCACATGCTGCACCGCGAGGCCGATGTGGCTCAGGTCGTCGGATTTGTGCACCACCGCGAACACGCCGAGTTCGCCGAGGCGTTTGAGCAGCGCGGGATTTTCGAGCATCGTGAGGACGACGATGGGAACGTTCGGGAAGTTGCGCCGCAGGTAGCCGATGAGCGGCAGACCGTCGCCGTACTGGCCGCCCGGCATGGCAAGGTCGGTCACCAGCACGTCGCAGGGACCGGTTTGCAACGCCTTGACGAGGTCGGTGGACTGGCGGGCGCGGCCAACGACCTGGATGCCGGGAAAGTTGAGCAGTGCATGTTCCGCACCAAACAAGATCACCGGATGATCGTCGGCGACTACGACCCTGATTGGTTGCTGCATTAGCCCTCCGTTAGGCAAACCTGCTTATTTCTCCCGCGCGGCCAGTTCACATTTTGCTTGTTGTTTCCGGCCTCCAACGCGCCGGTTGCCCGAGCAGGAGAATGCACAACTATAGCGGACTCCTCCTGCACGCTTGCTACGCGCGCAGGCGAAAGCTCGCTCGCTTATACCGCTATATTGGATCAAATTCGGACCAGGGAACAATTCCAAACTTTCCTTCAGGAAAATGTGTCCCGAATTTCACAAACATGCAGGAGAACTCGCTGATGCGTACTCCCTATGACTTTGAGCCAGCTTGCACGCGCCGTGCATCCCGCCGTACATCCCTACGCGCGGCTTTGGCGCTGGCCAGTGTTGTGGCGACAACCAGCCTGGCCTGTGCAGGCGAAAAATTCACGATATCGAGCGCCGATTTCAGTGATGGCGGAAAAATCGGCCCGCGCCAGGTCTTCAACGACGCGGGCTGCAATGGGCCAAACCAGTCGCCCAGTTTGACCTGGCGCAACGCTCCTGCCGCTACGCGCAGTTTTGCCATTACGATCTTCGATCGCGATGCGCCGGGACGCGGCTGGTGGCACTGGGCCGTCGCGAATATTCCGGCACGCGTGACGAGCCTGCCGGAGAACGCCAGCGCCACGGGCGCGCTGCGCAAGCTCGGCGCGATCGAGGCGCGCAACGACTTCAACATCGACGGCTATGGAGGCCCGTGCCCGCCGCCGGGCAATCCCCATCGCTACGTCGTCACCGTGTACGCGCTGAACGTCGATACGCTCCCGCTTGCGCAAGGCCGCCCGGCAGCGCTGTTCGATCGCGAGATCAGCGGCTCGACGCTCGGAAGCGCACAAATCACCGTGACGTACGGCCGCTGAGCGGGGGCGGTTGCGCGCGGCGAGCGCCTGAGCGCTTACGGGTAAGCCCCGGTTTTTTTCCGGACGCGTTCACACGCGCGTCCGCATGACGTCTTAAAATACCGTTCCAGCACCGTCCCGGGTGATGGCGCCCCGCAATCCCGCGTTCAGAGAGACTGAGATGAGCACGAAAGTTTTTGTCGACGGACAGGAAGGCACGACCGGCCTGAAGATTTTTGAATACCTGTCGCCGCGCACCGACGTCGAGATCCTGCGTATCGACGATGCGAAGCGCAAGGACGTCGAGGAACGCCGCCGTCTCATCAACGCTTCGGACGTGACGTTCCTGTGCCTGCCCGACGTCGCCTCGCGCGAGTCGGCCTCGCTCGTCGAGAACGATCGCACCGTGCTGATCGACGCGAGCACGGCGTTCCGCACCCAGGCCGACTGGGCCTACGGCCTGCCCGAGCTGACCAAAGCCCAACGGGACAAGGTGCGCAAGTCGAAGCGCATCGCCGTGCCCGGCTGTCACGCATCGGCGTTCATTCTTGCCATGCGTCCACTCGTCGAAGCGGGCCTCGTTGCGCCGGATTTCGCCGCGCACAGCTACTCGCTCACGGGCTACAGCGGCGGCGGCAAGAAGATGATTGCGGAGTACGAAGCGGGCGGCAACGCGAAGCTCGCGAGCCCGCGCCCGTACGCGCTCGGCCTCACGCATAAGCATTTGCCGGAAATGGCGGTACACGGCGGCCTGAAGTCGGCGCCGGTGTTCACGCCGATCGTCGGGCCGTTCTACAAGGGCCTCGCCGTCACGACCTATTTTTCGCCAAAGCAGCTCACGCGCGGCGCCAAGCCGCAGGACGTGCAGGCGCTCTTCGCCGAGTACTACGCGGGCGAGCCGTTCGTGCGCGTGGCGCCGTTCAACGCCGATGAGAACCTCGACGCCGGCATGTTCGACGTACAGGCAAACAACGACACGAACCGGGTCGACCTGTTCGTGTTCGGCAACGACGAGCAGTTCGTCACCGTCGCGCGCCTCGACAACCTGGGCAAGGGCGCCTCGGGCGCGGCGATCCAGTGCATGAATCTCGCGATTGGCGCGGCTGAAAATACCGGCCTGCATGCCTGACGCAGCGGGACTCGCCGCGCAAACAAAGAAAACCGGCTCGCTGAGCCGGTTTTTTTACGCCCTTCGTCCTCGACTTGCGCCAATGTAAACCTGCAGACGAAAAAAAGCCCGCCAATGGTTGGCGGGCTGAATCCATATCAGAGGAGACATGGAGGAGACAAGAAGGAGTATATCGACTAGCGTGATGCAATGCAACATGTAAAGTAGTGCGCACCCTGAATGTTGCGTATAAACAACACATTCGTCATTGCCCTGTCATCGACAGGATGAACATCAGCTGATCGAGCCCTACGGGCCGCACGAGATGCACGTCGAAGCCCGCTGCAAGCGCCTCGTCGCGGTGGCGCGATTCACCCCAGCCGGCGAGCGCGATCAGGAGCGGCACGCGCTCGCCGCCGACCGCGCGCAATTCCCGCACGATCGCTCCGGGCTCGTCCTGCGCGAGCGAAAGCGCCACGATCGCCACGTCGGGCGCGCCGTGCGCGGCAAGATCGAGTGCCTCGTCGAGCGTGCGGGCCACAGAAACGCCATAGCCGAGATCGGTCAGCAAGGTGCTGAGCCCGTCCAGCGACTTCTCGTCGTTATCGGCGATCAGGATGCGCGTCTCCATCCGCCGTTCTCCTACCCTGAAAATGGCCGCGCAGCCGGATCCCCCGTTGGATCCGTCGCGTGCCCTGTCGTCGCCATCGGTTCCCCGTCCCCACATCGCGGGCGGCGCCGCCAACCCGGCCGCCATCCATCGAGATGCGTCACATTGTGCTCAGCCGCACGCCGGGTCTTTGTGCGTCACCGCGCGGTCGTCTGAAGATTTTGATCGCAAAACGCCCCCGAACGTTCGCCGCGCCTCATTGCGCCCCTTCATTTCAGGCAGGCTCGTCAGCCGCGGCCTGCGCGCCGCGCGGCCACCTTGCCGAGCACGGCGAAATCGGACTCGCCGTCGCCGTGCGCCACGGCTTCGAGCAGGCTGTCGCGCAGCACGCTCGCGAGCGGCATCGGCGTCGCGGCGGCGTCGGCCGCGGCCAACGCGAGCCGCACGTCCTTCAGGCCGAGGCGCGCCTTGAAGAGCGCCGGTTCGTAGCGCCGCTGCGCGATCATGCCGCCGTAGCCCGCATAGACCGGGCCCGGGAACGGGCCGCCCGTCACGACGTCGAGGAAGTCGCGCATCGCGACGCCGTAGCCGTCGAGCAGCGCCGCGGCCTCGCCGAGCGACTCGACGGCCGCAGCCAGCATGAAGTTCGCGGCGAGTTTCATCACGTTCGCCTGCTGCGGCACGGCGCCGACGCGCCACGTTTTCTGGCCGATCACGTCGAACAGCGGCTGCACGCGGTCGAGCGCCTCGGTCGCGCCTGCCGCCATGATCGTGAGCTTCGCCGCCTGCGCGGCGTCCGGGCGCCCGAGCACCGGCGCCGCCACGTAGTGCAGGCCACGCCCGGCATGGGCCTGCGCAAGCGCTTCGGCCAGTGCGACGGAAATGGTCGCCATGTTCACATGCACGAGGCCTTGTGGCGCATGGTCGAGCAGCGTCGCGTCGATGACCTCGCGCAGCGCGGCGTCGTCGGCGAGCATCGAGAGCACGGCGTCGCCGGCAAAGGCCTCGCCCGGCGTGCCGACGATGCGCGCGCCCGCGTCGGCAAGCGCCTGCGCCTTCGCGGCCGTGCGATTCCACACGCGCACCGTGTGGCCCGCCTTCAGCAGATTGCCGACCATCGCGCCGCCCATTTCGCCAAGACCGATAAATCCGATGTCCATCGCTGCTCCTTCCATGAAAAACGAGGGGAAACCCGGGGCAAAGGTGCAGTACAGCACAAGACGGGCCGCGCTGCAGGCGGGCTCTCACGCCGCGCGAACGCGCGCGCCCAGGCAGGCGGTGCGATACTGCTTTGCATGGTCACCGCCACCTTCCGCTTTTATGAGGAGCTGAACGACTTTCTTGCGCGGCCGCTGCGCCGGCGTGCGTTCAGTTGCGCCTGCGCGCGCAACGCCACGGCGAAACACATGATCGAAGCGCTCGGCGTGCCGCACACGGAAGTCGAGCTGATCCTCGTGAATGGCGAATCGGTGGGTTTCGACCATCCGCTCGCGGACGGAGACCGCGTGGCCGTCTACCCGAAGTTCGAGGCGCTCGACATCCGGCCGCTGCTGCGCGTGCGCGACGCGCCACTGCGCGAGCTGCGCTTCGTCGCCGACGCGCACCTGGGCGGCCTCGCGCAACTGCTGCGGCTGGCCGGTTTCGATACGCTCTACGACAACCACTTCCCCGACGACGAGATCGAGGCGCTCGCCGCCGCCGAGCACCGTATCGTCCTCACGCGCGACCGCGAACTGCTCAAGCGGCGCAGCATCACGCACGGCTGCTACGTGCGCGCGCTCAAGCCGCGCGCCCAGGTCCACGAGATTTTCGAGCGGCTCGACCTCGCGGCGAGCGCGCGGCCGTTCCGGCTCTGCCTCATGTGCAACGCGCCGCTGCGGCCGATCGAGCGCGCCGCGGTGCGCGAGCGCGTGCCCGCCGGCGTCTATGACCGGCAGACACGCTTCGTGACCTGCGACGTCTGCCAGCGGGTGTTCTGGGAAGGCTCGCACTGGCAGCGCATGCGCACGCTGATCGACGGCCTCACGCGCCCCGCGGTCGAAGTGCACGCGGCACATAACGGCCACGAGCGCCACAACGGCCATGAGGGGCCGGACCGCGGCGGCGAGGTGTAGTGGTATTCACGGGTACTCGATGCGGCTGAAATACGTCCAGAGGCCAGTCGCCGCGATGGACGCTCGCGGGCGTTTGCGTACAATGCGCGCCACCGCCCAACACCGGAGCACGATATATGGCCATGAAGAAAACCGACCTTGAGAAGAACAAGGCGCTGAAACTGATGCAAGCGACGCACAAGAACGGGCCCGACCGTTTCGGCAAAGGTTCGGCGCAACCGGCGCTGGACCGCCGCGAACAGCGCAAGCTGGACCAGGCGCAAGGGCTCGTGCCCTTCGCGTGCAAGCTCAACGCCGATCTCGTCGAGAAGTTGAAGGCGCGCGCCGAGGGTCACCCCGGCGGCATGAACGGCCTGCTGACGGAATTGCTGGAGGCCGGGCTCGCACGCGACGCGTCCTGATCTCGCACCCGCGGCGAACGCGCAAAAAAAAGCCAGAGCAGATGCTCTGGCTTTTTTACGACTGAAGGGCGCTTTAGTTTGCCTGGCCCTTGTCTGCCGTACCGGCGGCCGATGCGCCTTCCGACACAGCGGCACGCTTGCCGTGGTGCTTGAGTTGCTTGTGCTGCTTCTTGGCCTTTGCGGGCGCGCTGGCTGCCGGTGCGGTTGCAGCGGGAGCCGAAGCGTCTTGTGCGAATGCCGAAGCCGTGACCAGTGCGAACGATGCTGCGATGAGCGAGGCGAGAATCTTTTTCATCTGTTGTTCCCCAAAACCTGACAAATAATGACCGGCACGTTGTGAATTAGAACAGCGTGAAACCGCAAAACGATCCGCTTGCCGATCTGGGCGGACGTTTCGCGCGAAGCAGTATTACGCAGCGTAGGGCGTTTGTCATCCGCTAATGGCCGGGTGTATTTTCCGGGAGACAATTCCCTTTCAATTCGGATACGATCGGCATTTACGCGTCCGTTTTCCGGAAGTTCGTTGTTTTTTCACGTAATACGCTGAATCGGCCTGCTCCGAGTGAATTCGGGCCAGATTGACACCCGATTCAGATGCAATCGCGAAAAACGGGGCAAGCCGCCCCTTGCGCAACAGGACACCAGGCGGGACATCGTGCGCCGCGCGCACCAACCGTCGAAAACGCTGTCGCGCCCGTTCCCCGCGAAAAGAGATCTCCGCTTGCAATCCGCCTCCCGCCGCCACCTGCGCGCCAATCTGCTGATGCTGACCGCCGCCCTGATCTGGGGCTCGGCGTTCGTCGCCCAGCGCCTGAGCCTCGATGCTATCGGCCCGTTCCTGTTCACCGGCCTGCGCTTCCTGCTCGGCGCCGGCGTCGTCTCGGCCTTTCTGCTGGTACGCCGGCGAGGCGCCGCGGACGGCGGCAACGCGGCGGCCCCGGCGCTGTTCAACGGCGCGCTGCTGCGCTCGGGCACCGTGCTCGGCCTCGTGCTGGCCGCCGCCATCTCGCTTCAGCAAATCGGGCTCGGCTACACGAAGATCGCCAACGCCGGTTTCATCAGTTCGCTCTATGTCGTGATCGTGCCGATGCTCGGCGTGCTGCTGCGCCATCGCACGGGCATCGGCACATGGATCGGCGCCGCGCTCGCTGCGGTTGGGCTCTACTTCCTCAGCATCAACGAGCACTTCTCGGTGATGTACGGCGACTGGTACCAGCTCGGCTGCGCGCTCGTGATCTCGATCCAGGTCATGCTCGTGGGTCACTACGCGCCGCGCCACGATCCGCTCGCACTTTCGATCGTGCAGTTCGTCGCCTGCGGCGTGGTGTGCCTCGCGATCGGGCTCGCGTGCGAACCGCTGCGCGCGGCCGACATCGTGCGCGCCGCGCCCACCATCCTGTATGGCGGCGCGCTCTCGGTGGGCATCGGTTATACGCTGCAGGTCGTCGCGCAGCGCGACGCCGCGCCCGCGCACGCCGCCGTGATCTTCAGCATGGAAGGCGTGTTCGCCGCGCTCGCGGGCTGGGCCGCACTCGGCGAAACGCTCACGCCGCGCGCACTCGCCGGCTGCGCGCTCATGCTCGCCGGGCTGCTCGCCTGCCAACTGCTGCCGGCCTGGCAAGCGCGCATGCTCGCGAAGCAGCGCGCCGCGACGCAACCGGCCGAAACGGCGTAAAAACGCACCATGATTTCCCGGCGTTGATATCGCGCTCCGCACTGTTTCGACAAATGGCGTCGCTCTCGAGCGACGCCATTTTTTTCGTGTGGATAACGCTGGATTGCGCCGCGCCGAACCAGGTTATCCACGTCCACCTCTGGACAACCTGGGGACGACCTGGCGAACGACCTGTGGACCACTTCTTGATAATCACGCACCTGGCGTTGCGGCCTGAAAAGTTATCCCACCACCTCGCCACGCGTACAAGCTTTGTCCGCATGGCTATCCGTTTTGCATCGGTATGAGCCGTCAGGCAATTTTCGTGTTGTCCACAGTTAATGCCAGGACTTGTTAAGGAAGGTCTGCACAATACGTTTTCAGAGCGCCGATCTTTTTTCACGTTGGGCGTATCGGCCGCAGAATCTGCTAGCAGGTTGGTCGTCCGGCTTTTGAAGCATGATGACCTGCGTTTGCCGAGACTC
>NZ_JBFRCL010000109.1:0-12605 GCF_040965695.1 Paraburkholderia sp. BR10937
CGAGTGGCAGCCACCGGTTGTGGCCTGTCATCTGCACAAAGAGCGAGTAACCGAAGTCGACGAGCCGCGCATACACGACCGCGACGAGCCCCGTCGCGATGGCGCCGAGCCAGAACACGCCGAAATACAGCCAGCGTCGCCGGCTGCGCAGGATCGTGCGGCTGTCTACAAGGTCGGAGACTCGCATGAAGCGGCTGGGCCAAACCCCTCGTTCCGAAGCGTTGCCGGTCGTGCCGCCGCCAGGACGACATGACCGGTCTTCGGGAGAGTAGCACGCACGCGTTTTTTCGCGCCAGCCGGTTTCACCCACCCGCCTTAGCGCAGGCCCCCGCTGGCAACGATATGCTCGCCCGTCAACCACTTGGCGTCGTCCGACGCGAGGAACACGACGGCCGAAGCGATATCGTCCGGCTGGCCCACGCGTCCAAGCGGCGTCTGGCTGACCGTATGGCTTTCGAAATCCGATCCGATGACGCCGATCGCGTGTGCGCCTTCTGTCTCGATGATGCCAGGATTGATCGCGTTCACGCGGATCTTGCGCGGTCCCAGTTCGCGTGCCAGCACGCCCGTGATTGCATCCACGGCGCCCTTCGTGCCGCTATAGACAGCCGTCGTCGGCGGCGTGACCGTCGTCACGACCGAACTCACGTTGATGATGCTCGCACCCTCGCCAAGATGCTTCACGGCCGCCTGCGTGGTGAGCAGCACGCCGAGCACGTTGATGTCGAACTGCTTGCGGTATTGCGCCTCCGTGAACTCTTCGATCGGCGCGAACTCGTAGACGCCCGAGTTGTTGACGAGGATATCGAGGCGACCGTAAGTTTCGACGGCCGTGCCGATGATGCCTTGCGCGTCGGCCGCCTTCGACACGTCGCCGCCAACGGCAACCGCCTTGCCGCCGGCCGCGGCAATTGCGCTCACAACCGCATCGGCGCCCGCCTTGCTGCTCGCGTAGTTCACGACCACCGAAGCGCCTTCGGCCGCGAGGGCCTTGGCGATCGCGGCGCCAATGCCTTTCGACGCGCCCGTGACGATCGCCACCTTGCCTGCAAGTTTGCCCATCATGTTCTCCTTACCGTAAGTCGCAGCATCGAATGGAACCGGCGTCTCGACTCGTATGAAGCCATCGGCCGGCGATCACCACAAATCTAAAGGTCCGCGCCGCCGCGATAAAGCGGCCGGGCGCGAATTGACTGGCAGGATCAGCCGAACAATCGGGGCGCAGCAAAATGGAGTAAGCGGGGGCAGAAATTCCAGCGGCCGCATCCGCAAGGGCTTTTACCAGCGCTGGTGGACGTGCGGCGCGATATATTGTTCGTAAACGTCCCGCACGCGTTGCATCGCCGCGTCGGAGAGCGGCGCGAGGTTCGCCGCCGAGACGTTCGACGCCGCCTGGGCCGCGTTCTTGCTGCCCGGAATGATGACGGAGACGGCGTCCTCCATGAGTATCCAGCGCAGGGCGAGCTGTGCCATCGAGGCGTCCACGGGTACCAGGCCGCGCAGTTCATCGACCGCCTTCAAGGCGACGTCGTACGGCACGCCCGAGAACGTTTCGCCTACGTCGAATGCCTCGCCATGCCGATTGAACGCACGGTGGTCGTCTGCCGCGAAAACGGAATCGGCGGACAATTTGCCGGTGAGCATGCCGCTGGCGAGCGGCACTCGCGCAATGACCGCAACGTTTTTCCTGTGCGCCTCGCGGAAAAACAGGTCGGCAGGACGTTGACGGAACATGTTGTAGATGATCTGCACTGACACCACGTTGGGATATTCGATCGCCTTCAGCGCTTCTTCCACCTTTTCGACCGAAACGCCGTAAAAGCGGATTTTGCCGGCGGCGACAAAGCTGTCCATCGCGTCGAACACATCGGGGCGGTAATAGACCTCCGTCGGCGGGCAGTGCAGTTGCACGAGGTCGAGCGTGTCCACGCCCAGGTTCGCGAGACTCCGGTCGATGAAGCCTTCGAGTTCGCGCTTGTTCAGATAGCCGCTGGTTACGTGCGGGTCGAGCCGGCGTCCGAGCTTTGTCGCCACGATGGGACGTTCGCCGCCGCGTTCGCGCAGCACGTCCCGGATAATGCGCTCCGAGCGGCCGTCGCCGTAGACGTCGGCGGTGTCGATGAACGTGACGCCGTTATCGAGCGCGGCGTTCAGCGCGGCTCTGGCGTCGTCTTCGCCAACGCTGCCCCACGAGCCGCCGATTGCCCATGCACCAAAACCGATTTCGGACACATTCCAGCCGGTCCGCCCAAATTTTCTCTTCGAAAGCGTCATTTGCGTGCTCCTCCTGGGGTTTGCGCAGTTGTCTCGCAGGCGTTGCAATAGCCTGTGCGCCCGTAGTGTAGCTGGCTGTTTGCCCCGCTGCTGGCACTGCTGTTGGTCAATGGCCACCTTTGCGTATCCGCGCGTTGTCTTCGAACCAACGATTCTGGCCCGGATTCGACATCCATTCTCCGCCACGACAGGCCGTGGCGCGCCGCCGTGAAGCGCGGACGGCTGGCACGGCGGTTGCAGGACGTGGCGGCGGCCTGTGCCGCCGTAGTGGCTATCAATGGCCCCACACTTCGAGCGAGGTAAGCATCATGTCTGACGTCAAGATTGAAAATCAGGAACCCGTACCGTTTTTCTCGCATTTCCTCGAAGGTCAGTTTTCGAGGAACCTCACGGCTGCGGAGATGCAGGCCATACGTGGCGGTGCGGTCGTGACGATGATGGCGCCGTCCGACCAGGAAGGCATGCCGGTCGGCGAATTGCCCGACTTCCTGGGCATGCTCCGGCACATGGGGTGGCCAATGGGACAGATGCCCGGCGCCCCCACCTCGCCGGTCACGACCATGGCGTATCCCTCGGATAGCGAAAATGCGCATATTTAGTATTGCCGTACATCGTCAGGCGGCCATGCCTGGAGCGGCGTCGGGCGCGCGGCAGGGTGCCATCCCGCTGAGCGCCTTCAACAGAGGAGCGCAACCATGTCCGAACGGCACCCACGGCCGGTGGTACTGATCATCACCCACAGCAACGACAACGACAGTATCGCGCTGGTCATGAATGCTGTCGCGGCGCAAGGCGGCATGGCTTACCGCTTCGATACCAACCGCTTTCCTGCCGATATTCGGCTCTCCAGCCACTACAGCGGTGAGGAGGAACGGCAGATTATCGCGTGTGAGGACTACGAGCTGGACCTGAGCACGGTGTCCGCCGTGTGGTACCGGCGAATCGCCATCGGGCAGTGCATCCCCGAGGCGATGGACCGGCAGCTCAGGCGGGCTGCAGTCGATCAGTCGCGCGCCACGCTGCACGGCATGATTGCGAGCCTCGATGCGTTTCATCTCGATCCCGTGCACCGTCTGCGCCGCGCGGATAACAAGCAGCTTCAGCTCAAGATAGCGAGAGAGGTTGGGCTCACGATTCCACGCACCCTGATCACCAATGCGCCAGACGCGGTGCGCAGCTTTGCACGCGAATGCAGGCAGGGGATGATCATGAAGACGCTGTCATCGTTTGCCATCTACGAGCTGTGCGAGCAGAAGGTGGTCTTCACCAGCGCGGTGCACGACAAAGACCTCGAGCGCCTCGATGACCTTCGTTATTGCCCGGCCATCTTTCAGGAGCAGGTGCCCAAGGCGCTGGAACTCAGGACCACGATCGTGGGAAATCGCGTGTTCACCGCGTCGATCGATTCGCAGCGGTCCGAAAAAACGAGTGTCGACTGGCGCCGAGACGGCCTTGGACTGCTCGAAGAGTGGGAGCCGTACGCATTGCCGCCCGAGGTCGAGAACGGGTTGCTGAGACTCATGCATGCGCTGGACCTCAACTACGGCGCCGCAGATTTCATCCTCACCCCCGACGGCCGCCACTGCTTTCTGGAGGTCAACCCGGTCGGCGAATTCTTCTGGCTGGAAAAGCACCCGGGATTGCCGCTCTCGGGTGCGATTGCCGACCTGCTCGTTGCGAACGGGCGAGGGTCGTGACAAAAGGGCGGTGACGACGCTCGCGCCGCGTCACGGTCTCGACCTCAAACCGGTTTTTCGAGCGCTTTCTGGCCGTGCGGCGTCAGCGTTTGTTGCCCGTCCTTGTCGAAGCCGCTATAGGTCCAGTCCAGCTTTCCGGCAGTCGTGGCGACCGAGCGGGTCAGGCCGATGCCGTATTGGGTCAGATACGTTCGACGCGTCTTGTTCTGGACGATGCCGTCTTTCGTCTGCTCGCAGTCCAGGTCGATCGCCTTGCCGGTGAGCGCGGCATTGAACTGGGAGGCCGGATAGTAGCGGCTCGTATGGCAGGTCCACGTGAGTGCCCGGAAGTTGACGATCTGGACCGTCGTGCCGAACTTGAACGTCGTGGTATAGGTTTCGTCCTCTTGCGGCGCCTTGAACGCGAACTGGCTGTTGTCGGCGTCGTGCGCGACGAAGGGAATGAACGCCGCCGTCTGAGCGTAGTTCGCCGTTTCCTCTTTCAGGCTGTAAATGTTGAGGTAAGAGAGGCTGAACGTTGCGGCGGCGGGCACACCATTCGCCGAGCTTTCATACACCTGCTGGACCATGCCCGTGTCTTGCGCGTTGATCAGCACGGTTTTGAAGTCTCGCTCGATTCCCGCCGTGCCAACATGGCCCGTTACCTTGCCGAGCACCGTCAGGACCTTGAAGGGCAGCACGTGCGTGCCCGCTGCCGGCATCTTTTCGCGAACGCTCGCGGGCAACGAGTCCACGCCAAAGTGCGCCGCGAGATAGCCGGGCTTGTCGTTGGCCATATCCTTGACCGGCACGAACTGGACGCATCCTGACAACAGCGCAGCGGATGTGAGGGAAGTGCCGACGAGCAGGCGGGTTATTCTGGTTCGCATCTTTTTCTTCGATTCTCTGTCAACGGATGGGTCGCCGGTCAAACGAGCATGGCTTGGCATGCATATCGGCGCGCCGCGAGCGTTCTTTAATCGAAGATTGAAGCGCGCAGGGTGGCTGCAAGGTCCGGGGCGCGAGCTAACGGTCCTCGCCGCGCCCAAGTTGCTCGAGGTAGGGCCAGGGATAGATGCCGCGTGCATGGCCATCGCTGAACGCGAGCTGCACGCCGTAGCCCATCGGCTCGATGCCGATCAACGTCACGCCCGCTGCGGCCGCGGGCGCGGCGCCGCCGAGCCGCATGCGCCGGCAGGCTGCGCACGGGCAGGCCGCGCGCAGCCGGGCGTGGTCCACACGTTGTGTCTCGCCCGCCGGCCAGCGGAGCATGAGCGCTCGCGCGGCGGCGTCGTTGCGGACCTCGAGCGGCGTGTTCATGGCGCTGCACCCTCGATCTGGCCGATCGCGATGCGCACGGCCTTGCGCACCTCGGGATCGCGGTCCTGCAGCGCGCTTTGCAGCGCCGGCAATGACTCGCGCGCGCCCAGTTCGCCGAGCGTGAGCGCCGCTTCCTTGCGCAGATTGCTGATCGAATGCGCGAGCAGCGTGGCGACGGCGGCGGCCGCTTGCGCATCGCGTAACTGTCCGAGCGCGCGAGCCGCGCGCAGCCGGACCTGCCAGTAGGCGTCACCGAGCGCTTCGACAAGCGGTGCGAGCGCCGTCGCGGCACGCAGCTTGCCAAGCGTCGTCGCGGCTTCTTCGCGCACTTGCCAGGCGTCGTCGCGCAACGCCGTGAGCAGCGCGTCGAGCGTGGCCTGATCGTCCGGCGATGCGAAGCCGAGCGCGCCAACGGCGGCGCGGCGGACGTCGGGGTGCGCGTCGCCGGCGCCGAGCGCGGCGAGCGCCTCCAGCGCGCGTTCCTCCTTCAGCCAGCCGAGCACGGCGACGGCCTCGAGCCGCACGTCGGCCTCAGTGTCCGCAAGCGCATCCAGGGCGGGCTCGAAGGCATCCGCAAAGCGGAGTTCGCGCAGGCCGCGCAGCGCCGCGCGGCGCACGAACGGTTCGGGCCGCGCGGCCCACCGGCGCAGCACGTGGCCCGACGACTGGGCTTTCAATTCCGAAAGACTTTGCGCCGCAGCTTCGCGCACGTCGTCGTCGGTGTCGAGCAGCGCGGCGCAGAGCGCTTCGACGACGTCGTCGTCTTCCCACGCGGCCAGCACGGCGGCGGCTTCGCGCCGGACGTCTGGAGCGGGATCGTCGCGTAGCGTGGCCACGAAAGCGGGCAGCAGCATTTCGTCTTCGAGATCGGCGAGTTCGAAGAGCGCGATGCGGCGCACGGCGGGATCGACGTCGGCGAGGCGCGCGAGCAGGGCGCTCGCTTCGGCGCTCGGGTGCGGCGGGTTCGGCAAGATGGGAGCGGAAACGGTCATGGGGGAAGGGCAGTTGTCTGGTGGGCGCCTGCGGGGCTACGCCGCTTCGCGCAGCAACGCGAGGCAGCGGCGCTTGATGTCGATGAAGCCGGCTTCGGTCGTGCTCTCGTCGCTGCGCGGCCGCGCGAGCGGCACCGCGATATCGGCAATGAGGCGCGCGGGTCGTTGCGAGAGCATCAGGATGCGGTCGCCGAGAAACAGTGCTTCGTCGATGTCATGCGTGACGAACACGACGGTCGTGCGGATCTGCGTCCAGATGTCGAGCAACAGCGTTTGCATCATGCGGCGCGTTTGGGCGTCGAGTGCGCCGAAGGGCTCGTCCATTAGCAGAATGCGCGGGCGGTTGATCAGCACGCGTGCGATTTCCACACGCTGCTGCATGCCACCCGACAACTGCGCGGGGTAGTGCGACTCGAATCCCGCGAGGCCGACCAGCGCGAGCAGGTCGGCCGCTTCGCGGCGACGCTCGTTCGCGCCGACGCCCTTCATCTTCAGGCCGAAGGCCACGTTGTCGATCACACGCTTCCAGGGGAACAGCGTGTGCTGCTGGAACACGAGGCCGCGCTCGGGATGCGGGCGCTCGACTGCGAGACCGTCCACGGCGACTTCGCCCTGCGTGGCCGGGACGTGTCCCGCAATGGCGCCGAGCAGCGTGGACTTTCCGCAGCCGGACGGCCCGAGCACGCACACGAACTCGCCGGGTGCGATATCGATGTCGAGTGAGTCGAGCGCGGCGAAGCGCGCGTGCGGCGGCCCGACCTCCACGGTCAGCGAACGCACGTCGATGCGCCCGGGCGCGCGGGACACCGGCGCCCTTGTGCGGGCTTCCGGCTGGATGGCGGCAGGCGTGTTCACTGGCGTGCTCCCCGCAAGCGGTACCACGGCGTCAGCGCCGCGCCGATGCGTTTGACGAGGAGGCTGCTGCCCATGCCGAGCACGCCGATCAGCGCCATGCCGACGACGATATCCGCGTAGTTCTGCAGCGTATAGGATTCCCAGGTGAAATAGCCGATGCCGTACTGCCCGGCGATCATTTCCGCGGTCACGAGGCAGAACCAGGCGGTGCCCATGCCGATGGAAAGACCCGTGAAGATCGCAGGCGCGGCGCCCGGCAACACCACTTCCGTGTAGAGCGACAGCGAGCCGGTGCCGAGCCCGCGCGCGGTGGCGACGAGGCGGGGGTCGACGGCTTCCACGCCATGGATCGTGTTCAGGAGGATCGGGAACAGCGCACCGATGAACGTGATGAACATCATGCTCAGTTCCGAAGAGGGAAACATCAGGATCGCGAGTGGAATCCACGCGACCGCCGGGATTGGCCTCAGCACCTCGAGCGGCGGCAGCAGCACATCTTCGAGCGCGCGATAGCGGCCGATCGCGAGTCCGAGTCCGACGCCGACCAGGGCCGCCGCGCAGAAGCCGGCCAGCACGCGTGTCGGGCTCGCGGCGAGGTGCATCGGCAACTTGGGCGAATGGAGCAGCACCCATAGCGCGGGAATGGCGTCGGCGGGCGAAGGGACGTTCGCGAATGTGATGATGCCAAGCGAGAGCCGGTAATGAACGGCCAGCTGCCAGGTGGCCACGAACAGCACGATCGAGCCGGCGCGCCATGCGCGGCGGCGCATCGGTGCGCGGCGCGCCGCGGCTGCAGTCAGTGCCGGTTCCTGGACGGCCGGGCGTTGCCGGGCTGCGAGGTCAAGCGTGGCAGACATGCGGACTCCTCATGAATAGCAAGTGAGCGGGCGGACAGGGCACGACGCGCTAGCGCGAAGCGATGGCCTGCTGGGCGCCCGTTTTTGCGGCGGCATAGTCGACGACGATGCCTGCCGTGTGCTGTGCATAGACATCGGCGCCCGCTTTCTGCAGGAAGGCGGTGACGCCGCCATGCGCGTCGCGTACGTACCAGGCGTCGGAAGCGAAAAGCTTCTGGCCGCTGTCGTGGTCCTGCACGTACACGGCGCGCACCTTGCTGCCGGACTGTTCGAATTTCGCGAGCGCAGCGAATCCTTCTGCCGCGTTCGCATAGTTGCGCGCGTGCGCCTCGTTGGCGACCCACACCTGCGTGACTGCGAGGAAATCGCGAATGGGCTTGCCGGTCTGCGCGTCGTTTGCGGCGAGCGGTTGCCGCGCGTAGTTCTTGAGCGCGGCGTCATAGTCGAGCCCCGACTCCTTGAACGCCTCGCGGATGTAGCGGTCGTCGATGAACGTGTTCGCATCGAGATTGACATCCGTCTTCTTGAGCAGCTTCAGCGTGTCGATGGCGGTCCCCACCGCCTGGCGGTACTCCGGCTTCCAGGTGAGATCGCGCGTTTGCAGGCCGAGCGGGCCATGATAGAGGTAGTCGACGGGCGCCTCGATGCCCGTCACCTTCTCGATCAGCAGGCTATATTTTTCGGGATCTTCTGCGATCAGGCGATTCGCCTCGATCGCCGCGCGCAGATACGCGACCACCACTTCGGGGTACTTCTGTGCGTAGGCGGCATCGACGAGCGCGCCGTGAAAGGTGGGCGCATGGCTTTGCGCGCCGTCGTAGATCTTGCGAGCGATGCCGCGATACGGGAACAGGTCGGCGAACGGCACGAAGTCGGCGTGGGCGTCGATCTTGCCCGCCTTGAGGGCACTGCCGGCCACTTCCGGCGCTTGCGTGATGATGTTCACGTCGGTATCGGGGTTCCAGCCTTGCGCCTTGATCGCACGCAGCAGCATGCCATGCGACGTCGAGGCGAACGGCACCGAGATCGTTTTGCCCTTGAGGTCGGCGATCGAATGCAGCGTCGAGTTGACGGGCACGACGATGCCGTTGCCACTGCCCTCGGTGCTGCCTTCGAGCACGGTGATGAAGAGGCTCTTTCGGCCCGCCTTCTGGAACGCCGCGCCATTGAGCGAGCCCGGGAAATCGGCCATGGCGCCGAAGTCGAGCTTGCCGGCCACCATTTCGTTCGTGAGCGGCGCGCCGGAAGTGAAGTCTTTCCACTGCACGTCGTAGGTGACGTTCGCGTATTTGCCGGTGTGCGGCAGATACTTGTCGAGCAAATGCAGTTCGCGGATCAGGAGGCCGCCCGTCGCGCAGTTGATGGTGGTGTCCTGGGTGCCGATCGCTACGCGAATCGTCTCAGCGTGTACGGTGATCGCCGCGCTCAACAGCAGCTGGGCGGCGAGAAAGCGAAGAATCCGTTGGCGTGTTTTCATGGTTTGTTTGGCAGGCGATTCGGGAACCGTCGTGGGGTGGCAGCGGTTAGCGCAACAGGTACGGAATGTCTACCTTGACGGCGCCGGTCGGGCAGTCGCGTTCGCAGGGCATGCAATACCAGCATTCGTCGAATTGCATATAGGCCTTACCCTTGCTCACGTCGATCGCGAGCAGGTCGAGCGGGCACACGTCCACGCAGACCGTGCAGCCCTTGTCTGCGATGCAGCGGTTTTCGTCGATCGTGACGGGCGCACTGCTGCGCTGGAAGATTTCGTGCGGCGTATAGGACATATTCGAATTCCTCAGTGTTCGGTGGCGAGTTCCGCGGATTCGCGAATGCGCAGCTGATCGTAGGCGCCTCGATCCGCTTGCGCGAGCGGGACGATGTACGGCTCGACCGCGCGCTTTTCGCTCGTCATCCTGCCGGATGCGTCCTTACGCAGATGCGTGTGGCAGAACCATTCGGCGTCGTTGCGCTGCGGGTAATCGACCCGGTGGTGATACAGACCCCAGCGGCTTTCGGTGCGAAACAGCGAGGCGCGCGCCGCCATTTCCGCGCAGTCGCGAATGGCGCGCACCTCGGCGGCGCGCATCAACTCGTGCGCATTGTTGGCCTTGATCGACTCGATGTCTTCGGCGATCTCGTCGAAGCGTTGCAGGCCGATCTCCATCTTGCGCGTGACCTTGGGCGGCTGAAGATAGTCGTTCACCATGCGGCGCAGCTTGTATTCGACCTGGGCCGGCGCGAGTCCGTTTTCGCGCTCGAGCGGCGCGTAGATGCGCGCGCGTTCGGCGGCGATCTGGTTTTCGTCGAGGCGCGCGTGCTCGCGGCCTTCCACGTATTCGGCCGCGTTGGCGCCCGCGAACCAGCCGTAGGTGAACGCGCCCAGCATGTAGTTGTGCGGCACGGCCGCCATGTCGCCTGCTGCATAGAGGCCGGGCACGGTCGTCTCCGCGCGCGAATTCACGTAGACACCCGACGCGCTATGCCCGCTGCAAAAGCCGATCTCGGAGATATGCATCTCGACCATCTGCTGACGGTAGTCCGTACCGCGTCCCGCGTGGAACCGTCCGCGGCTCGGACGTTCGTTGGTGTGCAGGATCTGCTCGATGGTCTGGATCGTTTCCTCGGCAAGATGATCGAGCTTCAGGAACACGGGACCATTGCCGCTCTGCAGTTCCTGGTAGAACTCCCACATCATCTGGCCGCTCCAGTAATCGCATTCGATGAAGCGTTCGCCCTTGCCGTTCGCGGTGAAGCCGCCCAGCGGACCGGTGACATACGCACATGCCGGTCCGTTGTAGTCCTTAATAAGTGGGTTGATTTGAAAGCATTCCAGGTTCGCGAGGGCGGCGCCCGCGTGGTACGCCATGGCGTAGCCGTCGCCCGCATTGGTCGGATTCTCGTAAGTGCCCATCAGGTAGCCGGAGGAGGGCAGGCCGAGGCGCCCGGCCGCGCCGCAGCACAGGATCACGGCTTTGGCGCGCACCACGTGGAACTGCGCGGTGCGGCAGTCGAAGCCGAGCACGCCGCTGACGCGGCCCTGAGAGTCGGTCATGAGCCGCGTGGCGACGATGCGGTTCGTGATCTCGATGCGCGCGCGTTTGAGCTGCCGGTAGAGGATCTTTTTCACGTCGTGTCCTTCGGGCATGGGCAGCACGTAGGCGCCCATGTGATGGACCTTCTTCACGGCGTAGTCGCCGTTGCCGTCCTTCTCGAACTTCACGCCCCAGCGGTCGAGCTGTTCGATGGTCGTGAAACTGTGGCGCGCATACGCATAGACGGCCTCCTGGTCGACGATGCCGTCGTTGGCGACAGTGATCTCGCGGGTGTACTGCTCGGGCGTGGCGTGGCCGGGAATGATGGCGTTGTTCAGGCCGTCCATGCCCATCGAGATCGCGCCGCTGCGCTTGACGTTGGCTTTTTCGAGCAGCAGCACCTTGAGCGCCGGGTTGCGTTCCTTGGCCTTGATTGCCGCCATTGGGCCGGCCGTGCCGCCGCCGACGACCACGATGTCGTATTCGAGCACTTCGGTATTCATTGCGCTTTCCTTCCCCTTGCACGGGTTTTCTGGCGGTCGACGCGCAGTCGGTACTGGAAGGCGTCGCCGCGGAAATAGAGGTATTCGTAGTCGATGGGATTGCCGGATGCGTCGTGCGTCAGGCGTTCGATCCGAAGCACCGGGCTGCCGTCTTCCACGCGCAGGGCGCGGGCGATGTCGTCGTCGGCGAGAATCGCGTCGATCGACACATCGGCATGACCGAGCGGCACGCCGCAGTCGTTCTCGAGAATCAGGAAGATGTCGCGCGTAGCGAGGTCGGCGTTGGCGAGCCGCTTGCCGAGCGCTTCGGGCACCCACGTGAGTTCTAGCGACACCGGTTCGCGGTTGAGCATGCGCACACGGTGGATTTCCGCGACCGGCGCGCCTTCCGGGAGATTGAGCCGTTGCGCGACGTGTCGATCGGCTTTGACGATCCTGAAGCTGCGCAGCTGGTTGACGATCTCGTAGCCCATCGACGACATCGCTTCTGCGAAGCCTTGCAGCGAGGTCACGTTCTGGAATGCCTTGGGCCTGGAGACGAACGTGCCCTTGCCGTGCAGCCGGAAGACCAGGCCTTCCTTTTGCAGATCGCCTAGCGCCTGGCGCACGGTGATGCGGCTGACGCCGAACAGGGCGCATAGCTCGTGTTCGGAGGGCATCTGGCTGTGCGGCGCATAAGTGCCGTTCAGGATGCGTTCGCGCAGTGTGTCCTTGATCTGGACGTAGAGCGGCTGGGGGGAAAGCGCCACCAGATTCGTTCGGGGCATGGTTGGCTTGTCATAACAAGATGGATGTGGAGTTTAGTCAGGGTTCCATTCGCGACAAACTAACGAATTCTGATTTGTATTTCTTTGGTGTTTGGGTTTGCTTCGTTGTGGTTTTTGATGCTATCGCGGAGGGGGGCTTGGCGCTTTTGGCCTTTTCTTGTTTTCGCGTCGGTATGCAGGTGCCGCCCCGCACAGCAATGCTCTCAACTTAAGCCCCGAAAGTGCTTGTATACGAGGCATAGGACCTGTAAACTTCACACCAT
The DNA here is from genome assembly GCF_040965695.1 of Paraburkholderia sp. BR10937. NCBI lineage: Bacteria > Pseudomonadati > Pseudomonadota > Betaproteobacteria > Burkholderiales > Burkholderiaceae > Paraburkholderia > Paraburkholderia sp. BR10937. Next base: position 12,525 of record NZ_JBFRCL010000109.1, read on the forward strand.
AACTTCCTGATAAATCAACGATATGAACTCAAATACCGGCGTCTTCCCGACTTCTGGCTGAGTTCTCCGATTTCCTGTTCG
>NZ_JBFRCL010000110.1:0-10155 GCF_040965695.1 Paraburkholderia sp. BR10937
ACCAGGGCGCCGACTACAGTTCGATTCTGGTGGGCATCCAGGTGCCCGCGGCCGAAGACGCGGAGTTCCGCCGCTTCCTCGCCACGCTCGGTTATCCGCACTGGGAAGAGACGAGCAACCCGGCGTATCGGTTGTTCCTGCAATGAAATAGTCAGTCGTCCCACCAATCGGGACGTCTGCATCTGAAGCGCATAAAGAGCAGAACGAGTGCAGGAAAACACCAGGCCCCGCAGCAGTGCGCGTCAGTATACTGAGCCACTGCTGCCGGGCGTGGTCGCCTCGGGAAGAATGGGCGCCGTGCGTCGGACTCACCTGGAGGAAGACAAACATGTTGCGCATCGCTCTTGGCTGTCTGATGGCTCTTTCCACGATCGCCGCCGGCGTGCTGCCCGGCGTGGCGCACGCGGATGCGGCGCATCCCGTCGTCGCGCTGTTGCCCGGCGTCACCGATCCCTTCTACTTCACGATGCATCGCGGCGCCGAGCGCGCGGCGAAGGAAGAAAACATCCAGTTGCTGTTCCAGGTTCCGAAGGCCTGGAACACCACGGAACAGGTGCCGATCCTCAAGGCGTTCATCGCCAAGCATCCCGACGTGCTGCTCGTCTCGCCCGTCGACAAGCAGCAGCTCATCGGCCCGCTCAAGGAAGCCGCCGACGCCGGCATCAAGGTCATCACCGTCGACACCTATATCGGCGACGGCCATTATCAAACTGGCAAGGGCGACGCCGACTTCCCGCTCTCCTATGTCGCTTCGGACAACCTGGAAGGCGGCCACGTGGCGGCGCGCGCGCTCGCCAAGGCGATCGGCGACAAGGGCACCGTCTATTGCGAGAACAACAAGCCCGGCATCTCCAGTACCGACGCGCGCGCACAAGGTTTCATGGAAGAGATGAAGAAGCACCCCAACATCAAGGTGCTGGAGACGCAGTACAACGAGGACGACGCCAATCGCGCCGCCTCGCACGTGGCGGCGGTGCTTGCGCGCAATCCCGACCTGGCGGGCGTCTTCGGCGCCAACACGTTTTCGGGCGCAGGCGCAGCGCAAGGCGTGAAGAACGCGGGCAAGCAGGGCGTGGTGAAGGTCGTCGTGTTCGACGCCGTGCCGGGCATCGACGAGCAGATCCGCAGCGGCCTCGTCGATATCGCCATCGCGCAGCTTCCCGACGAGATGGGCTATGACGCCGTGAAGTTCGCCGCCGACGCCATCCACGGCAAGAAGATTCCCACCTACAAGGGCACGGGCTTCGTGGTGCTGGACAAGTCGAACATCGACAAGCCGGAGATGAAGCAGTACATCTATTCGAACTAAGCCACGCGCACAGAGCCACATGAACGACAAACGACTCGACAGGCTCGCGCTCGTCAGCAAGGTCTGGCCGTGGCTCTTCCTCGGCACGCTGCTCGTCTTTTTCGAGGCGTGGGCGCGCATCTCGGCGCATCGGTCGTTCGTGTTCAACGCGTACAACCTGCAGTCGATCGGGCTCGCGGCGAGCGCGCCGCTGCTGTTGGCCATCGGTCAGACCTTCGTGATCATCACCGCGGGCATCGATCTTTCGGTGGGATTCGTGATGGGGCTCGCGGCGGTGTGCGTCGCGCAGTTCACGATTCCCGGCGGCGCATCGCCGTGGATCCTGCTGCTGTCGATTCCGCTCACGGTGCTCGTGTGCCTGATCCCAGGCTTCGTGAACGGCGTATTGATCGCGCGCCTGGGCGTGCCCGCTTTCATCGGCACGCTCGGCATGTATGGCGTTGCGCGCGGCGTGGGCTTTCTCGCCGCGGGCAGCGGCATGACGGTCTCCGTCAACAATCCCGGGCTCGCGTGGCTCGGTGGCGGCTGGACGCCCGTGATCCTCACGGCCGTGCTGCTCGTCATCATGCACTTCGTGCTCTCGCAAACGCGCTTCGGTCAGTACACCTATGCGATAGGCGGCAATCCACAGTCGGCGGTGCGTGCGGGCATCAACGTACGCCGTCATCTGTTCGCGATCTATCTGATCGCGGCGGCGTTCGCGGCCGTGGGCGGCATCGTCTACACGGCGCGCTTCGCCGCGGGCGCGGCCAATGCGGGCGAACCGATGCTGCTCGATTCGATCGCGGCGGTCGTGATCGGCGGCGCGAGTCTCTTTGGCGGCACCGGCAACGTCATCGGCACGCTGATCGGCGCGCTCATCATCGCCGTGATCGAATTCGGGCTCGTGTTCATCGACGTCAACGCGTTCTGGCAATTCATCGTGGTCGGCATCGTCATCATTCTCTCGGTGCTGATCGACCAGTACAAGGATCGGCTCGGAGGCGCGCAATGAATGGCGCGAGCGGCACGCCGATTCTGGAGGCGCGCGACGTCTCGATCCGCTTTGGCGGCGTGGAGGCGCTCAAGCGCGTGTCGTTGCGGCTGATGCCGGGCGAAGTGCTTGCGCTCGCGGGCGACAACGGCGCGGGCAAGTCCACCCTCATCAAGATCCTTTCGGGCGTGTATCGCGCCGATGCGGGCGATCTGCATTTCGAGGGGCGTCCGCTCCAGCTGCGCGATCCGCAGGATGCGCGCTCGCAGGGCATCGAAACCATCTATCAGGATCTCGCGCTCGCCGACAATCTCGACGTGGGCAGCAACATCTTCCTCGGCCGCGAACCCGTGCGACGGCTGTTCGGCTTCCAGGTGATCGACCGGCCGCACATGGCGCGGGTGGCGCGCGAAGTGCTCGAGCGGCTCGATATCGTGATTCCACCGCGCAAGCTCACGGGCCCCGTGAAAATGCTCTCCGGCGGCCAGCGCCAGGCCATTGCGATAGGCCGCGCGATTTACTGGAACGCGCGCGTGCTCATCATGGACGAGCCCACCGCGGCGCTCGGCGTGCCCGAGCAACGCAAGGTAATGGAGTTGATCCGCGGGCTCAAGGCGCAGGGCGTGGCCGTGATTCTCATCTCGCACAACCTGCACGATATTTTCGCCGTCGCGGAGCGCATCGTCGTGCTGCGGCGCGGCGAAGTGGCGGGCGAGCGGCGCGTGGTCGACACAGACGGCGACGAGATCGTGCGGCTGATGGTGGGCGACACGTATTCGAACGGCGCGCACTGAAACCTGGCGTGGTGCGTTCGCCTGCGCGGTGCGGGCATTCGATGGACAATGTCGGCTCGAACCTTTACCGCATGCCTGCTTCCGCCATGAACTACCTCGATCCCGCCGACATCACGAGCTGGCACGCCCACGTCTATTTCGACGCGGCGACGCGCGACGCCGCATTGACCTTGCGCGAGGCGATCGATGTCCGCTTCGGCGAGATCGTGCAGATCGGGCGCTTTCACGAGCGCCCGGTCGGGCCGCATCCGATGTGGTCGTATCAGCTCGCCATTACGCGAGAGCATTTCACGACGGTCGTCGAATGGCTCACGCTCAATCACGGCGCACTCGACGTGTTCGTGCATCCAAACACCGCCGATGCCCTGCGCGATCATCGCGACGCCGCCGTGTGGATCGGCCATTCGCACACGCTCAATCTTGGCGCGCTCGGCGGCTGATCGCTCAGCGGATTGCGCCGCCCTGCAGCCTGCGGCACGGCGCAATCCTCGACACTCCCGCGGGCCTCAGTGCCCGAACGACTCCGTCTTTGCCGCCGACGATCCGCTCGCCTGCGGCCGCGCGGCCTGCTTGATGAGCAGCGCCGCGCCGGCAATGAGACCGGCGACGGCGACCGTCGCGAAGATGCCTGCAAACGTGAAGTGCCGGCGCGCGAGTTCGGCGACGAGGAACGAGCCCGCAATGCCGCCGAAGCGCCCGATGCCGAGCATCCAGGCCACGCCGGTGCCGCGTCCCTGGGTGGGATAGAACGCGGCGGCGAGCGCGGGCATCGACGATTGCGCCGTGTTCATCAGCACGCCGGCCACGAACACCACGAGCACGAGCAGGGCCACGTTGCCGGCCGCCTGGCCGATGAGCCACACCGAAAGCGCGGTGAGCACGTAGCACGCGGCGATGATGCGGTTCGCGTTGAAGCGGTCCATGAGCATGCCGCTCAGCACCGCGCCCACGCCGCCGAGCGGGAAGAGCGCCGAAATCAGCGTGGCGCTCGAGGCCGTGAGGCCGGAGTCCTTGAGCAGGAGCGGCATCCAGTTGATCGACGCATAGAAGATCACGAGCCCCATGAAATACGCGACCCACAGCATCACCGAGCCGACGAGGTACATCGGAGAAAGCACGACGCCGAGGCCCTTGCCTTGCGTCTGCGGAGCGTGCTCCGTCATCGTGAACACCTGCGCCTTGGCGGCGTCGGGCGAGATGCGGGCGAGCGCGGCGCGAATCCGCTCGACGGGCCGCTGGTTCGCCACCATATAGCGCACCGATTCCGGCATGCGCAGAAAGAGCGGCACGGCGAGCACGAGCGGCGTCACGCCGCCGAGCATGAGCACACTGCGCCAGCCGAAATGCGGAATCATCCACGCCGCGAGAAAGCCGCCGCAGGCCGCGCCGAGCGGAAAGCCGCAGAACATCAGGTTGATCACGGTGGCGCGGTTCCGGTCGGGGCAGAACTCGCCCATCATCGTGACCGCGTTCGGCATGGCGGCGCCGAGACCCACGCCCGTAATGAAGCGCAGCCACGTGAGCTCGCCGATGCTGGTGGAGAACGCCGAAACGAGGCAGGTCACGCCGAACAGCAGCACCGAGCCGACCAGCATGGAGCGGCGCCCGACGCGGTCGGAGAGCGGCCCTGACACGAGCGCGCCGCAAGCGAGGCCGAAGAGCGCCGCACTCAGCACGGGCGCGAGCGCGGGCTTGGGGATGCCCCATTCGCCGAGCAGCGAAGGCGCGATGAAGCCGATCGCGGCGGTGTCGAAACCGTCGAGCAGGACGATGACGAAGCACATCGCGAAGATGAGCCACTGGAACGGCGAAAACGGATGTTCGTTGATGAAGGTCTGGACGTCGACGGCACGCGGCTGGTCCATGGTTTTGTCTCCTGTCGACCGAGGTTGTCGTTGTTTCGGCCCGCCGTGGCGAGCCGCTTTTTCTGGTTTGCCTTACAAGCTGGAATAGTAACCGCAGCGCGGCGTTTGCTGGAGATCATCAGCGGGCGCGGCAGGCGGCCGTCTGCTAGCCTGAAAGCAGCACGGCGCGCACTCGCGTGCTCAAGCGTGTCGCGTTGCGCGACAAGGAGTGCCAGATGAAGCCTTTCTTCGCCCACGCGGCCATGCCGTGCCTCATGGCAGGCGCGATGCTGGCAGGTGCGTCCGGCCAGGCGTTTGCCCAGCTCGCACCGAATGACGACCTGCGGACGCCGCAAAATAGCCTCGCGCTCATGCCGGGCGCCCAGCCCGGTAGCGAATACCCGACCCATGGCAATCGCCAGGCCGGCGAGATGCCGGTCGGCCCTACCGATCCGCGCGGGCAACTCGCGAACGGTCACCCGAACAACGCCGAGGCGGGCGGCTACGGCGCGCCGTTGGCGGGCGTGCGCTCGGGTGGGCAAAGCGGCGCGGGCATGTAAGCGACGGGCCGCTTCAGGTCCGCTCGGGTTGCCAGGCAAGCTGGGCTTCGAGCGCTTCGCCGGGCGCGAGCATGGTGCCGCCCACGTCGACGCGCTGCACGGTTCCTTCGTGACGCAGATTGCGCCAGTCCGTCGTGTTGCTGACGGGCTCCGCGCAGAAGTACGGCAGGCCTGGCGGACACCGTGCTCGAAACGCACGGTGTGTCGAAGACCTTCGGTGTGGTGCGCGCGCTGCGCGACGTTTCGCTCACGCTGCGCGCGGGCGAGGTGCACGGCCTCGTGGGTGAGAACGGCGCGGGCAAGTCCACGCTGATCAAGGTCCTCACCGGCTTTCATCAGCCCGACTCGGGCGCGCTCACGCTCGACGGCGCGGACGTCGCGTTCGACAGTCCGCGCGCGGCGCAGGGCGCGGGCGTGTGCGCCGTGTATCAGGAAATCAACCTGATCCCGGAGCGCAGCGTAGCCGACAACACCTTTCTGTGTCACGAACCGAAACGCTTCGGCATCCTGATCGACAGGAAGCGCATGCTCGAGCGCGCCGCCGACATCGTGCAGCGCTACCGGCTCGCGGTCGATCCGGCCGCGCGTCTGGGTTCGCTCGGGATCGGCGCGCAGCAGATGGTGGCAATTGCGCGCGGCGTTTCGCTGGGCGCGCGCGTGCTGATCCTCGACGAGCCGACTTCCGCCCTGAGCGGCGCGGAGGTGGAGGTGCTGTTCGAAGTCGTCGATCGCCTGCGCGCCGAGGGCATTGCGCTGCTGTTCGTGAGCCACCGGCTTTCCGAATGCTACCGGCTGTGCGATCGCTTCACGGTGATGCGCGACGGCGCCGTGGTCCGTACGGGTACGCCTGCAGAACTGCCGCGCGCGGCATTGAACGCGGCCATGCTGGGCCGCGATAGGGCGGGCGAGCACGCGTGGGCCGAGCGCTCGGGCAGCGCCGATGCCGACGCCACGCCTGCGCTCGCCGTCGACCATTTGCAGTGGGGCAACCGCGTGCGCGACGTGTCGCTGCGCGTGGCCCGCAGTGAGATCGTCGGCCTGGTCGGCCTGCTCGGCTCGGGCCGCACGGAAACGTTCAAGACGATCTTCGGCGCGCAGAAGGCCGATGGCGGCGCGGTCGATATCGCGGGCCGAGCGCTCGCGCATGCAAACCCGGCGCGCTCGATCGGACGCGGTCTCGCCTTCCTGTCCGAAGACCGCCGCGCGGAAGGCATCTTTCCGCGTCTGTTCGGCTTCGATCTCTCGGTCGGGTCGATGGTCGGACTCGGCACGGTGCTGGCCGCCTATGCCGCGCCCTATGGATGGGGCGCCGCGGCTCGCGCCCGTGGCGGCGGGTTTCGTCGTCGGGCTGGTGAACGGCGTGCTGATCGCCCGCGCGCGCATGGCGCCGTTCATCGTCACGCTTGCGGCGCTGCTCGGGCTCAAGGGGCTCGCGCTCGTGCTCGCGAGACAGGATCTGCTGATCGCCAATTCGGGTTTCTTCGCGCGCGTCGCCAACGTAGGACGCGATAAAAACGTCACTACAAAGACCCCGACACCGCGGCGTTTTGCGCCACCGAGGTGACAGTTTTGTTTCCACTCCGAACGCCATAAAAGCGTCACTTCGCCTCAGTCCGCATTAAATTCGACACTTCGCATCGCCGCTGCGAGCCCGGAATCTTTCGAGGCCTGATCTGCACGGACACAGTTTCGCAGCAAAACGCAGCTATATCGCTAATACCTGTTAGCGATTGGGGCGCACACTTTTGCGGCGATGTCGACGGGTTCATGCCGCCGTGAGTGGCCGTTCTCAGATGCTACGTAAGGCGCTAGCCGTTTAGGTTTATTCGACGCCTGCCATGGGCGGCAGGAACGTGCATGCCTGTGCGCATGTCGGCAGGCGTCGAATAAACCTAAACGTACGCGGCCTGTAGACAGACGACTGCCATTGCGCCAGAAGTGGACGCTCCTTAGGGCTTCGGCACCTTCACGTACCGCGCTATGACGGAAAGACGCATCTGCGCGAAACGCCGGAGCAATTCGTCCTCTGCAGAACTCAGTGCATCGTCGAGGAACCGGTTGACTGCTGACTCCACCGGGCAAGCCGGATTGTCATCCGCCGTACCGATCGCGAATGCGCTCCTAGGTGCGATTGCAGCATATATGTCACGCACGGTGAGATCGCCGAGTTCACGACGCAGAGCCCAGCCTCCCCCCGGTCCAACGATCGACTCTACATAACCGGCCGCACGCAGCGCGGCCATAGTGCGTCGAACCAGCGACGGCTGGGTGTGCAGCATTTGCGCGATCGTCTCGGAGGTGGTTGTGCCGCCGCGCAGGTCCATGTGTATGAGTACGTGAAGAAGCCTGGCAAGCCGTGTATCTCGTTGCATGTTTCTTGAAGCAAGTTATTCGTGACATTTGATGTTACGATTTCGCGTGACTTACCGCAACCATCGGAGCGCGATCGTGTACGCATTTACTCAGTCCTTTATCGAAACCAATGGCGTCCGCCTGAGCGTCGCCGCCCAGGGAGCGGGGCCGCTAGTCCTGCTTCTTCATGGGTTTCCTGAGACGTCGTACGCGTGGCGACACCAATTGATGGGCTTATCGAATGCTGGCTTTCGCGCGGTCGCACCAGACCTGCGGGGCTTCGGACTCAGCGATTGTCCGATTGAACCAGGGCGGTATACGACGCTCGACATCGTCGGTGACCTGGTGGGCATCATGGACGCGCTCGGAGAGACAAATGCTGTCGTGATGGGAAATGACTGGGGCGCAACCATTGCGTGGCAGGCCGCGCTGTTGCGCCCTGACCGCTTTCGCGCTGTCGTGGCGCTCGGGGTTCCCATGATGGGCCGAGCCCCAATCTCGCCGAGTCGGATATTTCCGCAAACTGAACAGGCGTGGTTTTACACACATTACTTCTCTCAACCGGGGCAAGCCGAGAGCGAACTCGAGCTCGACGTTGCCGCTACACTGCGTAAGCTTTATTTCTGGGCATCAGGGGACGCCGGCCTGCGCGACCAGAAGACACCCAATCCATTTGGACTCGTTGCGAGGCAGGCGGGACTCCTCGGCGCTTTGCCTGAACCTGCGTCGCCACCCACATGGCTCGATAAGGTCGACTTCGACGCTTTTGTGCGGGCATACAAGGCGTCGGGGTTTCGCGGGGGGCTGAACTATTACCGCAATCTCGACCGTAACTGGGAATTGCAGGCTGCCTTCGACGGCCTGCCGGTCCAAACTCCCGCCCTTTATCTAGTCGGGGAATACGACACCGGGCTGGCGATTCCAGGCATGCACGAAATCATCGGCGACATGCGGAAGCTCGTGCCCAACCTGCGAGATTCTCAAATCATTCAGCGAGCGGGTCACTGGCTGCAACAAGAGGCCCCGGACCTCGTCAACGCCGCCGTGATCGAGTTTCTGCGCAACCTTTAGGACCCGTTGACCGCATGTAGATCTATATCGGTCGTTCGCTCAAGGGTGGGCAATGGCCGTCTCGGGTCGCGTCATGCCTTTTGCATCGAGGACCCACCCGATCCGATGGGCGCGCTCTGTCGTCGGGCGCTAGCCGGCCAGTTACGGACGTACTCAGACGAACATTCGAGCGGTGGCTCCGCCTTGGCAACGGACATTCGAGCGCGGCGCGCGTTAAGCAAGTCGTCGCCTCAATGCAGCCAAAGGCTGTTTATCACCGGCGCGCGGGCTCTCCGAGACGCGTCCGCCGTCGCGCGAGCCCGCAGGCGGGCGCATATGGTAGTCACGTAGGTGGCGTCTCTCGAGTGGATGCGCGCGAGTGGTCCTCAGTAAGCGCTAGTTATCGGCTGGCGTCTCCACCAGTGTCCCGATCAGGCGCAGAAGTTCGCTATGCTCCGGCCCTTCGCCATCTCGAACAAGGAAGTCGCCAATTGAGATGTCTGACGGCCGGCCACCTGACGAGAGGTTGGGCTCATGTCGGACGAAAACCCGGCCAGAATCGTATTCGTGGACGAGCGACCAACGGTCACCGTTCGCGCTCCGGTAAAGCTCTCGCGCCTTTTGAGTCATGGCCCTCTCCTGTTCGCGGCTAAGCATACGGCAGCCGGGACGTCGCTGACAGGGTGTCAACGTGGTTTTATACAAAGGTGTCAGAAGTTCTCCCTGACATACCCGGTGGCCGACGATTGCAAGGTCGAGCACAACACCGGTCTAGTGAGCGAGCGTCTCAAGCAGGCGCAACAGAGGGCCTGGCGCGGCGCCTTTCTGGCAGTATGCATCGAAGCCCGCACCGACGCCCGACCGACGCGCGGTAGGTTCGTCCAAGGCAGTAAAAGCTACAATGATCGTTTGCCGCGTCAGATCTTCCGCGCGCAGGCGTCGCGCAACCGCGTACCCGTCCATCTCAGGCATGTTGATGTCCAACAACGCGATTAGGGGGACCCACGATCTGACGGTTTCCAGTGCGGCCAGACCATCAAGCACAAATCGAGCCTCGTATCCTGCCTCCGTGAGTGAGGCGGAAACGGCCTCGGCACCGGGACCGTAATCATCCACGACAAGAACGCGACGCACGCAGTCGTCGGCGGGGGGGGTGCCCCTATGTGGTTCGTCAAGCGCTAGGGGCTGACTTGGGTTCGTAAAAGGTGCCGTCTCGCAGCATGGCAAACAGGACGTCGCAGCGTCGCCGTGCCAGTGCGATGAGCGCCTGGTT
>NZ_JBFRCL010000111.1:0-9078 GCF_040965695.1 Paraburkholderia sp. BR10937
ATCGCGCTCGGCGTGTTCGTGCTGATGATTTACTACAACCTCAAGATCAAGGGTCCTGGCGGCTTCGCACACGAGCTGCTCTCGGCCCCGTTCGGCGCGCATCCGCTCCTGTGGATCCCGAACCTTGCACTGAACATCATCGAGTTCGTCGCCAAGACGGTTTCGCTCGCCCTGCGGTTGTTCGGCAACATGTATGCAGGCGAGCTGCTGTTCCTGCTGATCGCGCTGCTGGGCGGTCTGTGGAGCTTCGGCGCGGACACGACGGTGCTTGGCTTCATCGGCCACGTGATTGCGGGCAGCGTCTGGGCGATCTTCCACATCCTGATCGTTCTGCTGCAGGCGTTCATTTTCATGATGCTGACGCTGGTGTACATCGGCCAGGCACACGACAAGCACTAAGTGCTCGTCAAACCAGAATTGCAGTTTTAAATCCCCAGTTCCAGAAAATCTCAATAAGGAGTGATCATGCAAGCTTTCATCGCCAACATCCAGGGTTTCACGGCCATCGGTATCGGCATCATCATCGGCCTGGGTGCAATCGGCGCCTGTATCGGTATCGGCCTGATGGGCGGCAAGTACATCGAAGCGTGCGCACGTCAGCCTGAGCTGATGAACCCGCTGCAAACGAAGATGTTCCTGCTGGCTGGTCTGATCGATGCGGCGTTCCTGATTGGCGTTGGTGTTGCAATGCTGTTCGCGTTCGCTAACCCGCTGCTCTCGAAGCTCGCGGGCTAAGTTCCCTGGAAGGTTGCGCCTGACCTATAACGGGTAGTGGGCGCATGGCGGAACGGGAGACGAGGCGCTGATCGAGTTTCACAACCGATGAGCGCCTTGCCGTTTCAATTCCCCGGAATAGCAACGATTAAGGAAACACCGTGAATCTCAACGCAACCCTGTTTGCGCAAATGGTCGTGTTCCTGATCCTCGCGTGGTTCACGATGAAGTTCGTGTGGCCGCCGTTGATCAACGCCCTCGACGAGCGCTCGAAGAAGATCGCAGACGGCCTCGCCGCTGCGGAAAAGGGCAAGGCGGAACTCGAAGCGGCGCACAAGCGCGTCGGCGAAGAGCTCGCTACGGCCCGTAACGAGGGTCAAAGCCGTATCGCCGACGCTGAAAAGCGCGCGCTGGCCGTCGCAGAAGAAATCAAGGCCCAGGCACACGCCGAAGCGGCACGCATCATCGCCCAGGCGAAGGCCGACGCCGACCAGCAGGTCGTCAAGGCTCGCGAAGCACTGCGCGCCGAAGTCGCCGCCCTCGCCGTGCAAGGCGCCGAGCAGATCCTGAAGCGCGAAGTCGATCAGTCGGCCCACGCCGAACTGCTGAATCAACTGAAAGCCGAGCTCTGATCATGGCCGAACTTGCAACCATCGCCCGCCCGTACGCAGAAGCATTGTTTGGCGTGGCCGAAGCTGGTGACACCGCTGCCTGGTCCACGCTCGTTTCGGAGCTGGCACAGGTTGCGGCCTTGCCCGAGGTGCAGTCGGTCGCGACGAGCCCGAAGGTGAGCCATGCCCAGGTCGCCGAGCTGCTGCTCGCGGCGGTGAAGTCGCCGGTCAAGGAATCGGCCGAGGTGAAGAACCTCGTGCAGATGCTGATCGAGAATCATCGCCTGGCACTGCTGCCGGAAATCCAGACGCAGTTCGAAGCGCTCAAGAACGCCAGGGCAGGCGCTGCTGACGCAGTGATCGTCAGCGCGTTCCCGCTCGAAGGCACGCAACTGGACGAACTCGTGGCCAGTCTCGAACGCAAGTTCAAATGCAAGCTGAAGCCGACGGTCGAGGTCGACAAGTCGCTCATCGGCGGCGTGCGCGTCACGGTCGGCGACGAAGTGCTCGATACCTCGGTCCGCGCGCGGCTCGCCAGCATGCAGGTGGCTCTGACCGCCTGAGCGCCCCGATTAAAAATATCGGGCGCGGCGGCTGGCACGCAACAGAATTGAACATCAGGAGCGAATAATGCAACTCAATCCCTCTGAGATCAGCGAGCTGATCAAGAGCCGGATCCAGGGCCTTGAAGCGAGCGCAGACGTTCGCAATCAGGGCACCGTGATCTCCGTGACCGACGGTATCGTGCGTATCCACGGCCTGTCGGACGTGATGCAGGGCGAAATGCTCGAATTCCCGGGCAACACCTTCGGCCTCGCGCTGAACCTCGAGCGTGACTCGGTCGGCGCCGTGATTCTGGGTGAGTACGAGCACATCTCGGAAGGCGACATCGTCAAGACGACGGGCCGCATTCTCGAAGTGCCGGTTGGCCCCGAACTGATCGGCCGCGTGGTCGACCCGCTCGGCAACCCGATCGACGGCAAGGGCCCGGTCAACGCCAAGATGACCGACGCGATCGAAAAGATCGCTCCGGGCGTGATCTGGCGTGAAGGCGTGTCGCAGCCGGTGCAAACGGGTCTGAAGTCGATCGACTCGATGGTGCCGATCGGCCGTGGCCAGCGTGAGCTGATCATCGGCGACCGCCAGTGCGGCAAGACCGCCGTGGCCGTCGACACGATCATCAACCAGAAGGGCAAGGACCTCATCTGTATCTACGTCGCCATCGGTCAGAAGGCTTCGTCGATCCAGAACGTGCTGCGCAAGCTCGAAGAAACGGGCGCGATCGAATACACGATCGTCGTTGCCGCTTCGGCTTCGGAGTCGGCCGCGCTGCAGTACCTCGCGCCGTACGCCGGCTGCACGATGGGCGAATACTTCCGCGACCGCGGTCAAGACGCCCTGATCATCTATGACGACTTGACCAAGCAAGCCTGGGCATACCGTCAGATCTCGCTGCTGCTGCGCCGCCCGCCGGGCCGTGAAGCTTACCCCGGCGACGTGTTCTATCTGCACTCGCGTCTGCTCGAGCGCGCCGCGCGCGTGTCGGCCGACTACGTCGAGAAGTTCACGAACGGTGAAGTGAAGGGCAAAACGGGTTCGCTCACCGCACTGCCGATCATCGAAACGCAAGCCGGCGACGTGACCGCATTCGTTCCGACGAACGTGATCTCGATTACCGACGGCCAGATCTTCCTGGAAACCGACCTCTTCAACGCAGGCATCCGCCCGGCAATCAACGCCGGCGTTTCGGTCTCGCGTGTGGGTGGCGCGGCACAGACCAAGGTCGTGAAGAAGCTGTCGGGCGGTATCCGTACCGACCTCGCGCAGTACCGTGAACTGGCCGCATTCGCCCAGTTCGCATCGGACCTCGACGAAGCGACCCGCAAGCAGCTCGAGCGCGGCCGCCGCGTGACGGAACTGCTCAAGCAGCCGCAGTATCAGCCGCTGCAAGTGTGGGAACTGGCTGTTGCGCTGTTCTCGGCGAACAACGGCTACCTCGACGACATCGACGTCAAGGACGTCCTGCCGTTCGAAAAGGGCCTGCGCGAATACCTGAAGTCGAAGCACGCTGACCTCGTCGCGCGCATCGAGGACAAGAAGGACCTGTCGAAGGACGACGAGAACGCGCTCCACGCGGCTCTCAAGGACTTCAAGAAGTCCGGCGCATATTGATCCGTCCGGGAATCAAACACGATAAACGGACTGGGACCCGAGTCAGTGCGAAAGCGCTGACCCGGGTCGACAAAGGAGCAAAGCAATGGCTGGAATGAAGGAAATTCGCGGCAAGATCAAGAGCGTGCAAAACACGCGCAAGATCACCAAGGCGATGGAAATGGTCGCGGCGTCGAAAATGCGCCGTGCCCAGGAGCGCATGCGCGCCGCCCGCCCGTATGCCGACAAGGTCCGCGACATCGCTGCGCACATGAGCCGTGCGAACCCCGAGTACCGCCACCCGTTCATGGTGGAAAACACCGGTGCGAAGGTCGCAGGCGTGATTCTCGTCACGACCGACAAGGGTCTGTGCGGCGGGATGAACACCAACGTGCTGCGCGCGACGCTGCAGAAGTTCAAGGAGCTGGAAGCATCCGGCACGACGATCGAAGCAACTGCGATCGGCAGCAAGGGCCTCGGTTTCCTGAACCGTCTGCGCGCGAAGGTCGTCTCGAACGTTGTGCAACTCGGCGACACGCCGCACCTCGAAAAGCTGATCGGCGCGATCAAGGTGCAGCTCGACCAGTACTCGGAAGGCAAGCTTTCCGCCGTGTACCTCGCGTACACGCGCTTCGTCAACACGATGAAGCAGGAGCCTGTGATCGAGCAACTGCTGCCGCTGTCGGCCGAGCGTCTCACGGCGGATGACGACGGCACGACGCCGAAGTCGGCGTGGGACTACATCTACGAGCCGGACGCGCAAACCGTCGTGGACGAGCTGCTGGTGCGCTATGTCGAAGCCCTGGTCTATCAGGCCGTGGCGGAAAACATGGCTTCGGAGCAGTCGGCCCGTATGGTGGCGATGAAGGCGGCGTCGGACAACGCGAAGACGGTCATCAACGAACTGCAGCTCTCGTACAACAAGAGCCGCCAGGCCGCGATTACGAAAGAACTTTCGGAAATCGTCGGCGGCGCAGCAGCCGTTTGATCAAGCGACAAGCGCGAACCGATTGCGAAACCGCGCCGGTGTATGCCGGTGAGCGAGTGAAGAATTCAGGTATCTAAAGGAAAATCGATGAGTACAACTGCTTTGGTAGAAGGCAAGATCGTACAGTGCATCGGCGCGGTGATCGACGTGGAATTCCCGCGCGAGAGCATGCCGAAGATCTACGACGCGCTGATTCTCGAAGGGTCGGAACTGACCCTGGAAGTGCAGCAGCAGCTGGGCGACGGCGTTGTCCGCACCATCTGTCTGGGTTCGGCTGACGGCCTGCGCCGCGGCACCGTGGTCAAGAACACGGGCAACCCCATCCGCGTGCCGGTCGGCAAGCCGACCCTCGGCCGCATCATGGACGTGCTCGGCCGTCCGATCGACGAAGCCGGCCCGATCGTGAGCGAAACGACGCGCTCGATCCACCAGAAGGCTCCGGCGTTCGACGAGCTGTCGCCGTCGGCGGAACTGCTCGAAACCGGCATCAAGGTTATCGACCTGATCTGCCCGTTCGCCAAGGGCGGCAAGGTGGGTCTGTTCGGTGGTGCTGGCGTGGGCAAGACCGTCAACATGATGGAGCTCATCAACAACATCGCCAAGGAACACGGTGGTTTCTCCGTGTTCGCCGGCGTGGGCGAGCGTACCCGCGAGGGCAACGACTTCTACCACGAAATGAAGGACTCGAACGTTCTCGACAAGGTCGCGCTGGTGTACGGCCAGATGAACGAGCCGCCGGGCAACCGTCTGCGCGTCGCGCTGACCGGTCTGACGATGGCCGAGCACTTCCGTGACGAAGGCCTCGACGTGCTGTTCTTCGTCGACAACATCTACCGTTTCACGCTGGCTGGCACGGAAGTGTCGGCACTGCTCGGCCGTATGCCGTCGGCAGTGGGCTATCAGCCGACGCTGGCTGAAGAAATGGGCAAGCTGCAAGAGCGCATCACGTCGACCAAGAAGGGCTCGATTACGTCGGTTCAGGCCGTGTACGTCCCTGCGGACGACTTGACCGACCCGTCGCCGGCTACGACCTTCGGCCACCTGGACGCAACCGTCGTGCTGTCGCGTGACATCGCCTCGCTGGGTATCTACCCGGCAGTCGACCCGCTCGACTCGACCTCGCGCCAGATCGACCCGAACGTGATCGGTGAAGAGCACTACTCGATCACGCGCGGCGTGCAGCAGACGCTGCAGCGCTACAAGGAACTGCGCGACATCATCGCGATTCTGGGTATGGACGAACTGTCGCCGGAAGACAAGCTGACCGTCGCCCGCGCTCGCAAGATCCAGCGTTTCCTGTCGCAGCCGTTCCACGTCGCGGAAGTCTTCACGGGCTCGCCGGGCAAGTACGTGCCGCTGAAGGAAACGATCCGCGGCTTCAAGATGATCGTTGGCGGCGAGTGCGATCACCTGCCGGAGCAAGCGTTCTACATGGTCGGCACGATCGACGAAGCCTTCGAAAAGGCCAAGAAGATCCAGTAAGGGTTAGTTGCCGAAGTGCGGATAGGTCGCGCGACTTATCCGCCACAGCAGCCAATTAATCCCCAAGGAGTCGACACATATGGCAGCAACCATCAAGGTAGACGTCGTCAGCGCCGAAGAGAGCATCTTCGACGGCCAGGCGAAGTTCGTCGCGCTTCCGGGCGAGGCGGGCGAGCTGGGTATTCTGCCGGGCCACACGCCGCTCATCACGCGTATTCGTCCGGGTGCAGTGCGCATCGTGGCGGAAGACGGCGGTGAAGAGTTCGTGTTCGTCGCCGGCGGCATTCTCGAAGTGCAGCCGGGCGCCGTCACGGTGCTCGCCGACACCGCGATCCGCGGCAAGGATCTCGACGAGGCGAAGGCCACGGAAGCGCGCAAGCGCGCTGAAGAGACGCTGCAGAACGCCGGCTCGAACCTCGAGTACGCCACCGCCCAGGCCGAGCTGGCCTACGCGGTCGCGCAGCTCGCGGCGATCCAGCGCCTGCGCAAGATGAACCAGCACTAATTGGTTCTCGTACGCGCGCCCTCGTGGCGCCGCGTTCGAAGCGAAAAGGGCTCCCCAAGCTGGGAGCCCTTTTCGCATTTTGGCGCCGGTGAGCGGGCACGGCCCAATGGCGTCGCAATGAAAAACGCGGCATAAATGCCGTGAGCCACGGAGATCGACAAAAACGCTCTGGCATACTTGACGTTTACGGAAAGGTAATGCCAAATCATGCGTTCGCAGCCGGCCCAGACCCTGCGGGTAAGACTTGATGCCGCCCCCGGGAAAGCCGGTGGACAATAGTTTTCAAATTCATTTCAAACGCGGGAGTGACGCTCCCCAGGAGACAGCCATCATGGCAATCGACGCAGCAGGCGCGCGCGCCGCGCCCGGTGTACATGAGCCGCTCATCGCGCCGAAAGACGGCCTTTCCTACGTGCGAGGCACGACCGATGTGCCGCTCAGCGACGCGACCCTCGGCACGTTCCTGCAGGAGACCGCCACCCGCTTTCCCGAGCGGCCCGCCGTGGTGTTCCGCGAGCAGGGCATCCGCTGGAACTGGCGCGAGTTCGCTGCCGAAGTCGACGTGCTCGCCGCCGGCTTCGCCGAACTGGGCATCGTCAAGGGCGACCGCGTCGGCATCTGGTCGCCCAATCGCGTCGAATGGTTGCTCACCCAGTTTGCGACCGCGCGGATCGGCGCGGTGCTCGTCAACATCAATCCCGCCTATCGTCTCGCCGAACTCGAATACGCGCTGAACAAGGTGGGCTGCAAGGCGATCGTCTCCGCGGAGAGCTTCAAGACCTCGAAGTATCTGGAGATGCTGCAGACGCTCGCGCCCGAGCTTGCGAGCGCCACGCCCGGCCAGTTGCAGGCCGCGCGCCTGCCCGAACTGCGCGCGGTCGTGCGCATGTGCGACACGGCCACGCCCGGCATGCTCTGCTTCAGCGAACTCGTGGAGATGGGCCGCGAGCGTATTGCGCGCGACGGCACGGCGTGGCTCGATGCCATCAACGCGACGCTATCGCCCGACGAAGCCATCAACATCCAGTTCACGAGCGGCACGACCGGCAATCCGAAGGGCGCCACGCTCACGCACCGCAACGTGCTCAACAACGGGCGTTTCATCGCCCAGGCGATGCGCCTCACGCAAGAAGACTCGCTGTGCATTCCGGTGCCGCTCTATCACTGCTTCGGCATGGTGCTCGCGGTGCTCGCATGTGTATCCGTGGGCGCGAACATGGTGTTTCCCGGCGAGGCGTTCGATCCGCGCGCGACGCTCGAAGCGGTCTCAGAGGAGGGCTGCACGGCATTGCACGGCGTGCCCACGATGTTCATCGCGGAGCTCGATCATCCGGAGTTCGCGCGCTTCGATCTGTCGAAGCTGCGCACGGGCATCATGGCCGGCTCGCCGTGCCCGATCGAGACGATGAAGCGCGTGGTCTCGAAGATGCATCTCGCCGAAATCACGATCGCCTACGGCATGACGGAAACGAGCCCGGTGTCGTTCCAGAGTTCGACCACCGACCCGCTCGACAAGCGCACGACCACGGTGGGCCGCATTCAGCCGCATCTTGAAGTGAAGATCGTCGATGCGCTCGGCAACACCGTGCCGGTGGGCGAAACGGGCGAACTGTGCACGAAGGGCTATTCGGTGATGCAGGGCTACTGGGGCGACGCGGAGAAGACGGCCGAGTCGATCGTCGATGGCTGGATGCACACGGGCGATCTCGCGACGATCGACGCCGAAGGCTACTGCAACATCGTCGGTCGCCTCAAGGACATGCTCATCCGCGGCGGCGAGAACATCTATCCGCGAGAGATCGAAGAGTTTCTGTTCCGCCACCCGAAGGTGCAGTCCGCGCAGGTATTCGGCGTGCCCGACGCGAAGTACGGCGAGGAAGTGTGCGCGTGGATCGTGCTGCGTCCGGGCGAGGCGGCAACGGCCGAGGAGATCCAGGCGTTCTGCCAGGGGCAGATTGCGCACTACAAGATCCCGAAGTACATCCGCTTCGTCGACGAACTGCCGATGACCGTGACAGGCAAGGTGCAGAAGTTCGTGATGCGCGCGCGCATGATCGATGAACTCAAGATCAGCGAGCAGAAGACGGCTTGATACGAGGTTCGATGCAATGCCGCGGTGGACGATTCAAGGCGTCGCTGCGGCATTGCAGAACGCGCAAAAATAGTCGGGAAACCGAACGATTATTTGACGCTGGAGGGAGTGGGTGCGGAGCGATGCCTGTTGAATAATAAAACGTACAGGCGAAAAAAAAGCGGGCCTGGAGCCCGCTAAAAACCACACGCTACGGGGTTAGCGCGAGGAGACCAAAGGAGGAGCCGGGTCATGAAACGTCTTCGACGCCGGTCACGGCTCCAACAAGGATGCCCCTCGAGAGGGCTTCGGCGTAGGGCCGACCGGCTGGTGTTTTGTGTCCGCTCACACTGGCACCGTGCCACATCCGTGTTGAAACCGTTGAAGGCATTGTGGGCGAATTAAGATAGGTTCGCGGTAACAAAGTGTTTCAGGTTGTAACGCCCGTCAGATAAGGCTCTGCGGCTCTTTTTGCCATCCTGAGCGTTTTGCGGAAGTCATTTTTACCGCTATTTTTCGAGGCTGTTTGACAGCCTTGACGGCACCTTGTGCGCGA
>NZ_JBFRCL010000112.1:0-8284 GCF_040965695.1 Paraburkholderia sp. BR10937
GAAAAGGGCTGAGTTAGCGCGAACTCGCGGGCCACGACCCGCCGCCGGTTTTTGCTCGACGGCGACCAGCGTCGTGGAACCCATGCCGGTGCGCGCCGCTTCGCGGGTCATCGCGCCAGTTCCTCAGTGATCCTTATTATCACTGGTCTGACGCGCTTGCAATTCGGTAACCGAATCGAACAACGCCTCGGCACGCGCCAGTTCGTCCAGCGCGTGGTCGAGGCGCGATTGCGCGGCGCCATAGCCAGGCGGCACGGCCACGTGGTCGTGGGCCTCGCCACGCAGGGCGCGAAATGCCCGGTCGACGTTGCGGCTCGCCTCAAAAAAGCGTTGCGCGGCCTCGGCCTCTTGTGAACGGATGTGAATCGCCATGGAAGAGTTCCATCGTGAGCTGTGTCCAGTCTCCCGCCCGGGAGACATGGCGCGTTCTTGCGCCGCCAAGCCGTGAAGACGCCGTGTGCTCGGCAGGCGGAACGTCGAAGAGATCGCGCGTGACGCCGCGCGCCTGTTGTGCGCAGGCCTCGCTGCGCACGCGTTTGGTGAGATCTGCGTAGGTGTCGAAGTCGCCCATGCGCGACGCCTCGTGAACGGCCGCGAGGTCGCGCGCCTTGACGAGCGTGGGCTGCGTGAGCCGCACGAAGTACGGCGCCTCCAGCTCCGCGGTGAACACGAGCGGATGGCTCTTGCCGCCCGCCTGGGCGGCGCGCTCGACGCAATCCACCACCACCGTGCCCTGCGAGCGGCATGGCGGTTTCGCCGTGCTCACGCTGCGCAGCCGCTCCGGAACCACCCGCAGCGAACTGCCGACGCTCAGTTCGGTTGGCGAGACGCACACGAGCGCGTAGTGATGCTCGCGCGCGGCGCCCGAGGGCAGCGTGGCGCTGCTCGTGACGAACACGTGCTGCGGGAGCTGGCGCACCTGGCCACTCGCATCGACCCACGCATTCCAGACGACCACGCCGGCACGCTTGCCGCGCTTGTCTTGCGTGGCGCGCGGGCGGCTCGCCGCCGGCGAGAACAGGGCGAGCAGCGAGCCCGTGCGCAGCGCGGCGACTTGAGCGCTGTTGCCGAGCGACTGGCCGATGCCCCACAGGAAACGCCCGCCGCCCTGCCGACGCTCCCACTCCTTGCGCAGGACCAGCGTGGGGAGTTCCACGCCAGCCTCTGGCCCGATTCGGGACCAGCAAAACGTGGGCGGTAGGTGTTGTAGTGCCATCGACTTCCTCGGAATGCAGCCGCCCGCCGATTTTGGCGGGCAATTCAATAACCGCTACTGTATAGGTATAATGCATGACATGGAAGCCCCAGATACTCATTTTCCGGTGCAGGAACTGCTGCGGCGGTTGTCGGACGATTCACGCTCTGCCAGCGAAATTGCGCGGCTTTCCGGGGTCAGCCAGCCTACTGTCTCGCGTCTTCGCACGTCGAACGGGCGGCGGGTACGCCGGAGCGCGTCATTCAATAAGCTATGCAGTTTCTATGGTGTGCAGGCGCGGCCGTCGAGCCGGCACGCGGCCGCCTACAACGAATTGCTGCGCAATGCGATCGTCGAGGCGTGGGACGGCTCGGAAGAGCACGGCCGCGCGCTGCTCGTCGTCATCAAGGGATTGAAGGAGTTGAGGGAACGGGGTGCGTAGACTCGCCTGGGTGGGCTTGGGCGGCGCGTTTTACGCGAGGGCGCCAAAGGTAACCATCCATGGGAAATTTGCCGTGCATTCCGGGGCGAGAGGGGTGCCACGAACCGTGCGGAAGCCATGGCTGGCCGGCCAATCCCCATATGTGGTGACCTTTGCGTTTTCCTGCGCCGCCGGTGACTCAAACGTATGATGTGAGTGCGCACACCGCAGCCGCCCGATCGCAATGTTCGACACTTGCCACCAGAGCACCGCGTCCATCATGTCCGCCGACACTGCCCCCGCCCACACGAATGCTCCCGCCACGCTGCGCGGCCAGTGCCTGTGTGGCGCCGTACGCTATGCGGTAACCAATGCATTCCGCTACGCGTTCAATTGCCACTGCTCGCAGTGCCGCCGTGCCACAGGTTCCGCGTTCAAGCCGTTTGCGGGCATCGAAAGCGGGGCGCTGCGACTCACCGAGGGCGAAGGTCAGACGCTGGTGTACGGCGACCCGCAGGCCGCCCACGACATCCATTGCGGCCGCTGCGGCTCGCTGCTCTATTCAGTCGTGCGCGAAGGGGCCTATGTGCACGTGACGCTCGGCACGCTGACCGATCCGCCCGACATCCGCCCCGCCGGCCATATCTTCGTGCGCTCGAAAGCGCCGTGGTTCGAGATCGCCGATTCGCTGCCCCAGTACGACAAATTCCCGCCCTGACGCTGCGTGCGTCGCGTCCGTCGCATGCCGCCATCGGCGAGCGTGGCAGCGGCCATCCCGGTATCGCCGCGCTACTGCCTGTCGTCGCGTTGATCGGCTAGTCTCGAAGCGTCCTTTCCTCTTGTCACCAGAACGGCGAGCCCCATATGGACTCCATGACGATCGAGACGTACACGAGTGGCGCCGCAGGCTACGCAGCCGAATGGGCGAACCAGCCTGCGCCCGACGACCTCTATGCGCGTCTCATGCAGTATTTCCGGCGGGAGGGAAGGACGGTGGACATCGGGTGCGGGTCGGGCCGCGATGTGGCATGGCTGAACGCCCATGGTTACCCCACGACGGGCTACGACGCGTCGGAGGGTCTGATCGCACAGGCCGCCGCTGAATACCCGCGGTACGCCTTCGGTCTTGCCACGTTGCCCGAACTGAACGGTTTGCCCGCCGCGAGCTTTGACAACGTCCTCTGCGAGACCGTGATCATGCATTTGCCCGTCGCGCAGATCGGCGCGGCCTGCCGCCGTCTCGTCGAATTGCTCGGCCCCGGCGGCGTACTCTATCTGAGCTGGCGCGTAACCGACGGCGACAGCACGCGCGACCCGGCCGGACGTCTATATAGTGCGTTCGATCCGGCGCTCGTCACTGGCGCGCTCGAGGGCACGACCATCGCGCTCGACGAGGAGACGGTCAACCGGTCCTCCGGCAAACGCGTTCAACGTATTGTCGCGATTCGCGCGTGAGCGGTGCCGCGCATGACGATCGGACAACGGGGAATTCGCGGGGAATAACAGCGTGCCATAGGCCAGGCGAGTGACAAAAACGTGAACTTCTCGCTTGAAAATTGGTCTAAGGGACTCATGTAGGAAATATGTAAGGTGGAGCACTATCAAGCGGTACGACCCTAAAGGCGGACAATGTGCCGCAAACACGACGATTCGGGTTGCCTCGCATGCCGTAACGCACTACCATACGCGGTCTTTCTGCATTGCACGAAAATCCAGGCTGCCACGTCGTCAGACGTTTGGCGCTCGCTTGGCGGGACCGGCATGCGCCCCGCCCACTCCCCTGCAATTTCGTCATCGCCAGGACGCCACGCCGCTGGCGCGTGACCCTTTTTGCCCTTGTCGGGCTATCCCTTCGAGGAGAATGTATTGACAAGCCATGACCGGGACGACGCGCTGACCTCGTCTGCCCGCCCCGCACGCCGCTCGTCCAAAGACAAGACCGGCGATACGACGCCCATGGACGCAGGCTCGCAACTCGAGAAACGCCAGCATCAAATGCGGGCGCTCATCAAGCTCGGCCGCGAACGCGGTTATCTGACCCACGCGGACATCAACGACCATCTGCCCGACAACTTCGCGCAGACGGCCGCGCTGGAAACGATCGTCGCCACGTTCAACGACATGGGCGTGCAGGTGTACGAGCAGGCGCCCGACGCCGATACGCTGCTCCTGAACGAAGATTCCCGCGCCGACCAGCAGGCCGACGACGAAGCCGACGAAGAAGTCGAAGTCGCGCTCTCGACCGTCGACTCCGAATTCGGCCGCACGACCGACCCCGTGCGCATGTACATGCGCGAAATGGGTTCGAGCGAGCTGCTCACGCGCGCTGGCGAAATCGAAGTGGCGAAGCGCATCGAAGACGGCCTCCAGGAAATGATCCAGGCGATCGCGGCATGCCCGTCGATCGTCGCGACCATCCTCGCCGACGCCGACCGCGTCGCGGCTGAAGAGATGCGCATCGACGAACTCGTCGACGGCATCGGCAGCGACGAAACCGCGCAGGAACCGGCCGCGGCAGCCGACGCAGACGCGAGCGAAGAAGTCGAAGCCCAGGCATCGGAAGAAGAAGAGTCGGACGACTCGGACGACGACGAAGACAGCGACGCCGACAACAGCAAGGCCAACGAAGCCCTGCTCGCGCAACTGAAGGCAGACAGCCTCGCGATCTTCGCGCGCGTTCGCACGCTGTTCGAACAGATGGCCTGCACGTCGGACGCGAATGCGCGCGCCTCGGCCGCGGAAATGCAGATCTGCGCCGACATCCAGACGGAACTCGCGCCGATCCGCTTCACGGCCCGCACGATCGACCGCCTGTGCTCGCTGCTGCACGATCAGGTCGCGCAGATTCGCGCGATCGAGCGCAATGTGCTCTCCATCGTTGTCGATCGCTGCGGCATGCCGCGCGAGGCCTTCGTCGAGCAGTTCCCGGGCCACGAGACCGATCTGGACTGGGGCGTGCGCGCCGCAGCCGCGTCGAGCAAGTACGGTCCCGCGATCGAGCGCAGCCTGCCGGCTATCCAGGCAGAGCAGCGCAAGCTCGCCGAGATCGAAGCGGCCGCATCGCTGTCGCTGCAGCAGATCAAGGCGATCAATCGCCGCATGACCGTCGCCGAATCGAAGATGCGTCAGGCGAAGGGCGAGATGGTCAAGGCAAACCTGCGTCTCGTGATCTCGATCGCGAAGAAGTACGTGAACCGCGGCATGCAGTTCCTCGACCTGATCCAGGAAGGCAACATCGGCCTGATGAAGGCGGTGGACAAGTTCGAATATCGCCGCGGCTGGAAGTTCTCGACGTACGCGACGTGGTGGGTGCGCCAGGCCGTGACGCGCGCGCTCGCCGACCAGGCGCGCACGATCCGCGTGCCGGTGCACATGATCGAAACGATCAACAAGCTCAACCGCATTTCGCGCGAGATCCTGCAGCAAACGGGTATGGAAGCGCATCCGGCGGACCTCGCCGCGCGCATGGGCATGACCGAAGAAAAGGTGCGCGGCATCCTCAAGATCGCCAAGCAACCGGTCTCGCTCGAAAGCCCGGTGGGCGACGACGGCGACGCGACGCTCGGCGACATGATCGAGGACGCAGGTTCGGCCTCGCCGGCCGATGCCGCGATCCACGCGAACATGCGCGCGGCCATCGACGAGGCGCTCAAGGCGCTCTCGCCGCGCGAAGCGAAGGTGCTGCGCATGCGCTACGGCATCGACACGACGTCGGACCACACGCTCGAAGAAGTGGGCAAGCAGTTCGACGTGACGCGCGAGCGTATCCGCCAGATCGAAAGCAAGGCGATGCGCAAGCTGATGCACCCGAGCCGTGCGGACAAGCTGCGTCCGTTCCTCGAGCGCTAAGCGGATTTATCGCTGCGCTCTCTGGAGCTGGATTAAAAAAAAGCCCGTCACCTTCCGGTGACGGGCTTTTTCTTTATGCGACGCGAGCGCCGCTCAGTCCGTGCCGTATTTCGGCGAGTGCGGACCGTAGAGCAGCCCCGTTGGCGGGCCCGCGTGCAGCAGACGATAGCTCGTGACACCGGCGATATCGTGGCTCTTGTCGGTCAGCGAATTCGCGACCTGCTTGATCGCCGCCACCACCAGCATGCCAATCAGGCCGCCGCCACTGCTGTTGTTGCCTTCGTTGCTGCTGGCGCTCGCCGCGCCTTGCCACAGCACCTTGCCGGTTTTCAGATCGACGAGCTTCGCCGTCGCCGTCACCACCGTCGCGCTGTCGAGCACACGGTATTGCGTCCCGAATTGCGTGATCTTCGAGTACACCACCGCATCGGCGCCGAAGATCTCGCGCAACTTCTCCGGCGGGGTCTGCTGGATGTCGCCTGCCGTCGTCAGCCCATTCTGCTTGAACGTCTCCTCCATGACCGCGACCGGAATCACGTAGTAGCCCGCCTCGGCGAGCGGCATCGTCATCTGGGAGAGCATGCTGTTCGACGCATTCACGTCCGTCGTCGCGTTGTCGGGCGGCAGTACGAGGATCGAGCGCGGGCGCGCGTTCTTGAACGCCGTGTAATCCGCGTGCTTGACCGGCTGTGCACAGGCGGCCAGCAATGCGAGCGCGGACAGAGCCAGCCAGAGCTTGAGAGTGGTAAATCTGGACATATCGGTACGCTCGCTTATTGTTGTTTCGGTTTCTTCATGAGGAAGTCCATATAGGTCGACGACTCCGGGAAGAGGTGCTTCTCGGCGTCGAATTCCTGCATGGCTTGCGTGTCGTTGCCGACGTTCGCGTAGAGCATGCCCAGTTGCGCGTGGAATCCTGGCGGCGGCGTGTTGCCCTTCGCGCGGATTTCCTGCAGCGACTTCTCGAGCGCATCGATCTGTTGCTGCGGCGCCTTCTCGCCCTTCAGGTAGTCGTAGACCCCGGGCTGATAGCCGCTCCACTGGTAGAGCGGTGGCGTGGTGTTCGCGCAGCCTGCGAGCAGCAGCGTTGCCGCCGTGATGGGCAGGCAGAATCCCCGAAGCGTGCCGATGTATTTCATGAAAACCCCGTATGAGTAGTTGTTCTGATTCAGCGTGAAGCGCGGACGACGTGGGCGTTCAGTGCGCGGTGCGCAGCGCGCCCGCGTCGACCTGGTCAGCCAGATGGTTGACCGCTTCCTGGATAGCGAGCTCGAGCACCTTGCCATTGAGCGTCGAGTCGTAGCTCGCGGTGCCGCCAAAGCCAATGATCTCGCGGTTCGAAAGGCTGTACTCGCCCGCGCCCTGCGCCGATGCGACGACTTCCGAAGTCGTGGTATCGACAACGTTGATGCTCACCTTCGCGTAGGCGATCTGGTTCTTGCCGCTGCCGAGAATGCCGAACAGCTGGTGATCGCCGACTTCCTTGCGACCGAACTCAGTGACGTCGCCGGTGATGACATAGTTGGCGCCCTTGATCGCCTGGGCTTTCTTGGTGAAGCCCGCTTCCTGGCGGATCTCGTCGAGGTTGTCGCGATCGAGCACGCTGAAGCGCCCGCTTTGCTGCATCGACGTGATCAGGATGGTCTTGGCCTGCCCGCCGAGCCGATCGATGCCGTCGGAGAAGATGCCGCGCATATAGCTCGAGCGATTGTCGAACTTGCCGACTGCGATCTGCACCGGCTTGCCGACGGCGGGGCGCTGCGCGCTGGTGACAGGCGGCACTGGCAGCGAACGCGACGACTCCGTCGCGCAACCGCCGAGGGCTGCGATGGTGGCGGCGGCGAAAAGCGCACCCCACGTTTTGGACGACTTCATGAATTCTCCTTGTTGGCAGGGCAAGAACGGCTGGACAAGGGAGATCGGCGAGATGCGGTGCCAGACGGCGGCGGCGTGCACGCGGAGCACGCAGGGCATCCCCGCAAGCGTCGTTGCGGCGGAGATAGAGGGCGCAGTGCGTCGCTGCGCGCGCAAGTCATTCCATCGGTCGTGCATGTTTCTCGCTTCCCGCACGCGAGCGCATGCGCAGAAGCTCCCCGGTTTTTATTGGTGTAGCGTGTGATCTTTAGTTTGTAGTTAATGACTACACACGCGTGTATCGGCCGGAATAGGGAGAAACTTTAGGAAAGCTGCAATTTAATGCGAATTGGATTTTTATTTGCGCGATTTCTGAGGCGTATTGACGCATACATGAAACGCTATTTAAAACGGTCTGGAGATTTTCGCTATCGACTACGAATAAATCGAGTTGTTGAGAATAATCGTTTTTCGCGCGCGTAAACGCCAGAACCCCGGTGCTCTTTCGGAGACACCGGGGTTCTGGACGTACTGCATAAGGAGCCTGACGATTACCTACTTTCACACGGGCAATCCGCACTATCATCGGCGTGGAGCTGTTTCACGGTCCTGTTCGGGATGGGAAGGGGTGGGACCAGCTCGCTATGGTCATCAGGCTTGACGGGTTGCTGCGTCGCAGGGTTCTGCGCCACAGCCAATCGGGAAGAAGCGTAAAGAGGGTGCTGCTGAATTGGGGTTGTGTTGTTTCAGGCACAACACGCGATCTCTCAACCTGTGCGTCACTCCCTTCGGGAGCAGGATGCTCGTAAGTGCTAAAGCACTAACGAGCATCGCGAAACACACCTGTTATAGGATCAAGCCTTACGGGCAATTAGTATCAGTTAGCTTAACGCATTACTGCGCTTCCACACCTGACCTATCAACGTCCTGGTCTCGAACGACCCTTCAAGGGGATCCAGTCCCCG
>NZ_JBFRCL010000113.1:0-8141 GCF_040965695.1 Paraburkholderia sp. BR10937
CTACACGCTTCCTTCAGACCCCGCCTCACAACGACGCCCTTGCGTTTCGCTAGCCCTTCACCACCATCAGGTTGGGCAGGGGACTTCCACCCCCAAGCTGTTGTGCATGCCCGGCACACTAAAAAAAGCGCTCGATCGAATCGAGCGCTTTTTCGTTTACCGCCGCACGATCGCGTGATCGTGCGTGGCCGCGAGATCAGGACGCCTGATTGCGGCGCGCGTCCATCTGCTTCATGACCTCGTCGACGATCTGCTCGGGCGTGAGCTCGATGCTCACCTCGATCGCCTCGTCCGCGCCAGGCGCTTCGAGTGTGTCGAGCTGGCTTTGCAGCAGCGACGGGTCGAAGAAGTGGCCGGTGCGCGATGCGAGGCGCTCGTGCAGCACTTCGAACGAGCCCTTCAGGTAGACGAAGCACACGTCGCGGTCGTTGCCGCGCAGGATGTCGCGATACGAGCGCTTGAGCGACGAGCAGGTGAACACGGCCGTTTCGTGGGCGCGCTGCTTCTCCTCGATCGCCGCACGAATCGTACGCAGCCACGGCCAGCGGTCGTCGTCGGTGAGGGGAATGCCGTCGTGCATCTTCTTCTTGTTGGCTTCGCTGTGGAAGGCGTCGCCGTCGGTGAAGCTGCACTTGAGGCGCTCGGCGAGCATTTCGCCGATGCGTGTCTTGCCTGCGCCCGACACGCCCATCGCTATCAGAATCATTTACTGCTCCTGTCGAACGGAGTTCGCGCTTTAGCGCTTACTCCGGTCCCATGCAACAAAGTTGCGCGTTACACCACCGTTGCCAGAGCGAAGGTCAAGCCAAGGCCCAGCAGCGAAATAATGGTCTCCAGCAGCGACCATGTCTTGAACGTCTGCACGACGCTCATGCCGAAATACTCCTTGATCAGCCAGAATCCGCCGTCGTTGACGTGCGAGAAGATCAGCGAGCCCGAGCCCGTGGCGAGCACCAGCAGCTCCGGCTTCACGGTCATGGCGCTGGCCGATGCGATCGGCGCGACGATGCCGCAAGCCGTGGTCATGGCGACCGTGGCCGAACCCGTGGCGAGACGGATCAGCGCGGCGACAAGCCAGCCGAGCAAGAGCGGCGACAGATGTTCGTTCTGCGCCAGCTCGACGATCTGCTTCGACACGCCGCTGTCCATCAGCACGCGGCCAAAGCCGCCGCCCGCGCCCACGATCAGCGTGATGCCGGCGATCGGCGCGAGGCAGTCGCCGCAGAACTTCTGGATCTGCTCACGCGTGAAGCCGCGCTGCGCGCCGAAGGTCCAGAAGCTTACCAGCACGGCGATCAGCAGCGCGACGTCCGAGGTGCCGATAAAGTGCAACAGATTGTTCGGCAGCGTCTTGGGCGCGAACACGAGATCGGCCCAGCTGCCAATCAGCATGAGGATCACGGGCAGCAGGATCGTGAAGAGCGTGACGCCGAAACCGGGCAGTTCGCTATCGGGCTTGGGGTCGGCCTTGCTCACGAACTGGTCGGCAAGCGGATTGCTCTCCGGCAGCTTGATGTAGCGGTGAATGAAAAGCGCGAAAAGCGGCCCGGCGATGATCGCCGTGGGCACGCCCACGATCAGGCCGTAAGCGATGGTCTTGCCGATGTCGGCGTGATACGCCTGCACGGCGAGGAGCGCGGCCGGGTGCGGCGGAATCAGCCCGTGCACGACCGAAAGGCCTGCTACCATCGGCAGGCCGATCAGCAGCAGCGACTTGCCGGTGCGCTTGGCGACGTTGAACGCGATCGGAATGAGCAGCACGAAGCCGACTTCGAAGAACACCGGCAAGCCGACGATGATCGCAACGACCATCATGGCCCAGTGAATATTCTTCTCGCCGAACCAGCGAATGAGCGTCGTGGCGACGCGCTCGGCGCCGCCCGACTCCGCCATCATCTTGCCGAGCATTGTGCCGAGGCCCACCACGATGGCGATGTGGCCGAGCGTGTTGCCGTTGCCGGTCTCGAACGACTTGACGATCTGATCCATCGGCATGCCGACGGCGAGGCCGAGCAGCAGCGAAACGATGATCAGGACGAGAAACGGATAAACCTTGAAGCGCGTGATCAGCAGGATCAGCGCGGCGATCGCGACGAGCGCGTAAATCAGCAGCATGCTGCCGTGGGCCACTCCCATGAGGCTCCTCTCCAGGTAGTTGTTCGAAGTCCTTTTGCCCGGTGCGGCGACGGATGAGCGCAGCAGCGCCCATGCGGGACAAAAGTGCCGGCCATCGCCGGGCCGGGGATTGTAGAGCTTATAACGACTTTTGGTGCAGCGTACTTAAAAGACACGCGAGCCGCGCAAGCGCGCGCCCGAAAGGCGCCGTTTGCGCGGCTCGCTGCACGCCCTCCGTACACGCGGGGCGCGGCATTCCGGTCTTCGTTGCGCCGCAACATGCGGCGCGCGCGTCAGAGCATCGAGCAGACGCGTTGTTTAGCGCACCGGGCGCGACAGCTCGCTCGCGGCGTGCGCAAGGCGCGTGACTTCGTCCCAGTTCTGCGCGGCAATGGCCGCCTTCGGCGTGAGCCACGAACCGCCCACACACACCACGTTGGGCAGCGCGAGGAAGGTCGGGGCGGATTCGGCGCTGATACCGCCCGTCGGGCAGAACTTGAGTGTCGGGAACGGGCCGTGGAAGGCCTGCAGCATGTTCAGGCCGCCGGCCGGCACCGCCGGGAAGAACTTGACGATCTCGTAGCCCAGTTCCATCGCGACGATGATGTCGGTCGGCGTCATCACGCCCGGCAGCAGCGGCAGGCCCGCGTCGAGCGAAGCCTGATGGATCTCGCGCGTGAGGCCCGGCGAAACGCCGAACTGTGCGCCGGCTTTCTTCGCGAGCGCGCAGTGCTCGGGCTTCGTGATCGTGCCCACGCCCACGACGATGTCCGGCGCGATCTTCGCGGCGCGCTCGATGGCTTCGAGGCCGGCCTTCGTGCGCAGCGTGATTTCGAGCACCTTCACGCCGCCCGCGTGGAGCGCGCGGGAAACGTGCTCGCCCTGCTCCGGCGTGTCGAATGCGAGCACCGGGATGACGGGACCGAGGCGAACGATGTCGGCGACTGTGCTATTTGCCATGTTCAGGCTCCTTGATGATGAATTTAGTTCGCGGCGTGGGCCGGCGCATGGGTCGTCGCAGCGGCCGGTGCGGGCGCGGCCTGCTCGCCCACGAGCGGACCGAACACCGTGGCGCCCAGCTCCGCCGGCGCGGCGGTGGCGCGGAACACGCCGAACAGCTCGCGGCCAAAGCCCACTTCATTGAGTTCCTGATGCGCAGGCTGCGCGACCGGGCGCGCGTCCCACTCGGCGGCGTCCACTTCGACGTCGAGCACGCCTCCCACCGCGTCGATCACGATCGTATCGCCGTCGCGCACCTTGCCGATCGGGCCGTGCAGCAGCGTTTCCGGCGAAACGTGGATGACCGCGGGCACCTTGCCCGACGCGCCCGACATGCGCCCGTCGGTCACGAGCGCGACGTGAAAGCCCTTGTCCTGCAGCACGCCGAGCAACGGCGTGAGGCGGTGCAGCTCCGGCATGCCATTTGCGCGCGCGCCCTGGAAGCGCACGACGGCCACGAAATCGCGCTCGAGTTCGCCGCGGTCGAACGCTTCCTGCACGGCTTCCTGCGAATCGAACACGATGGCGGGCGCACGCACCTTGCGGCGCTCCGGCGCGACCGCGGAAACCTTGATTACGCCGCGGCCCAGACGGCCCTGCATCAGGCGCAGGCCGCCGTCCGGCTGGAACGGCGTCGGCAGCGGACGCAGCACGGTTTCGTCGGCGCTCTTCTCGACCGCCGGCACCCAGGCGAGCTTGCCGTCGATGAGCTTCGGCTCCTCGGTGTAATGACGCAGGCCACGGCCCGCGACGGTATTCACGTCTTCGTGCAGCAACCCGCCGTCGAGCAGCTCGCGCACGAGGAAGGCGATGCCGCCCGCCGCATGGAAATGATTCACGTCGGCCTTGCCGTTCGGATAGACGCGCGCGAGCAGCGGCACGGCGTCCGAGAGCACGTCGAAGTCGTTCCAGTCGATGATGATGCCCGCCGCCCGCGCCATCGCCACGAGGTGCAGCGTGTGGTTGGTCGAGCCGCCCGTCGCCATCAGCGCGACGATGCCGTTGATCACGGCCTTCTCGTCGACGACATGGCCAATCGGCGTGTAGTTGCCGCGCTCGACGGTGAGCTCGAGCACGCGACGCGCCGCAGCGGCGGTGAGCTCGTCGCGCAGCGGCGTATGCGGATGGATGAAGGCCGAGCCAGGCAGATGCAGGCCCATGATTTCCATGAGCATCTGGTTGCTGTTGGCCGTGCCGTAGAACGTGCAGGTGCCGTGGCCGTGATACGCGGCGGCCTCCGATTCGAGCAGCGCCGCGCGATCGCACTGACCGGTGGCGAACTGCTGGCGCACCTTGGCCTTGTCGTCGTTCGTGATGCCGCTCGTCATCGGGCCGGCGGGCACGAAAATGGTCGGCAGGTGGCCGAATTGCAGTGCACCGATCACCAGGCCCGGCACGATCTTGTCGCACACGCCGAGGCAGAGCGCTGCATCGAACATGTTGTGCGTGAGCGCGACGGCCGTGCTCATCGCGATCACTTCACGCGAAAAGAGCGACAGCTCCATGCCGGCGTTGCCTTGCGTCACGCCATCGCACATCGCCGGCACGCCGCCCGCGAACTGCGCGACGCCGCCGCCTTCGCGGGCCGCCTTTTTGATGATGTCGGGGAAATCCTTGTAGGGCGCGTGCGCCGAGAGCATCTCGTTGTACGCCGAGACGATGCCGATGTTCGGCTCGCGAATCGACTTGATCGAGATCTTGTCGCGGCCCTCGAGGCCGGCGAAGCCGTGGGCGAGATTCGCGCACGAGAGCGCGCCGCGCGCCGGGAAGCGGTCCTGAGCCGCCGCGATGCGCGCCAGATAGGCCTCGCGCGTGGGCTTGCTGCGCTCGATCACGCGCTGCGTGACCTTCATCAACTGGGAATGCGGGGAAACCATCGAATCTCCTTCCTTCTTGTCACGGCGGGGACGCTCGGGGCCAGATCAGGCGCGCTTTGGGCGCACCAGACAGCGATGGCGCGATGTTAGTAGAAAAACTACAAGACGACAATCCCGGTAAGACCCTGGGAGCGCGACGGTAAGCGAACGCCTAGTCTCATTATTTACAGGCCTTGCGCGTTGATGCACGGCTGGACTGAAAAGAAGCAAACGGCGATCCTGTAGTTTTTGTACATAACGTCCGATCCGTTATAGTCCACGGATCTTTCAGCATAGTGCGAGTTTCCTGATGCTGCTGTCCCAGGTGAAAGCCATGCGCGAGCAATTGCGCCCTTCGGAGCGCAAGCTCGCCGATTACGTGATTCAGGCGCCGCGCGAGGTGCTCGATCTGTCGATGACCGAGGTCGCCGAGCGCGCGGGCGTGAGCCAGCCGACCATCGCGCGGTTTTGCCATGCGTTGGGATTCTCGGGATTCCGGGAGTTCAAGATTCGTCTCGCGCAGGCCGTTGCCGCGGATCTGCCCTCGGAACATCCGGCCGTCTACCGCGACGTGAGCCCGGACGAGCCGGTGCCGGGCGTTGCGGCCAAGGTGCTCGACCGCACCATCGGCGCGCTCCTGCAGGTACGCAACAACCTCTCCACGGACTCGCTCGCCGCGGCGATCGGCCTGCTCGCGCACGCGGCGCGTATCGAGTTCTATGGTGCGGGTGGCTCGGGCATCGCCGCGCAGGACATGCAGCACAAGTTCTTCCGGCTCGGCATGCCGAGCGTCGCGTATTCGGATCCACAGACGTTCCTGATGTCGGCAGCGCTGCTAGGCCCCGGCGATGTCGTGGTGGCGATCTCGAACACGGGGCGCACGCGTGACATCGTGGATGCCGCGCGCACGGCGCTCGATCGCGGCGCCAAGGTGATCGCCATCACGCATGGCACGTCGCCGCTCGCGCGTCTGGCGAGCGTCGGCCTGCACGCGAACGTCGACGAAGACACCGACGTCTTCTCGCCGATGACTTCGCGGACTTCGCATCTCGCAATCGGCGACATACTCGCGGTGGGTGTGGCGCTGCAGCGCGGTCCGGAGCTTGCGGAGAAACTCGCCGATGCGAAGGAGATCATCGCGCGAAGAAGGCTGGACGCGATCGGCTAACGGCAGACCAGAAGGCGCCTCACAAAAGAAAAGCGGACTCCCGACGGAGTCCGCTTTGCGTTCAGGCCCGAACTACGCGGCCGATCGCCTGGGGATAGCCAGGCTTACCACTGGTACGACATACCGCCGCCGATCGTGGCACCGCCACCCGATGCATAACCGCCGCCCACCTTCACCTTGAGGTTCTGCGTGATGCGCGCCGATGCGCCGAGCGCCACTGCCTGATAGCCCTGGAAGTTGGCGGTACCGATACCCACCGCGACGGTCTTGCCCTGATCGACTTCCGGAATCATCGTCAGCGCGGTTGCCGCTGCGATACCGCCGTAGGCGTTGCGCGCCACCGAGTTGACGTTGCTCTGGAGCGCATTCAGGCCGCTCTGCAGCTGCCCCATGTTCACCGCATCGGTAGCGTGGACGCCATTCGCGACATTGGTGATCCGACGCTCATTGCCTTGCGAGCCCACGGACACCGTGTTGTCCTCGTCCGCCACCGAGTTCCCACCGAGCGCGACCGAGTTGTTGCCCATCGCTTTTGCCGAGTCGCCAATCGCCGTTGCGTTCGCACCCGAAGCGATCGCACCGCCGCCTGCCGCGATCGAGCTGGCGCCCGTGGCCGAAGCCGCGCCGCTCGTCGTGTTGGTCGACAGATACTCAGTGCCGTTGACGCTGATGTTCTGGATCTGCTGATTCAGGTTCGAGACCTCGACGTTCGTGGCGTACAACTGCGAGCCCGTCACGGCGTCCGTGCTCGACGCCGAGAGCTCGGCGTCCTGCAGGTTGGTCAGCTTGACCGCCGTCGTCGAATCCGTGCCGCCCAGCGTGACTTTGTCGTGTGCCGACGAGTCGTACTGAACCGCATTCGCCACCTGGCCCGAGATGTTGGTCACCGTTTGCTCGATGTTCGTCACACGGCCATCGATGTTCGAGATCGCGCTACCCACGTTGTTGTAAGTGTCGCCGCCCACGACGTATGTCGGCGCCGAGACCGAGCCATCGGGGTTGACCGTCGAACCGCCGCCCAGTGCGCTGGCCGTGCTCGATGCAACACCGTAGAGCTGGCCGCCGTTCACGGCGTCCGTGCTGCTTGCCGCAACGACACCATTCGCTACGTTGTGCAGCGCCACCGGCGCGTGATCCAGCGACCCGCCGAGCGTGACCGAGTTCAGCGAGGTGTCGTCGTAGGCGACAAACGCGTTCGAGATGTTGCCCGACGGATCGACCTTCGCACCCATGGCTTCGAGCTGCGCGACGTTGACCGCGTCGTTCGCATCCACGCCGTTCGCCACGTTGTGCAGCACGACAGGCGCATGACCCGAGCCGCCGAACGTGACCGTATTGAGCGACGTGTCGTCATAGGCGACAAACGCGTTGGTGATGTTGCCCGACGCATCGGTCTTCGCGCCCAGTGCGTACAGCTGCGAACCGTTCACTGCGTCGAAGCTCGTGGCGTTCAGCACGCCGTTCGCCACGTTCGTCAGCGCGACCGGAGCGTGGTCCGTGCCACCGAGCGTCACCAGGTTCATCGACGGGTCGTCGTAGTGCACGGCGTTCGGGTCCGTCCCACTGCCACCGCCTGCGTTCAGCGCGGCAATCGCATCGCCCACGTTGTTGTAGGTTTTGTGATCGACGGTATAGGACGGATTCACGATCGAACCGTCTGCGCTGTACGTCGAACCGCCGCCCAGCGCGCCGGCCGTAGAACTGGCAAGGTTGTACAACTGCGCACCGTTCACGGCATCGACGCTCGACGCACTCAGGCGGCCGGCCGCGACGTTCGTCAGCACGACGGGAGCGTGGTCCGTGCCGCCCAGCGTCACAGAATCGTGCGCCGACGAGTCGTACATCACCGCATCGGCGAGCTGGCCGTCGATGGCTGTCACATCGCCAGCAAGGATCGATATGCTCGAGTTCGTCTCGTATAGCTGTGCACCGTTCACCGCGTCGAGGCTCGTTGCCGAGACTGCGCCCGCCGCCACGTTATGCAGCGCCACCGGCGTGGTCGC
>NZ_JBFRCL010000114.1:0-7856 GCF_040965695.1 Paraburkholderia sp. BR10937
GGGCGCGCACCGCATCGACCTTCACCTGCGGCGTGGTCACCGGCACGCAGATCACGGCCTTCACGCCGAGCTTCGCCGCCGACAGCGCCACGCCCTGCGCGTGATTGCCCGCGGAGGCGGTGATCACACCGCGCTCGAGCTGCGCGGGCGAGAGATGGGCCATCTTGTTGTACGCGCCGCGCAGCTTGAAGGAGAACACCGGCTGGTTGTCCTCGCGCTTGAGGAACACGGCGTTGCGCAGGCGCGCCGAGAGGTTCGGGGCGCGCTCGAGTTCGGTCTCGCGGGCAACGTCGTAGACGCGGGCGGTGAGGATTTTCTTCAGGTAATCGTCGTGGGAGGCCATGCGAGGGCGCGCCGGGCGCGGGTTCAGGGCGGGAAAGCGTAAATGATAGCGCCAACGGCTCCCGCGCTGGCGGCGCGCTCAGGCGGCTGACGCGGGATGGGGCGGCGCGATTCGCCGACCGGCCGGAAGGCAAATCATCGTCAAAGCGCACGCAATGAGGCGCAAACTACCCGTCAACGCAAGTGAATCTTGTGTGTTCACCAGGTTCCCACGCGGCGTCAGCGCGGGTGCGGATCATGCGGTAAAATCCTTTTTCGAAACAAGGATCGGATGATGCACTGGCAACCTCGGACAGCCCATTTGATGCCCGCACGGCGCGTAACCCGCCCGGCGGCGCAGCGGCACGCCCGCCACGCACGATCGTGTCGCTAAATCCGAGCGCCGGGGAACCATC
The DNA here is from genome assembly GCF_040965695.1 of Paraburkholderia sp. BR10937. NCBI lineage: Bacteria > Pseudomonadati > Pseudomonadota > Betaproteobacteria > Burkholderiales > Burkholderiaceae > Paraburkholderia > Paraburkholderia sp. BR10937. The sequence goes on from NZ_JBFRCL010000114.1 coordinate 738, forward strand.
GGCGTGAGCGTTGCCGCCATGTGCCTCCCCACCCCTTTCGTCCGCAGCCTGCCACAGGCGGACACGATTTCAGAATAGCGCCCCACGCGCCCCGTCAGTATCCGTCGCAGCGGCCGCGAGCCGTGCGCGGGACTGGCCCAAAGAGTCGTCCAACCATGAACGCACCTCAAGTTTTCGATCCTCACGGCGCCGCCGCCGTGGCCACCGACATCGAACCGCGCCTGCGCGAGATTCCCTATAACTACACGTCGTTTTCGGACCGCGAAATCGTCATCCGCCTGCTCGGCGAAGACGCATGGAACGCGCTCGCCGAGCTGCGCGCTGAGCGCCGCACCGGCCGCTCGGCGCGCATGCTCTACGAAGTGCTGGGCGACATCTGGGTCGTGCGCCGCAACCCGTATCTGCAGGACGATCTGCTCGACAATCCGAAGCGCCGCGCGCTCCTGATCGAGGCGTTGAACCACCGCCTCGCCGAAATCGAGAAGCGCCGCCGCGCCGACCTGCGGGAGCACACCGACAAGGAAGGCGTGGACCGTGCCGCGCGCGTCGAAAAGCTGGTCGGCGCCACGCGCCGCGCCATCGACGCCTTCGCGGGCGAGTTCGAGAAGATGGCCGACCTGCGGCGCCGCGCGACAAAGGTGCTCGGCAAGCGCACGGCCAAGGACAACATCCGCTTCGACGGCCTCGCGCGCGTCTCGCACGTGACCGACGCGACCGACTGGCGCGTGGAATATCCGTTCGTCGTCCTCACGCCCGATACCGAAGCCGAAATCGCCGGCCTCATCAAGGCCTGTTTCGAACTCGGCCTCACCGTGATTCCGCGCGGCGGCGGCACCGGCTACACGGGCGGCGCGGTGCCGCTCACGCCGTTCTCGGCCGTCATCAACACCGAAAAGCTCGAGCAGCTCGGTCCCGTCGAAATGACCGAGCTGCCGGGCGTGAACCGCAAGGTCGCGACGATCTTCTCGGGCGCGGGCGTGGTCACGCGCCGCGTGACCGAGGCCGCCGACGCGGCGGGCTTCGTCTTCGCAGTCGATCCGACTTCGCTGGATGCGTCCTGCATCGGCGGCAACGTCGCGATGAACGCGGGCGGCAAGAAGGCGGTGCTGTGGGGCACGGCGCTCGACAATCTCGCCTGGTGGCGCATGGTCGACCCGCAGGGCAACTGGCTCGAGGTCACGCGTCTTGACCACAACATGGGCAAGATCCACGACATTCCCGTGGCGCGCTTCGAGCTGAAGTGGTTCGACGGCGAATACGCGCCGGGCGAAAAGCTGCTGCGCTCCGAATCGCTCGATATCGAAGGCAAGCGCTTCCGCAAGGAAGGCCTAGGCAAGGACGTCACCGACAAATTCCTCGCCGGGCTGCCGGGCGTGCAGAAGGAAGGCTGCGACGGGCTCATCACGTCCGCGCGCTGGGTGCTGCACAAGATGCCTGCGCATACGCGCACGGTGTGTCTGGAGTTCTTCGGCCAGGCGCGCGAGGCGATTCCGAGCATCGTCGAGATCAAGGACTACCTGTTCGAAACGTCGAAGCAGGGCGGCGCGATTCTCGCGGGCCTCGAGCACCTCGACGAGCGCTATCTGCGCGCCGTGGGCTACGCGACCAAGAGCAAGCGCAACGCGTTTCCGAAGATGGTGCTGATCGGCGACATCGTCGGCGACGACGCCGATGCCGTGGCCACCGCGACTTCGGAAGTGATCCGCATGGCCAACGGCAAGAGCGGCGAAGGCTTCGTCGCGGTGTCCGCCGAGGCGCGCAAGCGCTTCTGGCTCGACCGCAGCCGCACGGCCGCCATTGCCAAGCACACCAACGCGTTCAAGATCAACGAAGACGTCGTGATTCCGCTCAACCGCATGGGCGAGTACACGGACGGCATCGAGCGCATCAACATCGAGCTGTCGATCAAGAACAAGCTGCAACTGGTCGACGCGCTCGAAGCGTTCTTCAAGGCGGGCAAGCTGCCGCTCGGCAAGACCGACGACGCGAACGAGATTCCCTCGGCGGAACTGCTCGAAGACCGCGTCCAGCAGGCGCTCGACCTGCTCAAGCGCGTGCGCGAGCGCTGGACCTTCGTAGGCGAGAAGCTCGATCTGTCGCTGCGCGAGGCGCAGCACTATCTCGTGCAGCTGGGCTACGAGGCGCTGGCGGAGAAGTTCGCCGACCGCGTGGACGCGCAGCCGGACGCCAACGTCTTCCACGTGACTCAGGACCGCACGGTGCGGATCTCGTGGAAGCAGGAGATCCGCGCGGAACTGCGCAAGATCTTCAACGGCGGCGAATTCAAGCCGATCCTCGAAGAGACCCAGGCGATCCACAAGAAGGTGCTGCGCGGGCGCGTGTTCGTGGCGCTGCACATGCACGCCGGCGACGGCAACGTGCACACGAACCTGCCGGTCAACTCGGACAACTACGAGATGCTGCAGGACGCGCACCATGCGGTCGCGCGCATCATGAAGCTCGCGCGTTCACTCGACGGCGTGATTTCGGGCGAGCACGGCATCGGCATCACGAAGCTCGAATTCCTGACTGACGAAGAGATCGCCGAGTTCCGCGCCTACAAGCAGCGCGTCGATCCGCAAGGCCGCTTCAACGCGGGCAAGCTGCTCGAAGGCGCCGACCTGCGCAACGCCTACACGCCGTCGTTCGGCCTGATGGGCTACGAGTCGCTCATCATGAAGCAGTCCGACATCGGCGCGATTGCCGATTCGGTGAAGGACTGCCTGCGCTGCGGCAAGTGCAAGCCGGTGTGCGCGACGCACGTGCCGCGCGCGAACCTGCTCTACAGCCCGCGCAACAAGATTCTCGCGACGTCCTTGCTGGTCGAGGCGTTCCTGTACGAGGAGCAGACGCGCCGTGGCGTGTCGATCAAGCACTGGGACGAGTTCAACGACGTGGCCGACCACTGCACGGTCTGCCACAAGTGCGTGACGCCGTGCCCGGTCAAGATCGACTTCGGCGACGTGACCATGAACATGCGCAATCTGCTGCGCAAGATGGGCAAGAAGAAGTTCAACGCGGGCAACGCCGCGGGCATGTTCTTCCTGAACGCCACGAACCCGCAGACCATCAACCTCGCACGCACCGCGATGATGGGCGTGGGCTACAAGGCGCAGCGCCTCGGCAACGACCTGCTCAAGAAGGTCGTGAAGAAGCAGACGGCGTTGCCGCCCGCATCGACGGGCAAGCCGGCCGTGGTCGAGCAGGTGATCCACTTCGTCAACAAGAAGATGCCGGGCAACCTGCCGAAGAAGACGGCGCGCGCGCTGCTCGACATCGAAGACAACAAGATCGTGCCGATCATCCGCAACCCGAAGACGACGAACGTCGATTCGGAAGCGGTGTTCTACTTCCCCGGCTGCGGCTCGGAGCGTCTGTTCTCGCAAGTGGGCCTCGCCACCCAGGCCATGCTCTGGGAAGCGGGCGTGCAGACGGTGCTGCCGCCGGGCTACCTGTGCTGCGGCTATCCGCAGCGCGGCTCGGGCCAGTACGACAAGGCCGAGAAGATCGTCACCGATAACCGCGTGCTGTTCCACCGCGTCGCGAACACGCTCAACTACCTCGACATCAAGACCGTCGTGGTGTCGTGCGGGACCTGCTACGACCAGCTTGCGGGTTATGAATTCGACAAGATTTTCCCGGGATGCCGCATCATCGACATCCACGAGTTCCTGCTCGAGAAGGGCATCAAGCTCGACGGCGTGACGGGCACGCGCTACATGTACCACGACCCGTGCCACACGCCGATCAAGACGATGGATCCGGTCAAGCTCGTCAATGAGCTGATGGGTTCCGAACACGACGGTTACAGGATCGAGAAGAACGATCGCTGCTGCGGCGAATCGGGCACGCTGGCCGTGACGCGCCCGGACGTTTCGACGCAGGTGCGTTTCCGCAAGGAAGAGGAAATCCGCAAGGGCGCGGCGAAGCTGCGCGGCATTCCGATCGTCGGCAACGGCGCGAACGGGGTGCAGCCGGCGACGCAGCAGGAAGCGGGCGGGCAGGGTACGACGCAGGACGTCAAGATTCTCACGTCTTGCCCGTCGTGCCTGCAGGGTCTGTCGCGGTACAACGAAGACGCCAACATCGAAGCCGACTACATCGTGGTGGAAATCGCCCGCCACATACTTGGCGAAAACTGGATGGCGGACTACGTTCAGAACGCGAACAATGGCGGAATCGAGCGCGTGCTGGTCTAATGGCAGCGCTCAATTTCCGTGAACGGGTTCGAGGACGACGATGACATGCGTATTCTGCAGTGAGGAAGGCGGCGATCTGCTGTGGCAGGACGAGCGCATGCGCGTCGTGCTCGCGACTGCCGAGGCCGACTATCCCGGCTTTTGCCGGGTCATCTGGAATGCGCACGTCGCCGAATTCTCGGACCTGGGCGCGGCCGACCGGGAACATCTGATGCGCGCGGTCTACGCCGTCGAGCGTGCGCTGCGCCGTGTCATGCAGCCTTCGAAGGTGAATCTGGCGAGCCTCGGCAACCAGGTGCCGCACGTGCACTGGCACGTCATTCCGCGTTTCACGAACGATGCCCATTTCCCGCTGCCCGTCTGGGCGCCGCGCCAGCGCACTGTGTCCGAGGCGATGCTGGGTCAGCGCCGCGCGCAGGCCACGCTGCTGCGCGACGCGGTGCGCCAGGAAATGGAGCAGGCTTAAGGCCTGAGCGGGCGGGGGCGGTGAGCGTCCAATGCGCGATCAATTGCGCGATCAATTGCGTCCAGTACGCGTCCAACAGCGGGAACGATCATGAGTGGACTGAAATCCGATACGCCGGTGCCGACCGGCGTCGTGGTGCACGCCGTCTCGCGCGTGCTGGAACTCCAGTATGCGAACGGGGAGAGCTACCGCGTGCCCTTCGAGCTGATGCGCGTGTATTCGCCCTCGGCCGAGGTGCGCGGGCACGGCGCCGGCCAGGAAACGCTGCAGACGGGCAAGCGCGAGGTGACGATTACGGCGCTTGAAGGTGTCGGCAACTACGCGCTGCAGCCCACGTTCTCCGACGGCCACAACACCGGCATCTACTCGTGGGACCAGCTCTACGAGCTCGCCACGCGCCAGGACGAACTCTGGGCGGAATATTTCGCCAGACTGAAGGCGGCGGGCGTCGAGCGCGACGCCCCCATGGCGGCGCCCCCTGCCGCGCATGGCCACTGCCACTGACGCTTCCTGTTACGATCCAGCCCCGCCGCATCTCTGACAGACGCGGCGCAGCACACCAATAGAACACCCTTCCGCGAAAGGACGAGCGCGATGAGCAAAACCCACTTCGGCTATCAGACAGTCGACGAACAGGACAAGGCGAAGAAGGTGGCCGGCGTGTTTCACTCGGTCGCCTCGAACTACGACCTGATGAACGATCTGATGTCGGGCGGGCTGCACCGCGCGTGGAAGGCGTTCACGATCGCGCAGGCGAACATCCGGCCCGGCGCGAAGGTGCTCGATATTGCCGGCGGCACTGGCGACCTTTCCATGGCGTTCGCGAAGAAGGCGGGCCCCACTGGCGAGGTCTGGCACACCGACATCAACGAGTCGATGCTGCGCGTGGGCCGCGACCGCCTCATCGACAACGGCGTGATCACGCCGGCGCTCCTTTGCGACGCCGAGAAAATTCCCTTTCCGGACAACTACTTCGACGTGGTGACCGTGGCTTTCGGGCTGCGCAACATGACGCACAAGGACGCTGCGCTCGCCGAGATGCGCCGCGTGCTCAAACCGGGCGGGCGCGTGCTCGTGCTCGAATTCTCGAAGGTCTGGGAGCCGCTCAAGAAGGCCTACGACGTCTACTCGTTCAAGGTGCTGCCGTGGCTCGGCAAGCGCTTTGCCCAGGACGCGGACAGCTACCAGTACCTCGCGGAATCGATCCGCATGCATCCGGACCAGGAAACACTCAAGACGATGATGGAACAAGTCGGCCTCGACGCCGTCAAATATTACAATTTGTCAGCTGGCGTGGTAGCCTTACACGTCGGCACAAAGTATTAGTGTTCCCAACTCACTGTCTTTAAAGGAATTTCTGCCATGTCTGAGCCCTGCAACGTTGCTTCCAAAAAGCTTTCATCGTCATGGGCCAGACGAATCGGCGTCCTGGCCCTTGCCGGCGTGATGATTGCCGGCAGCCTCGCATCATTCGATGCAGAGGCTCGCCGCATGGGTGGCGGCCGCAGTTTCGGCAAGCAGTCGTCCACGGCTACGCAGCGCAGCACCACGCCGCCGCCGGCCCAGCCCACCCCCACGAATCCCGCGCAGCAGGCCGGAGCCCAGCGCGCTCCCGGCACGCCGGCTCCCACGCCCGCGCCCGCACCGGCGCGCAATCGCTGGCTTGGGCCGATCGCGGGTCTCGCGGCCGGTCTCGGCATCGCCGCGCTGCTTTCGCACTTCGGTCTTGGCGAGGCGTTTGCCGGCATGATGGCCAACATGATCGTGATCGCGATCATCGCCTTTATCGCCGTCTGGCTGATCCGCAAGTTCATGAGCCGCCGCCGTGCCGCGGAACCTGCGTACCAGGGCGGGTACTCGTCGAACAGCACGAACCCGTCGTCGGGCGGATATCAGCCGCAGGAGCCGCGCTACACCGCGCCGCCCACGGGGCAGTACCTCGCGCCTGAAGCCAATCCGGTCAGCACGCCGAACATCGATACGCCGGCAGCTGCGTCGATTCCGGCCGGCTTCGACACGGAAGCCTTCGTGCGCAATGCGAAGGTCTACTTCGTGCGCCTGCAGGCCGCATGGGACGCCGGCAACATGGACGACATCCGTGAATTCACGACGCCCGAGATGTTCGCCGAAATCCGCGTCGATCTCGCGGGCCGCGGCGCGCAGCCCAACCAGACCGATGTCGTGCAGCTCAACGCGGACCTGCTCGGCGTGGAAGACCGCGGCAGCGAATACCTGGCGAGCGTGCGCTTCTCCGGCCTGATTCGCGAAGCCATGGGCGAGCCGGCCGCGCCGTTCGTCGAGGTGTGGAATCTCTCGAAGTCGCGCACGTCGGGCGAAGGCTGGCTGCTCGCGGGCATCCAGCAGGTCGAATCTCACTGAGCCGGTACCCGGGCCGCGCGTCTCGTGACTTGATCCAGATCGGCGTGGGGGGGCGTCCGGGCGGCGCACCCCATG
>NZ_JBFRCL010000115.1:0-5210 GCF_040965695.1 Paraburkholderia sp. BR10937
GTCGGCCCTTGCGGTTCGATGGTCGCGCATTCCGTGTGTCCAAAGTAGTCCCCACCACTTGAAGTAACGGACATCACTTTGGACACCGGCTTCAACTCTGTCCATGCGGCCACGAAATGACGCTTACGGAGAAACCCTGCACAAAACTCCTAACCAACGTTTCGCACAGGCACACAATTAATAGAGCAACAGCAGCTAACTCAGTTAATCGGGCAATTACGATTGCTAATCGGCAAAGAAACGTTTGTCAAACCAAATGCCATCAATTTCGCTGATAGTGGTTCGATGTTCGCCAATTCGGCTACCGCTCTAGCCTAGCAGGCTGCTGAAGTACCTCCCGTTAGAAGCAGGCTTTCTGCGATTACGCGGCTCTCGCTGCGCGTTCCGTCGCATTGTGAAATTTCAACGCAAAGCTCATGCTGGTTCGGCGGGTTGAGGCCAATTGCTGGCCATATTGACGCTTTTTTTCGCCACTATGGGCGTACCTGTGCCAATGAACGCAGGCGCACGAGATTGTAAACGGCCATGTTCAACACGAACATCTGGTCCACCTTCTTCAAGCTGCGCACCACGGTTTTGGCCCACCCGAAGCCCTCCTGTGCGTCGTAACCCTTATCTGCACTAGCGTGATTTCTGCACTCGCGTCTCCTGCCGCTTGCCGTGCGTCGTTGATTATGACCTTTGGCTGCTTCACGCTCGGCATGCCCGTCAGCGCGCGTCACGCGTGCGTTGACCACCAGGCCATGCCGATTGTCGGTTAGAGTGTGGCCCATGTAACGCAATTCGCTGGCCGTTTTGCCTTTGCGATAGAGCCGCGCACCGGGATGCGGTCCTGGACTCATGCGTCTCGTTGCTACGCTTCTCGCCCTTGGAGTCGCCCGTACCACCACCTTCGCTGTCCTGATCGTCACTGTCCTTGGGCACAAAGCTCTTGTGCCCCGCCCACGCCTGGATCAGCGTTCCGTCCACACTGAAGTGCCCGCCCGAGAGCAGGCACTTCTTCCCGGCGATCGCCACAACTTTGAGCTTGCACTCAAACCTCCCATCTACCGTCAAAGCTACAAAGCATGGTGGATTTTTGCGACGGTAACCGAACATCAATCGGAGGATGTTATGAAACTCACACCATTGGGAGTGACGATCTCACCGGAATCCGGGTCGACCCAGTGCACCTGAAAGATGTTTTTTGGCAATGTCCACAGCGGGCGGCGTTATAGAGCCAATTCGGGGGCGGCCTAATCGAGCCACTGCATGGGCGGCGAAGGAGCCACCCTGCAGGCGGCGTGCAGAAGCCAGCGGCAACGGGCGCAAGCGCAACTCGAACTTTCCAATTCGGTTCACTCCGTTCATTTGAACGGAGCGCCTATGGCCAACAGTGCAGAAGTTGCTGCGTGCACAGCGCGTGACGTTACCTAGGCGCGGCGGCGTCGAGTTGAACTGCGTTGAGGCATGTGAAGTGGATGCGCCCACCGGTGTGCAGTCCGTCGTCTGGCGCCTGCTGAGCAACCGCGAGGTGTCCGATGCACATGTACTCACCGAACTGATCGACTGGTACCGCGCGAGGCGGGAGATCGAGATGTTCTTCAATGTGTTGAAGAACGCATGTCGGGTTGAAACGTTGCAGCTCTCACAGACCTCGGGCGCAAGGGCGACGGTGAACCCGGCGCGAAGACACTGTGGATTGGCATGCAGCGTGATGGACGCGGTGGTCACTATCCAGATCCTGCGCGAAGGGTACAAAACTTCTGTTAACGAGATGCGCTTAACCTGCATTGCGAACTACGCATCCCACGAATCCGCATCGCGCGACCACGCGACACATGCGGCATAACCGCTCAGGGCACGAAGCCAAACTGCGTCGAGTCTCGCAATCAAGTCGCGATTGCATACGCTCTCCTCGCTAACTAGGATGCTTGGTTCGTGCTGCCTGTCGCCAAGTACAGAAAACCATGTCATGCCCCCTCCGATGCCGACGCCAAGTGCCTTCAACACCGCTTCCTTTGCCGTCCATACGTCATAAAACGCGTCGGTTCGCCTGTACATCGGCAAAGCGGTCACTTGTGCCTCGTCGCGCGGCGCAAATACCGCTGATGCGAGCTTCCTCCAATTGATGTCTTTGCGCGCAAATTCGATATCGACACCAACCCTCCGTCGCCGGCCAATTGCGATCAGAGCATACTGCTCCGAATGCGAAACGTTAAAGTCGAGTTGCCCACCGAACCCGCTTTGCATCGACTTATCGAGACGCGGCCGTCCGCCGGTGTCTCGCTCGAAACGCAATTCACTGGCCTCCGAATCTGTTCGTTCCGCGAGCAACTGACGCAGTACGACGCGCGTCACCGCACAACGCAGCGCATCGTCGCGGCGTCGGAAGCGCGCGACCTTCGCACGCTCATCGTCCGAGAGCGGAGCGAATGCGGGACAGTCGAGCATGACGCGAAAATCGAAGCTGATGCAAAATATTTCAATATTTGCTGCGGAGGCACGCGGCGGAGCGAGCTCGTGCACATTGAAAGCCGACGTTGCAGGGACGATCATCAATTCACTCCGTTAGTGACGGTAACAGGCAGTTGCTGTGCGATTATGCCGCGCGAGGAACAGAGGTGCTCAAGTTCCTGAAACAGGTTGCAGATCACGTGCGCTCGTCTGGAGCAAGTCGGCCGATGAAATTCTGTCACGTCTCGAACGGTTTTGCGCACGCGTCTAAACGATACCGAGATGAACGCCATGAACATGACACACCAGCGATTGACGACGCCGTGCTCGCGCTCCTCTATTCGACATTGCACGCCCGGCATTGTCACCCATTGAAAGGCCGTTGGAAAGACAGTACAGCACTACGCACAAGGCGCAGCCTTCCGTTGTTGCGAAACCTTCGCCAACCCCGCGCGAAGCGCCGCGACGCATCCGATATTTCGTTCGCCTAGTGGCGGAATTGATCCGCGAGCACGAAAGCGCCGGATAGCGATCAAAGGAGGTTTGCACGAGAGCCGTCTGCGACGGCACCGACTCCCAGTCCATTGAACCATTGAAGTCCTACCGAAGCTGGACAGGGGCCGTCCGGAAGATGAACCCCTCTTCTGCATGCAAACATGCTATGTATCTGATTTGACTTCACGGTTCGCTCGCAAACGGCCCGCTCACTCATGCGATGAGCCGACTGCAATGGTTGCTGTTCGGCACTTGATCGGTGCTGGATCAATGCCGGGTGTGGCACAGCTGCACAGATGGCGGACGCATCATTCTCGTCGTTCTTGCCGCCGACCACAAAGGGTTTCACATATTGTGTCGGCAGCAGTCGAACCGTGTGCCCCCCTGCGAGATAAATTCCAGAGCCCAGAAGTGCGAACCGTGACGGTGTTCGATGCCGATCAGGCTCGGTTCAAATTTCGAAAAGAACTTGCGCAGCTGCGGAAGTTTGCGCAGCTGTATCGGAGCAAGATCTGCGAACAGGCAAGGATGGTGACGTGGCCCCGGTGGAGAAGTGGTCCTATGGCGTGTTCACGCTAATGTCGTTTGATCGTACACTCTGGCGATGGAAATCACCGAAGCCCAATATCAACGGATCGAGCATTGTCTGCCACGACAACGTGTGGCAACAGTCAGTCTGACGAACCTCCAAGTGCAATGCGATCTTTATGTCGCCGAGCACGGCTGCAAGTGGCGTGGACTGCCGAAGCGCTTCGGTAGATGGCATACGATTTACACGCGGATGAACCGCTGGTCCAGAAGTGGCGTGCTGCGTCGCGTGTTCACGGAATTGCAGCGTGCACAGATCATTCGCATCAGGATCGACGCGGTTTCGCTGGATAGCACTATGGTAAAGGTTCATCCTGACGGCACCGGTGCGTTAAAAAACGGACCTCAAGCAATCGTAAAGTCCCGAGGCTGAGGGACTACCAAGATTTATATGGTTGCCGCGGATGCTCGAACAGCCATAACGTTCGCGTTGTCTGCCGGCCACGCAGGCGACGCGCCGCAGGGACGCGAATTGCTAAAGAGCCTCGGGCCGGCCAATTGACCGCTGCACCTGTTGATGGATAAAGCGTACGAAGGCGGCGAAAGCAGGCAACTGGCACTCGATTTGGGCTTCATCCCCGTTTGCGTGTGCATCTAAGCGGGCATCACCCATTCGCGTACCCGCTGCAAGACCGCAGGATCAGACCAGTCTAAAGTGGTGGAGTGACTGGTGCGTCGCACTCGCGTGAAGTGGGTCAATGTGCGCGGCCATCGGCTCGACGCTATTGCGCGACAGCGGCAACGCCAAGCCCGAACAGCAACCCTTGAGGCCGGCATGACGATCGGCGTGCCCCTAATGCCTGCCCCAGATAATTCAGATACGTGTCAAATTCATCGATATCTTCTCCCATCGCGAATTCCGGAGTGTGTATTACCAAGTATCTCGTTGACGCAAAGGGATTTTATGACCCAGTAAGATTAGCGAAATGAGACGAGTTTCTGGCCTGCGGGCCGGCTAATCAGAAAGCGAAGGACGGATTTTTGAGATCTGGTGCAAATTTCAATTCGAGCGAGAAACGGCGTATTCGCCGCCACCTCATCGAGTTGACAGGACTGCCTTCCAAATAGCGGGAGCACTGATATCTTTGAGGCGCAGGTTCGTGAGATCGAATTCGGCGGCGGTCCGCGCCGGCCACGGCTCGGATGCGGCAAGATAAATTGCTCGAACTTCTCAACGGTCAATATCGTGCGAATCGCCTGTCGGCAATGGTTAGCAGCCGTTCTCGTATCCCCAAAGCCTTGCCTTTAACCCGTCTACCCTCGCCAACCCCGCGAACCTTTCCCGACGGGGCACGCAGACAAATTCCGCCCCTTCTGAAAAACCCGCAATCAGCTGCAACTTTCGATGTTGCTGTTCTTGTCGCAATTGGATTTCCCCACTGGATTTGGCGAGCCATCGCCATACATGTCGTTCGCGAACTCATTTGCGATGCGAATCAGTGTTATCCAAACAATCGATTTTGTAGCTGAGGTGAGATGCCTCATAGTCGCTTACTACGACTCGCGGCACAGCTGCCGACTATCCGCACCGGAAAGGGAAACTTTCCTGACGTGCCCCGATGCATGAGCTTGCCCCTGAAAAACGTATCCCTTGCTGAGGTTTAAACTGCAGCAAGGAGAAACGAAGATGAGCCAATTGAAGCGTGCGCGGTACACCCTGGAATTCAAGCTGGAGGCGGTGCGGCTGGTGA
>NZ_JBFRCL010000116.1:0-4717 GCF_040965695.1 Paraburkholderia sp. BR10937
TGGTCGCACGCAAGGGCAAAAAATCTGCGCAGTTCTCGTCCATGAAGGGTGTGTCCATTAAAAAACCGTGGACACATCCTGCGCTGTTTTCAGCTCAGGATCTATGTGAGGAAAAACTACCGCTTACAACTGAACGTCCGCAGGATTGCGCAAAAGAGCCACTTGCCAAAGAGCGCGCTCGCATCCTTTGAGCACCGAACAGGAGGCTGGAGATCAACGCCGTCCGGGCGAAATGTAGCGCCATCAGCCTGTTCGTCACGTCGCCGACAAATACCGACAGCTTGCACGCCAAGGCCCGATCCTTGGATCAGCGATGGTCACCGCCAGCGATCTCAGTAAGCTGCGCACGGCGGTTGCGCGGCGGGTAGACCCTCGGCAGCAGTTATCGGCGCCGAATCCGCAGTCCCGCACTGTGGTGCACTGTCAGTTTGGCCCGGCGCATAAGGGCTAGACGGGCGAGCTATCTGGAAGAGCCAGCAGCGCTTCACCCTTGGCGGCAGCCCTTTGAAAGGCATCTCGCTGTGTAACCCTGCCAACATACTCCAGAAAGGCGTCACGCTTGGGCAGTGTCTCAAGCCCCAGACCCCACCCAATATGCGATCCGACGTAGACGTCGGCAGCAGTGAATCGCTCTCCGGCAATGAAAGTGCTTGAACGCACTGCGCGTTCGAGCTGGTCGACCGTGCGCTCATAGCTGCCATGGCCGAAGAAGAACTCCTGCTCCGCAGCCGGCACGAATCCGGCTCGATGGTTGGTGACAGCCTGCTCGACCGGTCCCGCCGCAAAAAACATCCACCGGTAATAGTCAGCCCGCTCCTCCGCAGTGGGCGCCAGCCCCGCGTCCGGGAAGGTTTCGGCCAGGTACGCGCAGATTGCCGCACTCTCGGTTACCACCCGGCCGTCATGCACAATCGCCGGCACCTTGCCCATCGGGTTCACTTCCGTGAAAAAGCGACTGCGGTCGTCGAGAATGCCGTACGAACGCGCGAGCGCTGCGCCACCCCATCGATCCGCCTCGCTGGAGCGTTCGTAATCGAGCACAACTGTTTCGTACTCGCACCCTACCTCCTCGAGCATCCAGTGGACAATGCGGCCGCGGGAGTTGGGGTTGGTGTAAAAGGTCAGTGGCAACGTCCCACTCCCCCGCACCAGATCTTCCGCTTCGTTACGCTCTCTCGCCTGCATGATTACTCTCCTCTGGACATTCCGCCCGCTACGTGGATGACGGGTCAAAGATAAAACATTGGCCGCATGGTCGCATTCGCTTGACACGCCAGATGACTTGCAGAGTCCGCCAATCGCGAATACAGTGCGATCCATTGCGCGATTGCCGACGAGAGTTGCGATCAAATCCTTCGCTGAGCGGAAGGCCTCCTCTATCCTGCACGGGCGCAGCGAACGGTTCCCTCGCGTTCGCCAGGATTCTTTGATGTGCGTGGACCAGGCAGTCGAAGCCCTTAATTGCGCATGGCGTCATCCAAGGGAAACTCAATGAAAGGTGTTCGTGGGGACCGCTGCAAAGTGCCAGAATCCTTCTGGCGAGCCGTCGAGCTACAAGGACTGCGCTCTGAGGCGGTCCTGAGGGCGGCTGGTCTTCCCGTCATGCTCCGCCACGATGCAGCGGCGAGCATCAGCACCGCTCAGCTTTTCGCAATCTGGCGTGCCATCGAATCGCTGTCAGGTGACGCAAGCTTCGGCATCAAGATGGTCCGTGACACCAGCACCGCAACGCATAAGCTTGCGTTCCTCGCTGCTACCTACGCCGAAAATTATCGTGATGGTCTGGCGAGGGTTATACGATTCAAGCGGCTTTGCAGCCCCGACAAGCTCCATTGCGACGAGACGAACGGCCGGGTCTCAATCACGATCGAATGGCCGCCGGGCACTGAGCCGGAGCCTGATCTCTCAGTCGATGCCAGCTTTGCAATGCTGATTGAGTTGGGTCGGCGTGGAACGGGTCAAAATCTAACCCCCGTCGCGGTTGAGTTCGAGCGGGCCCGCCCCGCTATGGACTTTCACGGCGCCTATTTCAAGTGCCCGATCCGTTTCGGCGCGGCACAGAACCGGCTAACTCTCGCTGCCGCCGATCTTGACCGCCCGTTTAGCAATCACAACCCGGAGCTCTTGCATATGCTTGCGCCTGCGCTGGCGCAAGCGATGGGCGAACTGGAGGCGGAAAGCACCTTGGTTGAGCAAATCAAAACGGTGCTCAAGCGGATTATGCCGAGCGGCCGTCCCGAGATTGGCAGTGTCGGTCGCGAACTCGGCATGAGCGAACGGACTTTGCAGCGTCGGATCACAGCGGAAGGCACGACGTACCGTGCGCTCCTCGGCGATGCTCGTCAGGAGCTTGGCATGCAACTGCTGTCGGACCCCGCTCTAGAAATCCAGGAAGTGGCTTGGCTCTTAGGATACCAGGATACAAACTCGTTCTACCGTGCCTTCCGGGAACGGGCGGACACGACGCCAGGGCGATGGCGTCAATTGAAACGATGAGCAAATAATGGAAAGCACCTTGGTTGAGCAAATCAAAGCAGCACTCAAGCGGGTCATGCCGAACGGCCGCTCCCTAGTCGCTTGACGGTCACGCGCCGGAACCAGGCGACAGGCAGTTCAGGGTCGATACCGGAAGTTCGTAGGTGGCGGCGACGTGCTTGCCATAGGCGTATTCCAGTGCCACTCCGCCACCGGGCCGGGTGCCCGGCGCGGGGTGACAGATTTATTGTCGCAACGGTGACAGTTTTATCTTGTTCTACGGCCAATGGCTCGGTGTTTGGCGTCAACAATCTCATCTGGCTGCTGGTGGTCGTCTATGCGCTCGGCGGCGCGCTGCTCAACCACACGCGCTTTGGCGCGGCGATCTTTGCGATCGGCGGCAACGAAGAGGCGGCGCGCATGCTGGGCGTGCGCGTGGAGCGCGTGAAGATACTCGCCTATGGATTGTCGGGTGCCCTCGCCGGGCTCTCGGGGGCGCTGCTGGCGTCGCACCTGGACTCGGGGTTGTCGGGGGCGGGGACCGGCTACGAACTGCAATCGATCGCCGCAGCCGTGATCGGCGGCGT
The DNA here is from genome assembly GCF_040965695.1 of Paraburkholderia sp. BR10937. Classification (NCBI taxonomy): domain Bacteria; kingdom Pseudomonadati; phylum Pseudomonadota; class Betaproteobacteria; order Burkholderiales; family Burkholderiaceae; genus Paraburkholderia; species Paraburkholderia sp. BR10937. The sequence continues at coordinate 3,063 of NZ_JBFRCL010000116.1, forward strand.
CTTGCTCACGGGCGGCGTGGGAACGATGGCCGGACCGCTGGCCGGCGTGCTGCTGCTCGGCGTCATCGACAATGTGATCAATCAGGTCGGCACGCTGAGCCCGTACTATCAGAACCTGGCGAGCGGCGCATTCCTGCTCGCTGCGGTGATCGTGCAGACCGTGCTCACCGGTCGCCGGCACGGCGCCACGCGGGCTGCGGCGGGCGCGACGCGGCGGCGTGCGGCCCCGGGCTCTTGGCGGTCTCGAGCTGCGCGGTTGCGAACGCGCTTAGCGGATGGCGTGCCTATTGACGCGAAACGATCAGCTTCACGCGCGTCGAGCCATCGGTCTGCGCGGTGATCTCGGTGCGGCTGCCGCGCTGCCCCAGATAGAAGTGCTGGCGGCCGGGCGAGTTCACGTCGTGCGTTGCGTCGGGCAGGCACGAGGCAATGTCGGCGCCTACCCCTTCGAGCACGTTCGTCCCCGATCCTGCGTCGCGCGCGCTCCAGACGCACTGAAAACTCCCGCCGCTCGTTTCGCACTGCGCGTCGTCGCCATAGGGTTGCGCGACGGCGCGTCCGTCGTCAGGACTGAGTGACGCGAAACCCTGCGGCGCCGCCGCGACGATGCGCTTTAACGCTGCGCAGGGGCTTGCGCTGTCGTCCGCATGCGCGGCCAGGGGGATGCCTGGTATGACAATCGCCGAGCAAAGCGCGAGGATCCGGATGATCGGTGGGTTCATGGTGTTCCGCTGCCTGGGAGCAGCGCCTCATCGTGCAGGTGAGGGCTGCGCTGCAAGCGGCGTGCCGGGAATAGCCCTTGCAGGGTCGCGTCGCACCACGCATCACGAGGAGAACGCCATGAGGGAGCCGTTCGATCGCATGATGAAAGCGGGCGCATTGCTGGCTGGTCTGACCTTCGCGATGGCGAGCAGCGGCGAATCGCGCAACGTGCAGGAACATGCCTGCCGCGGCGATGCGTTCCGCTTCTGCGCGAGAGCGATTCCGAACAAGAAAAAGATCGAGGCGTGCATGAAGCAGCACTACGATGAGCTATCGCCGCCGTGCAAGGCGCTGTTCGACCCGCCGACGACGGACGATCCGAAGTCATGAGCGCGAACGCCGCTCAGCGAAAAGAGGCGCAGAGCGCCTCATTTCAATTGAGTCGGTGGAAAAGGGCTTGCGGCCTCGCGATCGAGGCGATAAGATTCGCCCCCTTCGCAGTTCGATGTCTCCGACGTCAGGGCAGCGAGGGCCGCCGCGGAAACCGGCGGGCGCAGGAGTCGGCAGCTTTTTCAAGCGGTGAGCGAAAAAAAGGGGTTGACGAAGCGAAAAGGATTCTTCATAATCTCGTTTCTCTGCTGCTGACGCAGCAACGCAGGAAACGCCGGGTGGTTCGATGTTTAACGGCGCTTTCGCGATCGATCTTTAAAAATTTACAGCCGATAAGTGTGGGCGCTTGATGCGGTGGCGGCCCGGTCATTCTCCGGAATGACCGGGAGCAGCAAAAGTATCAAGAGTCTCACACTAAAGTAAGTCAGGTTTTTGGATTTATTCTGAAACCTGTCAGCTTTGAGTGAGCGACCGGTCTCGAGAGAGACCGAAAACAGTAACAGGTATTGAACTGAAGAGTTTGATCCTGGCTCAGATTGAACGCTGGCGGCATGCCTTACACA
>NZ_JBFRCL010000117.1:0-4487 GCF_040965695.1 Paraburkholderia sp. BR10937
CTCGGCAAACGCAGGTCATCATGCTTCAAAAGCCGGACGACCAACCTGCTAGCAGATTCTGCGGCCGATACGCCCAACGTGAAAAAAGATCGGCGCTCTGAAAACGTATTGTGCAGACCTTCCTTAGATTCAATCGGCAAATCAGTTGTGAGTTGTGTAGCATGCGGGCCCGGTGCGATCCATGCCGACGACAACGATGGTACATGAAGTTAGACGGATTGGATCCTTTGCATTCATGGTATTCGAATGAATTGAACTTGTCGAGAGCGTTTAGTTACTTTCGTGGCGGATTATTACTGTTAGATGGAAATATCATATCCGGAGTCGGAATGCAGCTTGAACAAAATATGCAAGGATCTTCACGAGGCTGCGAAGCGGCAATGGCAACGCCACCGAAAGGACTCGAAAAGTTGCTCGAGGGCGCCGATATTGCGATCAATGGTGATCGTCCATGGGATATACGCGTCTTTGACGAGAAGGTATATCGCCGGGTCCTGTCGAGTTGGTCTCTTGGACTCGGGGAGGCCTACATGGACGGGCAATGGGAATGTGAGAGACTAGATGAGTTCTTCACGCGCATCTTGTGTGCTGACCTCGATTCGGCGGCCTCGGGACTCGCAAGATTTAGACTTGTCGGGGAGCACCTTCGACACAGGCTTTTCAATCTCCAGTCCGTACGGCGAGCATTTCAGGTCGGGGAGCGCCACTATGATGTCGGTAATGACGTCTTTGAGGCCATGCTCGATCATCGGATGATCTATTCGTGTGGCTACTGGGAGAGCGCGCAAGATCTGACAACCGCACAGTTCGACAAGTTGGACATGATCTGCCGCAAGCTGGATCTGAAGTATGGTGAGACGCTTCTCGATATCGGCTGCGGATGGGGGGGGCTTGCAAGGTTCGCTGCGGAACATTATGGAGCCCGAGTCACCGGGGTGACTGTTTCGAAGGAGCAACTGGTTCTCGCTCGCGAGCGGTGCCGTGGACTTCCAGTAACCCTTCTTCTTCAGGACTACCGGGAACTAGGCGGTCGCTTCGACAAGATTGCGTCCGTTGGAATGTTCGAGCATGTTGGGATAAAGAACTACGACACATACTTCCGTACGGTTAAGGAACTCCTCGAGCCGGGTGGGCAATTTCTTTTGCACACGATCGGAATCGCACAAACATCTGCGGGAACCGACCCGTGGCTCGACCGCTACATCTTTCCGAACGGAAGGCTGCCGTCGGTACGGCAAATTGCTGATGCCGTCGAAGGACACTTCGTCGTCGAAGACTTGCACAACTTCGGGGCAGACTACGACCGGACGTTGATGTCTTGGTGGGAGAATTTTGCCCTCGCGTGGCCGGAGCTTAAACCGCGCTACGATGAACGGTTTTATCGCATGTGGAAATACTATTTGCATTGTTGCGCTGGATTCTTTAGATCTCGCCAAGGCCAACTGTGGCAGGTAGTGCTCACGCACCCACAGCGCTCAGGCGCCTATCGTTCCGTAAGGCCGAATTTAGATGCGCGCTTGGAGGTAGGCGCACGCACTGGCCGGCGCTTTATGGAGGAAGGGGGCCGACTGCGCATCGTGCATTCCGGGGAGTAGCCGAAGGAGGCTACTGGGCTGAGCTTCGTCAAATGGGGATCGAGGCTCGACGACATGATTGTCTCGTGAGGGACTGCGCTATATGCGGACATGGAGGCCAAAAAGTCTTTTTTTACGACACGGTCCAGAGCCCCAATTTCCGCTTCTCGTCGGTGCGCCGAGGTATCGGCATTCGCGAGCATGCAAGGCGGCGCGTGGAAAAGAGATTTGCGGAACAGGGAGCGCCCGCCGCGCAGATTGGCACATATACTGAGTTTATCTCACATCCGGCCGCCGGTTCTTCACCGGCGGTTTTTTCCCCAGCCACGGTCTTTCGTGGCTGGGTTTTTTTTAGCCTTTCCGCACCTACCCGTGCACCCTCCCGGGGATCTCTTCGGAGATTCTTTTGGTCTGTGGACTCATCAGTGCGGGGTTTGGGAGTACGTATTAAAGCGGAACAAGCCTGCTCATCGCGTTTTAAAAAATATGTTCTACGCCGGATATCTTAATGGAGATATCGGATGCAACTCTTACCAATCCGCAAGATAGCAGCACAGCTGGGCGTGGCAGGAGGGACACCGCGACGCTGGCACCGGCAAGTTCGACTGGCGTCGGCCGGCCGGTCGTGCGGTTGGCAGGCATCGACGCTCCGAGCGCGAGTTCACCTGTCTAGGCTTGGGGTGGACGGGGGCACATCGGCAAGGCCGTCTGCTACGCCCCTGTTTCATCTCATGATCAGGCTGCACAGTCCGGGCCGCATGCTGCAAGTCGGTCACCGTCGACTGGGCAACGGAGGCCCGTAAGCCGGATGTTGCGGGAGACTGGACTTTACGGCCAAGTAGAAGGCGATGGCGCAGTTCAGCCCGAAGCTAGCCCGCATGCTCTCGGGGCTGCTCTATTCGAAATACCGGCAGCTACTCGAGGCGAAATGCTTCCCTGCGGGTGTCGAACTCATCATGATTAATGCAGCCTGGACGTCGAGCATCGGTGCAGTGAAGTAAGCATCACGACGGGGCTGGAGTGTGTATGCTGCGGCCGCGGGGTTATTGGCCGTCGCGGACAGAAGTAGACTGAACGCCAGCCACGCGCGGGCACGGCAGTCCGTGTTCCGGTGCGGTGTGGTCACCACGCCCTCGAGCTACCTCCGAGGAATGAGACCGCCTGGCGAGGCGTTCATGCCGCGTACAGAGGAGTGGTGCGCGAGCATTGGCTTGCCGCCTGGGGCAGTTCGCTGCGCCGGCTGTGAAAGGTAGCCGTGGTATCGGCGCGAGCGCCGCGCCCCTCAGCAGCGCGACCGTTTGTCCTGCGAAGAGGAGCTGCGTGAGCAGGCTTATGCACCTTCCAACTAAACGGTATTGTCGTACATATATCGGCGCGACCACGGGAGCGTATTGGCGCTTCGGCCGGCCTTCCGGCATACGATTTGAAAGACCGACACAGCGTCGCGCTCAAATGCGTACGCGCACCCCCCGAGGTAGACGCGCCAGATCCGGAATATCTCGTCGTCCACGAGCGTGCGCGCCTGCTTGGCTTGAGCCTCGAAGTTTGCGCTCCAGATGCCGAGAGTGCGCGCGTAGTGCCGCCGCAGATTCTCAACGTCCATCGGTTCCAAGCCGCCGCGTTGCATTGTCTCGAGAGCAAGGCTGATATGCGACAGTTCTCCGTCAGGGAATACGAAGCGGTCCATGAACTCGCCCCCGCCGAGGCCGTTCTCATCGCCGTTCGCATCCGTCGATGTAATTCCGTGATTCATTGCGATTCCGTCGTCGGCGAGCAATGACCGGATCCGTGAGAAATAATAAGGCAGCTTTCTGCGTCCGACGTGCTCAAACATGCCTACGCTTGTGATGCGGTCGAACTGTCCTTCTATGTCGCGATAGTCCTGCAACCGGATCTCAACGCGGTCTTCGAGTCCGGCGGCCCTTACGCGCTCGGTGGCGAGATCAAACTGGTTCTGCGAAATCGTCACTCCTACACAACGCGCACCGAACTTTTGGGCCGCGCGAAGTACGAGCGCCCCCCATCCACAACCAATATCGAGTAGCGTCTGGCCTTCCTTCAACTGGATCTTCGTAAGCACGTGATCGATTTTTTTTAGCTGCGCAATCGCGAGATCTTCGTCACCGTTCTCGAAGTAGCCGCATGAGTAGACCATGTTCTCATCAAGCCAAAGCCTGTAGAAGGCATTGGATACGTCATAGTGGTAGCGGATCGCTTGCCTGTCTGACCTTTTCGAATGAGCCATGAAAGGACTCGCACGCGCGACGTTTCTCGAGCCGCTGACGCAGGTAAGTGCAAGGGAGTATCCAACGTCGATAATGTCCTTAAGCGCTCCCTCGAGATCTATCCTACCTTTCACGTAGGCCTCTCCAAGCCTGTCGAGACTGGGGTGCAGGAGGAACGGCAGCGCAGAGAGGTCCTTGATCCTTAGCGTCACGAGCGGCTGGTGAAACGTCCCAAGGTCGAAGTGCTCGCCGTTCCACAGCGTGAGCCGCGCGGGGAGCTCGGTCTTTGACCGTACTTCGTTCACCCACTGGGCCAGTTTCTTTTCCCAGAACATCTGAATTCTCCATTTTTCGTTGAAGCGAGTTTAGTCAGCCCTTAAATCGCGTACTTTTGTGCGGAAAGTCAGGCGTGACGTCGCGCTCGGGCCGAGTTTATGTGAAAGCTTGGGCGGCCAATAGACCCAACACGCAAAGTAGATTTTCAATTTTCGTGTGTCTAAATGCAGCAGCATCTACGGTGTTCGACGACCCCAAAAATAAGTCGGCTGATCGCTTTTCGAACTAAGGAAGGTCTGCACAATACGTTTTCAGAGCGCCGATCTTTTTTCACGTTGGGCGTATCGGCCGCAGAATCTGCTAGCAGGTTGGTCGTCCGGCTTTTGAAGCATGATGACCTGCGTTTGCCGAG
>NZ_JBFRCL010000118.1:0-3270 GCF_040965695.1 Paraburkholderia sp. BR10937
TACCGGCCGCTCGCTGTTTCGGTCTCGCATCCAGAAACCGGCGAAATCGTCGCTGGCCTTCTGGCCGGCACGAACTACGGCCAGCTCCATGTGCTTGTGCTGTTTGTGCAGGAAGAGTTGCGCGGCGCCGGCATTGGCAGTCGGCTGATGCTTCTGGCTGAAGAAGAGGCCTGTCGACGCGGCTGCTCTGGCGCGTGGCTCGACACCTACAGTTTCCAGGCGCGCGCATTCTACGAGCGGCTGGATTACACGGTATTTGGCACGATCGATAACTACCCGCCCGGCCACAGTCGGTTCTTTATGAAGAAGCCCCTTCTGTTGCAGGATCGGCAGCAACCGGAGTCCCGTCAGTGACCGAGCTCGCCATACGCGAAAGCATCGCGCCGCCCGCGCTGATCGTTGCGGCGGGCGAGCGCGCCGGCGTGCGGTTCCTCGAATTCTTCGCCTCTGCGATCCGCAATCCGCACACGCGTCGTGCCTACGCGCGCGCGGCCGGCGACTTCCTGGCGTGGTGCGCCCAGGCGGGGGTTCCCTCGATCACGGGCGTCCAGCCGCTGCATGTGGCCACCTGGATCGAACTGCAGACGGCCACGCACGCGGCACCGACTGTCAAGCAGCGGCTCGCTGCGATCCGGCATCTGTTCGACTGGCTCGTGACCGGCCAGATCATGCCTCTGAATCCAGCTGCCTCGGTACGCGGGCCCGCGCACTCGGCCCGCACCGGCGTCACGCCCGTGCTGGAGCCCACGGAGGCGCGGCAGCTGCTCGATGCCATTGATGTGACTACACCAATCGGGCTGCGCGACCGGGCGCTGATTGGATTAATGGTATTTTCGTTCGCGCGCGTGGGCGCGGCGCTCGCGATGCGCGTGGAGGATGTTTACATGCAGCAGCGGCGCCTGTGGGTGCGCCTGCGCGAGAAGGGTGGCAAGGTGCACGCGATGCCCTGTCATCACACACTCGAAGCCTGGCTGCACGCCTACATCGACGGCACGGGGATCGCAGCCGAGCCGAAGGGGCCGCTCTTTCGCACGATTACGCGCGGCACCGGGCAGCTGAGCTCCACGCCGCTGCCACAGGCCAATGCCTACGCGATGGTGCGGCGCCGTGCCGCCGCGGCCGGAATCGGCACGAAGATCGGCAACCATACGTTTCGAGCGACGGGGATTACCGCCTACCTTAAGAATGGCGGCACACTGGAGAACGCTGCGGCGATGGCGAACCATGCATCGACGCGCACCACGCAGCTGTACGACCGGCGTCACGACGATGTGAGCCTTGATGAAATTGAACGCATCCGCCTCTGACCATCGCTCTGGATAGTGGGGCGCGGTCGCGAGCTACGCGCCGGCTATTCGCGAATTTCCATCCGATATTGCACACTCGGCAGGTCGTGACAACACGCTGGAGCTTTCCACTGAGCGAGGCTCACATGATCCAGCAACGTCCTTTCTATTGTCCTGTCGCAGCAGTCAACGTGACGATCTACCGCCAAACCTTCAGGGTCTCCACCATCGGCAGCTCTGCCGTCGCTGTCCAAGCTGAACACGATTGCTCACACACCGGCACTTGCCCACACCGCTACACCGAGGATTGCCGCGTGTGGTGGCTTAACCGATAAGCATTCGCCGTGACCGCTGTCCGTGGCTGGGGCGCCCGGCAGCTGGTCTCATGATGGGGAATCAAGTCCTAGCGATCACTTAAAGTCACTCCATATTTCATCATGAGGTTTTGAATTTTTACTCAAATACTCACAAGAAATCACAGTGCCACTATCAGGGCTCAGTTCTCTGAAAGCTTTTACTGTCAGGGCTTCTAGGGTGCGCGGCGTCATTCAGATCCGCCCATATCGAGCCGCTGTTGGCCTTGTTCCTCCAGTGCTTCAGCCCTTGGCTGCTTTGAGATGCTGCGGCGGCGATACTCGCGCACAAACATGACGCGATCGCCCTTAAAAAAGAGAGCCGGATTGACCCAATAAACGTTAGGCACCTTGGGCGACAGGAAGCTCTTGGAGAGCAGTTCGCGCAATCCGCGCTGGAAAGTCTTTTCCGACATTCCGACGTCGCGGCCAGAGAGCCCATCTCCAAACCAGCTCAGATAGACGGCATCAGCAAAGCCGCCGTTCATCGGGGTGTTTTGGTACTCGCCGAGCACGGCCTGAAAAACCCGTTGCCCGGTGCGCGTGAGGTCGTACGATGCAGCCACGCCGGCGGCAAACACTTTCACAAACTCCGCATCGTCTTTTTCCTCGATATTGCGGATCACCGCTGCGGCCTGGACTACGCCATCGCTATCGGTCAGCTCACGACGCACACCGCTATCGACATAGCGCCGCCGGATCGTGATCGAGCGCGGCTCCATGAGCGGATTGACGTCGGGGGAAAACTCGAGGTATCGGAGATTTGGCTTCTCGCTGGACATTTTTGGGCCTGAAATTGTCTTTCGCGCGTCAGAGAATGCGCCAGGTAAAGACAAAAATCAACGTCTTTTTGTCTTTCGAGTGGCCGTAGTTGTCTTTCGAGCGGCGTGTTTTGTCGCTCGAACGCCCTGTTTTGTCGGTGCGATCCCCGCCCGACAAGGGTTTGCGGGACATTCCTTCTCACTCTACGTTAGTGGCTATCTCTAGCAGGGCACGGTTTGCCGGTTCGAGTCAGGTCCCCGGCATTCGAATTAGTACTTGTTTGCCCAGCCGATCAAGTACTACCTGTGGATGCTGTTGAGCCAGCCGTACAACATCCACACCGCGAGAATATTGGTCTGGAACGCGATGCCTTATACCGCGTGGTTATATGCCGTAGAGGGTATTGACGGTGCCTGAGGCCGGACTCGAACCGGCACTCAGTCGAAGTCGCGTTGATCGGCATCTGGTTCTAGTAGAAGCAACATATCTCTCATTGGGGCAAGCCCGCAGGGCGCGTCAGGCTCAAGTGTGGGTAACTGCCGGACCGCATAGCGGCCGTCCACACCCTTGTGGTGTGGGCGGGGCAGTTATCCATGCGGGGAGGCACCGAAGGCCGTTGTGCACATAAGATAACTTCTATCTAGCCGCTAGTTATCGTCTATCATGCAGCCATTCATAAAGGGGGTTGCATGGCTTCTGTCATTGCATTCGTGAGTCAGAAAGGCGGCGTTGGCAAGTCAACGCTTGCTCGAGCACTCGCGCGCGAAACGGCCGCGGGTGGCCTGAAAACCAAGGTTGCGGATCTCGACACGCAGCAGGGAACAACCGTTGACTGGCATCGCACGCGCATGGATGCCGGCATCGAACCG
>NZ_JBFRCL010000119.1:0-3117 GCF_040965695.1 Paraburkholderia sp. BR10937
CGCCCCGGCACCGGCGGCGCGCTCGACGCGGCCCTCGCCACGGGCGGCACCGGCGACGTGCTCGGCGGCATGATCGGCGCGCTGCTGGCCCAACGCGTGCCGCCCTGCGAGGCGGCGCTCGCGGGCGTCTACCTGCACGGTCTCGCCGCCGACACGCTGTGCGCACAAGGCGACGGCCCCGCGGGGCTCACGGCGGGCGAACTCGCGCCAGCGGTGCGCAAGCTCATGAACCGGCTCTTTTACGCGCCGTCTTATGCCGCCTGAAGCCGCATCCGGCGCATCCGTTCGCGCGGCACGCGGCTTGCTTCACGACGACGCTCGCGCCACCTCCCGCACCCGGCACAGCCGCAGGCATCACAACGCTGCGCAGTGTCGCGCGAGGCCGCTATACTGATCCTCCGCACGCCGCCTTGCACCCAAGGCGGCCCGTGCTTCCCCGCGGCGCGCGAAGCGCGTTCGGCCTGACCGGCGAACCGCACCTGCCGCCCTCCATTCGTGATCCCTCGCTAGACGAACATGACGAATCCGCTCCCCGCCTGGTCCGCGCTACAGACGCATTACGAACAGATCCGCGACGAAAAGTTGCGCGACTGGTTCGCCCCCGCCAACGACCCAGCGCCGACGCGCGCCGAACGCTTCACGTTCGCAGGCGCCGGTCTCGGCGCCGACTTCTCGAAGAACCGCATCACCGACGCCACGCTCAAGCTGCTCGTGCAGCTCGCTCGCGAGGCCGGCGTGGAAGCGCGCCGCGATGCGATGTTCAAGGGCGAAGTCGTCAATCCGACGGAAGGCCGCGCGGCGCTGCACACCGCCTTGCGCGCCACCGAAGCCGACGCCCCGTTCCACGCCCAGATCGCCGCCGAGCGCGCGAAGATGGCGAAGTTCGCCGACGCCGTGCGCAGCGGCGCGTGGACCGGCTACACGGGCAAGCGCATCCGCCATGTCGTGAATATCGGCATCGGCGGCTCGGACCTCGGGCCGAAAATGGTCGTGCACGCGCTCAAGCATCTCGAGCTCCCCGAGATCACCTCGCACTTCGTCTCGAACGTCGACGGCGCGGACCTGTGGCGCACGATCGAAAACATCGATCCGGAAGAAACGCTGGCGATCATCGTGTCGAAGACGTTCACGACGCTCGAAACCATGACCAACGCACTGTCGATGCGCGACTGGTTCGTCAAGCACGGCTGTCCGCAAGGCGAACTCGCGAAGCATTTCGTGGGCGTCTCGGCCAATCCGGCCGAAGTCGTGAAGTTCGGCATCGCCAAAGAGAACGTGTTCGAGATGTGGGACTGGGTCGGCGGCCGCTATTCGTTGTGGTCGGCCGTGGGCCTCTCGATCATGATCGCCATCGGGCCGCAGCAGTTCGACGAACTGCTCGCCGGCGCGCACGACATGGACAAGCACTTCCGCGAAGCGCCGCTGGAAAAGAACCTGCCCGTGCTGCTCGGCATGATCGGCATCTGGTATCGCAACTTCTTCGGCTCGCAGAGCTATCTCGTTGCGCCCTATTCCGAAGCGCTGCACTTCCTGCCTTCGTATCTCCAGCAGCTCGAAATGGAGAGCAACGGCAAGTCGGCGCGCCTCGACGGCAAGTTCGTCGATTACGCGACCTCGGCGATCACCTGGGGCGAGCCCGGCACGAACGGCCAGCACGCGTTCTTCCAGATGCTGCACCAGGGCACGACGATCGTGCCGATCGACTTCATTGCCGTGCTCACGCCCGAGCATCCGCTGGCCGACCATCATCCGAAGCTGCTCGCGAACTGCTTTGCGCAGAGCGAGGCGATGATGCTTGGCCGCACCGAGGAAGAAGCGAAGAAGATCGCCGGCGCGGACAAGCCCGAACTCGTGCCGCACATCATGTTCCCCGGCAACCGCCCGACCACCACGCTGCTCGTCGATGCGCTCACGGCCCGCTCGCTCGGCGCGCTCATCGCGCTCTACGAGCACAAGGTGCTGGTGCAGGCTTCCGTGTGGGACATCAATCCGTTCGACCAGTGGGGCGTGGAACTCGGCAAGATCCTCGGCAAGGTGGTCGAAGCCGACCTGAACGCGGCAAGCGCCGATGTGAAGCCGCACGATTCATCCACGGCCGCGCTGATCGCGCGCGCCCGTGCGGCACTCAAGCGCTAACTCGCGGGGAACCGGCGTGCGCATGCACGGCGCACGCCGTTCACTATTCAGGCGCTAACGCCCGGCTTCGACGTTGTTCGCGTTGCGCGAGGCTGCCGCGCCATGCGGCGCGTTGGGCACGCGGTGGCCCGCTTCGATCGTGATGATGGCGTCGCAGCGCTGCGCGAGATCGACGTCGTGCGTGACGAGCACGAGCGTCGCGCCGTTGGCGCGATTGAGTTCGAACATCAGGTCGATGACGGCGTGGCCGGTGGCGGCGTCGAGGCTACCGGTGGGCTCGTCGGCGAACAGCACCGCGGGGCGCGTCACGAACGCGCGGGCGAGCGCCACGCGCTGCTGCTCGCCGCCCGAGAGCAGCTTCGGATAGTGGCCCGTGCGCTCGGCAAGACCCACGCGCTCGAGCAGCGTGCGCGCGCGGGCGAAAGCATCACGCGTCGACATGCCGCCCTGCAGTTCGAGCGGCAGCGCGACGTTCTCCAAAGCGGTGAGATGCGGCATCAGCTGGAACGACTGGAACACGAAGCCCACCGAGCCGTTGCGCAGCGCCGCGCGCTGGTCTTCGGCCATCCCGGTAAGCTCATGGCCCAGCAGGCGCACCGAACCCGCGCTCGCGCTGTCGAGGCCGGCCAGCAAACCGAGCAGCGTCGACTTGCCGGAACCGGAAGCGCCGACGATCGCCACGCTCCCGCCGGCCTGCACGGTGAGGTCGATGCCGTCGAGGATCGTCAGCTCGCCGGTGGCGTCGGTGACCCGCTTGCTCAAACCCCGTACTTCGATGACTGGATCGCTATTCATTCGCACATGATGACGCACAGGTTAGCCGTAAACCAGAAGCGCGCCGACGCGCTGCCGCCCATGCCGCAGCCCGCCGCCACGGCGTCCATCGCGCCGAGCGCGAGCCTGGCCGCCGCGTGCAGCATGAGTTCGGGGTGCGGCGCGTCGTAGGGCGGCGCGTCGCTGCCGAGAACGCCCACGTGAACC
>NZ_JBFRCL010000120.1:0-2995 GCF_040965695.1 Paraburkholderia sp. BR10937
CAAGGCCGCCGACGCCGCTCTGCTCTACTTCGGCGGCCTCGCGCACCAGGGCGCGGCGCTCGCGAAGCAGATGAAGGCGCGCAGCATGAACGCGCAGTTCGTGGGCGGCGGCGGCGTGGCGAACGCCGACTTCACCCAGGCCGCGGGCGCCGCCGCCGAAGGCTCGATGGCCTGGGAGTACGGCCGCCCGCTCGCGCAGCTGCCGGAGGGCCCGCGTTTCGAGCAGGCCTACAAAGCCCGCTTCGGCAGCAACGTGCTCGCCTACGCGCCGTTCGGCTACGACGCGGCGTGGGCAGCGATCCACGCGATGGTCAATGCGAAATCGGCGCAGCCCGAGGTGTACCGCAGCGCGCTCAAGGCGCTCGCCTTCGACGGCGTGACGGGCCGCATCGCCTTCGAGCCGGACGGCTCGCTCAAGAACGGCGCCTCCACGCTCTGGCAGGTGAAGAAAGGCGTGTGGGTGCCGGTGACGACGCGCGGCGGCTGAGCGCCGCTCACGGTTGCTGCGGCGCGCCCACCGCCCGCACGACGATCTGCGCGTGCGTGTCGCGCTCGATGCGCACGAGCGCGTCGCGCATCTGCGCGAATTCGTCGGCCGTGCACATCTGGTGGCCAAAACGCGCCGCTAGCCGCCGCTCGATCTGCAGCGTGCGCGAGCGCGCGTCGAACACGTAGTGCGACGTGTAGTCGAGAAAGACGTCGCTCACTTGCGTGTCTTGCGGCACGTCGGTCACGCGCGCGAACGCGGGCAGCACGATCTGCGCGCTCTCCGCAAATTCCCCGCCGATGCACGCCCAGGGCTGCGTGCGGCGCGGCTGCGCGAGCCAGCTGTCGATCTGCGTGGCAATGCCACCCGTGAAGCTGCTCGTGGTGGGGATTGCGGTCGTGCCGTCGCGCCAGACCACATGATCGAGTGTGCCTTCCATCGTCACCGAAAACGGTCCGTCGGTTGCCTCGGTCGGGCCCGTGCTCACGTGCGCGGTGCCGGCGAGTCCGCTGAGCCGCAGGCGCTGCGCCGCGAGTTGCTGCGCCTGCGCGTGCGTCGCGCGGCGAAACGAGTTGCGCTCGGGCTCCGCGCCCGCGCCTTCGTCTTGCACGTAGTAGCTGTAGGCGGCGTCGCCTGTCGCGCCCACCTCGAGCGACAGGCGCGCCGTGCGCTCGCGCCGCTCGTTCGCAGGCGTACGCGAGAGTACGCCGTCGTCGACGAGCAGCGTGGGCCGGTCCATCACGCCCGGCGGCAGGTAGCCGAACGCGTAGCCGCCCGAGGAGGTGTCCGCGTACACGCCGAGGTCGGGCAGCCACGCGATCGCATGGTTGATCGCATGCGCGCCATAGCCCGGCACGCCGGGCAGCGTATAGACGGGGCCGAGATTGAGCAGCACGGGTTCGGCGCGTATGCCCACCGCCGCGAGCAGCGCGCTGAAGAGCGCCACGTGGTCCTTGCAGTCGCCATAGCGGTTGCGCAGGATGTCGGTCGCGCGATGCGGCACGGCCGCGGTCTCGCCAAGAAAGAGCGCGACGTAGCGGATATTGAAGCGCATCCAGTCGTAAATGCGGCGCGCCTTTTCGCGCGGGTCGCTCACGCCCGCCGTGAGCGCCTGCGCGAGCGCTGCGATGGCCGGATCGGTCGCGGTGGGATCTGCGGCGGCTTGGCGATAGCGCGCGGCGAAGGCCGCGAAGTCGGGCATCGTCGACACCATCAGCCGGTCGCCCCAGTTCACGTAGGCGACCGCCCCAGCTTCGAGCGGCGGATAGGGGCCGTGCCGGTAGTCGAACGCGTAGCGGGTACGGCCGTTCGCCGTTTCGGGCGCGAGCGCCGCGTAGCCACGGGCGTCGGCGTGGAGCGGCACGTCGGCGGGCAAATCGAAGATGAGGCGCTGAAACTCCACCGGTTCGCCGGTCGGCTCGACGAAGTACGAGAACGAGCCCGCGTCGAGCGCCTTCGCGCGGCGCTTGGCGAAATGCAGATGCACGCGCGATCCGATCTGGACGCCCGGAAAGATCACCGTGCGCAGCACGCCGTCCTCGAACGTGGGCGCGCCCGCCGAGCGCGGCTCCTGCACGTCGCGAATGCCGCTCGCGCCGACCGCGTGCGCGGTGCCGTCCAGATCGACGGTCTCGGCCGAGAGCTGCGTGATCGTTTCGATATCCTTATTGAACCAGACGTAGCGCTGGGCGATCTCGTCGACGCCGGCCGTGGTGTTGGCGCGCAGCACGGTGTCGTCGTCCTCGACGACCGAGCCGTCCTGCTGCACGACGAACAGATGCACGTCGCGCTCGAGCGTGTACGGCGGAACGTCGGTTTGCGCAGCGCGATCGGCGGGCTCGACGCGCGCCGCGCTGTCGGGGCTGCGGTCGCTCGCCTGGGCGCGGGCATGGCCGCTCGCGATTGTCAGAATCAATGCGAGGCTCATCGCAAGGCACGACGCGACGCACCGGGCGCCGCGCCTGATCCCCTCGCCTCGCGTCATGGGCGTCTCAGGCGCGCGCCGCCGCTTGCGCGGCGTTCGGCCATGACGTCTGCGCGAGATGGCGCTCGCGCTGCGCGGCGCGCCATGCACGGGGACTCGCGCCGAACTCGGTGCGAAACGCCGCGTTGAAGTTCGACAGATCGTTGAAGCCGCTCGCAAGCGCGACGTCGACGATCTTCGTGTCGTCGTCGTCGGCAAGACGCAGCGCGGCGGCGCGCAATCGCGCGCGCAGCAGATATTGGTGCGGGGTCACGCCGGCCACCGCCGAGAAGGTGCGCAGAAAATAGAACTCGCTCACGCCCGCCGCGCTCGCGAGGCTGGCGAGCGTATGCGCATCGTCCGGCGTTTCGTCGATCAGCCGCAGCGTCGCGACCACGCGTGCCGCCGCGGCGGCGCCCGGCGTGGCAGGCGTCGCCGCGGCCTTGCCGCTCGCGACCACACGCAAGGTCGCGAGCGCCAGTTCCAGTGCGATTTCATCCCAGGCGGCGGCGCCCAGTCCGGGCGCGTGGTCCCGCTCCTGCGCG
>NZ_JBFRCL010000121.1:0-2962 GCF_040965695.1 Paraburkholderia sp. BR10937
GTAAGCGTCATTTCGTGGCCGCATGGACAGAGTTGAAGCCGGTGTCCAAAGTGATGTCCGTTACTTCAAGTGGTGGGGACTACTTTGGACACACGGAATGCGCGACCATCGAACCGCAAGGGCCGACCGAACTACACGCCGGAGTACCGACGGCAAGTTGCCGTCGCGGCGTGCGAGCCAGGTATTTCGGTGGCTAAGCTCGCGCAGGCGCACGGACTGAACCCCAATATGGTGTTCAAGTGGCGCCGGCAACTGCGGGCGGGCCTGTTTGAAGCGGTGGCGCACAGCACAGCGGTGTTGCTGCCCGTAGCGCTACCTAATGCACCGACCGGCGAGACCGCAGAACCGGCGTCGCTCGCGCTACAGCCTGTCGAGCCACATCGCGAGAGCGTACCGGCAGCGTCGGGTATTGAGATCGAACTGAACGGAGCCCGTGTGCACGTCACGGGTAGGGTCGATCCGGTGCAGTTGCGCCTCGTGCTGCGCTGCCTGATGCCAGCATGATTGCGCCGCCCAGCGGTACCCGCGTATGGCTGGCAGCGGGCGTTACCGATATGCGCCGTGGCATGGATGGACTTGCCGCACTGGTGCAGTCAGCACTCGGACGTGATCCCTTCTCGGGGCACATCTTCCTGTTTCGCGGGCGTCGCGGTGACCTTATCAAGATTTTATGGTGGAGCGGCGACGGCATGAACCTGTACGCGAAACGACTTGAGCGCGGACGCTTCGTGTGGCCGCAGGCAGATTCAGGAACGGTCCATCTATCTGCCGCCCAACTGTCGATGCTGCTCGAGGGAATTGACTGGCGGCATCCGGAGCGCACGTGGCAGCCGACGCACGCGGCATAACGCAGGGTGCGGGAACCCACAAGCGCGTGGGCTTCATTTACACTGGCATGCATGCCAGCCAGCCATCTGCCCGATGACATCACCGCTCTCAAGCGCATCGTTGCCTCGCGCGACGAGACCATCGCGCAGTTGTTGGCCGAGATCTCGCGACTGAAGCGGTGGCAGTATGGCCGTTCATCGGAGCGCATGACCGAACTGATGGACCAGCTGCAGCTCGCGCTCGGTGAACTGCCCGTTCCTGAACCGGCTATGGCCGCACCGGAGAAGGCGCCTGATGCCGACGCGACTGCGGATACGTCGGCCACAACGAACCTTGTTCCACTGCGCCGCAAGCCGCGGCACTTCCCTGCCCATTTACCTCGCGATACGGTTGTTCATGCGCCGACGAACTGCGGATGCCCGGAATGCGGCAAACAGATGCGCGCGCTCGGCGAAGACGTCTCGGAGGTGCTCGACTATGTGCCCGGCTACTTCAAGGTATTGCGTCACATACGTCCGAAGCTGAGTTGCCCGCGTTGTGCCGCAGTAGTACAGGAGCCGGCACCTTCGCGGCCGATAGCACGCGGGATGGCGGGTGCGGGGCTTCTCGCGCAGGTCGTCGTCGCGAAGTACGCTGACCATATGCCGCTATACCGGCAGGCCGGCATCTATCGCCGCGCGGGCGTCGAACTGGACCGGGCAACACTGGCTTCGTGGGTGCGTGAAGCGGCTGCGCTGCTGCAACCCCTGTCCGACGCACTCGGTGGTTACGTGCGCGCCGCAGACAAGATCCATACCGACGACACGCCCGTGCCGGTGCTGGAGCCGGGGCGTGGCAAGACACGCACGGCGCGCCTGTGGACCTATGTGCGGGATGACCGCCCGGCAGGGAGTCGCGCGCCACCAGCAGTCTGGTACAGGTACTCACCCGACCGCAAAGGTGAGCGACCTCGGGAACATCTGGCGGGCTACACGGGAATCCTGCAGGCAGATGCCTTCAGCGGGTATGACGCGCTGTATCGTGACGGCACGGTCATCGAGGCCGGGTGCTGGGCGCATGCGCGGCGCAAGTTCTACGACCTGTACAAGCTGGACAGCTCACCAATTGCCGAGGAAGCATTGCGTCGCATTGGGGCGCTGTATGCTGTTGAACGCGAGGTTCGCGGCCAGACGCCGGCCGTGCGCCTGTCTGCGCGTCAGTTGCGCTCGGCCCCATTGCTCGCTGAACTGAAGGCCTGGTTCGAACACACGCTGTTACAGGTATCGGCGAAGTCGGGGCTGGCGAAGGCGATCAGATACTCGCTGGGGCACTGGCATGCACTCACACGCTATTGCGAAGACGGGCGCGTCGAGGTGGACAACAATACGGCGGAGCGCGCGATCAGGCCGCTCGTTCTCGGCAGGCGCAATTATCTGTTCGCAGGCTCCGACGGCGGTGGCCACAGCGCGGCAGTGATCTATAGCCTTATCGGTACGGCGCGCCTGAACGGCATCGAGCCGTTTGCCTACCTGCGCACGGTGTTCGAGCGCATCGCCGATCATCCCATCAACCGCATCGACGAGTTGCTGCCGTGGCGCCTGATGCCAGCTGCACACATCGAGCAGCAAGCCGCCTGACAATCAATCCGATGGTCCAACCCCGCAAACCTGCCGTGCGCCTGGTCAAGGCGCCAGTGCCCGATTATGTGCTGCGCGTTGAGCTGAAGTACATCAAGCCGGCCATCTGGCGACGAATCATCGTTCCCGGCTCGATCAGGCTGGGCAAGCTGCATGTCGTGCTGCAACTGGCCATGGGCTGGGAAGGCGGGCACCTGCACGAGTTCGTCTTCGGCGAAACCAACTATGGTGAACCGGATGACTTCGGATTCCAGAGCGATCCGCCAATGCTCAATGAAGCACGGGTCACGCTGGCGAAGGCGCTGGGCGGGCTGAAGTCATTCACTTACATCTACGACTACGGTGACAACTGGCAGCATCGGATCAAGGTCGAGAAGGCTCTGGTGCCTGATCCAGACATGCGCCGGCCGCTGTGCCTGGACGGACAGAATGCGTGTCCACCGGAAGACGTCGGTGGAGTGCCAGGATATGCCGACTTCCTCGAAGCGATCACCGATCCGACGCACGAGGAGCACGAC
>NZ_JBFRCL010000122.1:0-2901 GCF_040965695.1 Paraburkholderia sp. BR10937
GCTGCTCGCGCTCTGGACCGCGTATGCGCTGCACAAAGCGCGCGGCAACCTCGAACGCCTCCTCGCGCAGCGCAAGCTCCTGCTCGCATGGGTACTGTGCATCCCGCTGCCTTACGTGGCCGTCGAGGCCGGATGGATCGTACGCGAGGTGGGACGTCAGCCATGGGTCGTCTACGGACTGCTGCGAACCAGTCAAGCCGTGTCCGCCGTGCCCGCGTCCTCGGTAACGGCCAGCATGGCGATGTTCTTCGTGTTCGACGTCGTGTTACTCATCACCTTCTTCCTTCTCGCGCGGCGTTGGCTGATGAATGGTCCCGATCTCACTGCCACACCGCCCGCGATCACGAGCATCACGCCCCGAACGGTGGGGGCCGAATACTGAAACTTCCTTCTACAACTCAAGGGAGATCGTTCGATGGAAAGCACCACTCATTCCCTGCTGGCCCTCACGTGGTTCGGCCTGATCGGCCTGATGCTGGCCTTCTACGTCGTGACCGATGGATTCGACCTTGGTGTCGGTATGCTCACTCTGCTGAGCAGAAATCGCGGAGACCGCGACGTGATGGTTCAAACCATCGGTCACGTGTGGGATGCGAATGAGACATGGCTGGTCGTGGTCGGCGGCGCCCTGTTCGGCGCGTTTCCGGCTGCCTACGCGGCCTTGATGCAAGCGCTTTATCTGCCCGTCATGGCGATGATAGCCGGGCTGATCATGCGGGGTGCAGCCATCGAATTCCGCCATAGCGCGCAGCACGCAAGCCTGTGGGACATGGTGTTCGGCGTGGGCAGCCTCGTCGCGGCCATCTCGCAGGGCATCGTACTCGGCAAGGTGATCACGGGGTTCGAGCCTGGCGGGTCCAGCACGGCGTTCATCACGGTGACAGCCATCGGGGTCGTCAGCGGCTATAGCCTGCTCGGCGCGACGTGGCTCGTCAGGAAGGCGGTGGGTCCGCTCGAACGTTGGGGCCGCCGGCTGGCCCTCTTGAGCGCACAGTTCACCGTCGCGGCCGCGATCGTGCTCACTGCGGCGACCTGGTTTGGCAGCGTGGCGGTCCATGCCCGCTGGATAGAGACTGGGGTGTTCGCCCCACTTGCGGTACTCGGCGTACTCGCCGTCCTCTCGTACGGCTGGCTCATGGCGTCACTCTATCGCGGACGCGACCGCGGGCCCTTCGGGGCGGCGATAACGCTTTTCATCGTGTCGTTCGCGGGCCTTGCAATTAGCCTCTACCCCTACTTCGTTCCGGGCCGGCTCACGATCCTGGAAGCCGCGTCGGACACCATGACCCTCGCGTTCATGTTGATCGGAATCGGCGTCGTGTTCCCGGTGATGATCGGCTACAACCTGCACCAGTATGCGATCTTCCGCGGCAAGGTTGTCGACACGCCCCACGCGTGAGGGCACGCATTTTCAGCGAAAAAGCCCTATTTCAGGAGCAGCCAGTGAAAACGTCAGAGTACGCTACGTTAGACGACGCACGAGTCCGGGTCGAAATTCTCGAACAGTCCGAGACAACACTCATCATTCGCTGGGTGGAGCCCGGACGATGTCACTACGGGGAGCAGCGCTGGCGTCTTCGCCATGCGAGAGCGTCGGGCGTGTGCGTGGTGTCGCGGCGTGCAATCCGCCGCGGCGACGCCGTCTTTCGCCCCGCCGAACGCCCCGCTCCAGCCAATGCATCGGCGATGATCTCTGTTGAAGCGTTTGGCTATTCAGGTCGCGGCGTTGGCTTCAACTCAACGGAATCCGCACGTTGCGTGTAATTCCGACTCTCTTGCTGGTTGGCGACGCTGCGTTGCGGCGTCGTTCTCAATTCACTCATATCGGGAAGTAACATGCCGCTCCAAAGAGCGGCGAACATCAACATCTGCTGGGCCACGAAAGCCCGTCAAGCGAGTCGAATCGCCGGTTGAGCCAATCCGTTGATTTGCTCCGCCGTCCAGAGCAGAGTTGCCCGGCGAAAACCGTGTAGCGCCTGCTGATGGTGTCGGTACAACATCGCGTGACTGAGCTGGGCAAGCTTGCCCCGAATGATCCCCCCAGGAAACAATCCAAAACGACCAAGCGTGCCGAACGAGTCGTACTCGCTCAATGACACAAGCGATCCGAAATCCCGGAACGCGAAGCGAGGAAGAGGTTTGTTGTGACGGATCCATTCCGGCAAATGGCGCGCCAGGTGCTCCGCCTGCTGAGTGGCCACCTGCGCAGTAGGAGGCAGCGGTCGCTGCGCACCTTGCGGCGTGAGCGAAGCGCAATCGCCGAGCGCGAAAATATTCTCGTCGCCCAAAGCCTGCAGCGTGCCCGACACCACGATCTGGTTCGACCGGTTGGTCTCGAGGCCAGCTAGCCGGTTCATGAAATCGGGAGCCTTCACGCCAGCCGCCCATACCATCAAATCCGCTTCGGCAAGCTTGGCGTCTCCGTACACAAAGCCTCCCCGTTCCACAGCGGAGACCCCGGTCGAGGTCAGCACGCGAAAGCCAATTTTCTCAAGTCGTTGCTGGCTGGCTGACGAGATTTCCGCTGGGAAGGCCGGAAGCACGCGAGGGCCGGCCTCCAAAAGCGTCAAGCGCAGCCTGTCTCTAATCGCAGGATCGCCGTAGCTGGCCGCGAGCTCGAAAAGATGACTGAGCTCGGCCGATAACTCGACCCCGGTAGCACCAGCGCCCACGATCGCAATCCTGAGCGCCTCATCCTTGACCACGGAACGAAGGGAACGCTCGCGCAACGCGACGTTGAATGTCTCTGCCTGCTGTTGGCTGTCGATAAGATGGCAATGCTCGAGGACGCCAGGCACGCCGAAGTCGTTCGCGCGGCTGCCTACGGACAGCAGCAGCACATCGTATGGAACTGTTCTCCGCTCGAGCATCAAGCCGCCCTCGTGCGACTCGATTGCGGCA
>NZ_JBFRCL010000123.1:0-2723 GCF_040965695.1 Paraburkholderia sp. BR10937
CGTAAGCGGTGATTTCAGCACACCGAATAAAGAATCGTTTGCGACAGACGGGCAAGCGCAGCCGTACCGCGACGGTCGGGGTCAACCGACGATGTCCGCGTCGAGGTGATCAGCCTGCGCGTGGGCCAGCATGCCTACGCGCATTCAGTTCGTCAGCCGGTCTCTTCCTTTTCCTGTTGTTGCCGGGCGTAATTGAACGGCAGAAGGTCGGTTACATCTGCATCCGGCGCACGCTGCGGCAACTCGGTGAGTACGTGTAGCAGGTAGTCGTATGGCTCAACGCCGCAGGCTCTGCACGTCAACATCAGGCTGTACACCGTCGCGCTCGCTTTTGCGCCATCAACTGTGTCGCTGAACAGCCATGACTTTCTCGAAGTGGCAAACGGTCTGATGTCACGTTCGCAAACATTATTATCGATGGGGGCGCAACCATCGGTGACGTAGCGGCTCAGATATTGCCACTGGTTGCGTGTATAGGCGATTGCCTTGCCGAGCAGACTCTGGGGCAGTACCTTGGGCGCCAGTTCGTCGAGCCACGCCTTGAAGGCCTCGAGCACCGGCACGCTATGCTTTTGCCGCAAGCCATATGTGTAATCAGCGCGCGTCTGGCCATCAGGCAGTTCGCCCTTGGCGAGCGCCTCGACACGGTACAGGGCCTGGAAGTATTCGAGCGCTTTCGCCACACGAGCGTTAGGTATCTTCTGTTTGCCGGAGTCCGTTTTTTTCTCGGCCGCCTTGTCCGCCTTGACGAACAGCCTCCGGGCGTGCGCGACGCATCCGAAGTGCGTGGCCTTTTTGAGCGTGCGCCAGGCGCTGTAGCCGTCGCTCATCAGCATGCCGCTGTAGTCGCCGAGAAACTTCTTCGGATGTTCCTGGCCGCGCCCCGGCTGGTAGTCGAACAGCACAACGGGCTCGGCGCAGCCTTCGGCGCTGCGGTACACCCATGCATAGCTTTTGCTCTGGGCGGACCTGCCGGGCTCCTTGAGCACCTGAACCGTCGTTTCGTCACCGTGGATCAACGGCTGCGACAGCAACGTCTTGTGCAGCGCGTCGTACAGGCGGCGGTAGTGCAGTTCGCTTGGGCGGATGATCCAGTGAGCGAGCGTGCCGCGACTCACCGGAATCTGCCAGCGTGCGAGCGCGCCCTGCATCCGGTACAACGGCATGCCGTCGACGTACTTTGCGGTCGTGACCGTCGCGATCACCGACGCGTCCGCATGGCTGCCCGGAATCGGCTGCACCGGCATCGGCGCAAGCACAATCCGGGTTTGTTCGGCGTGACACTCACAGTGCCGGCAGGCCCACTTGGAGCGCACGTTCTGCCGGACCGTCCACTTGACCTCGACGTGCAGCTGCTCGCTGATGTCCTCGCCGATGCGATGCATCGGGTTACCACAGTCCACGCATGCCCTCTGGTCTTCGGGCAGGTCGTATTCGACAGGTTCACGCTTCAGGTATGTCGGCAGCGGCTTGCGTCCGCCCTTGCGCGGTTCGGGCTCGCTGTTTTGGGGCAGGCCGGTGTCGGGCAGCGCTGGCTGTGCGCCCTCGTCCTCCTCGTCGGAGGGTTCGGTCTGGGCGATCTGCTCGGCCTCGTCGAACACGCGATCCTTGCGTTTCTCGCTCTTCGGCGCGTACCGCTCGGCCTGCAGCAGACGGATCTGTTCCTCGAGCTGTTCGATGCGCTGATTCAGCTCCTCGATCTGTGCGTCGCGTTGTGCAATATCCTGTGTCGCGCGCTCTTCGAGATCGCGGATATAGCCCTTGACGACCCTGGGTATGTGCTTGAGATCAGGAGGATTCATGCGCTCCAGGATAGCGGAGCGCAGCGCGCCGTGGGTTTACGTCAATTTGTAAAAGGCCCACCCGCCGTTGTTTACGCGCGACGCGCCTTGCCGGGCGGGCTAGCTGGCGTGCTGGTAACGACGCACAGGGTGGCGGCGAAGCGCATCGATGTCGATGCCGTCGAGCAACCAGTGAAGCTGCTGCGTTGTCAGCTCGATCACCTCCTGATGCCGCCTCGGCCACACGAAATGGTCTTCCTCAAGCCGGCGCAACATCAACCAGAAACCGGTGCGCTCGTACAGCAGGAGCTTGACGCGATCGCGTTTGCGGTTGTGGAACGCATACACGGCGCGGGCGAGCGGGTCCAGTTGCATCGACTCCGTGACCAGGGCAGCAAGGGTATTGATGCCGGCGCGGAAGTCAATCGGCTCGCGGTACAGGTAGACTTTCAGGTCGTCGTCGAAGCGGAACATCAGCTGCCCCTCAACGCGTCAATCATCGTCTTGAGCAGCGCGCAATCCTGCCCGGTGCACTCGAGTTCAAGGCTCACCCCGTTGGGCAGCTGCGCCACCAGGCGCGACGGCAGCGGTGGTCGCTGTGGCGCGTGCACCCGCATCGGCGCCGCCGGTGCATCAGGTTCCGGCTGCGGCGGCATCGGCGACGCCGCCCAGCTGTCATCGCTGATCGCCACCACCGGTACAAATGCCGTGGGCAGAGCCTTCGAGTCACATGGGGCGGCGGCGCCCTTCAGACGCGCCTCGTAATTCTTGATCCAGCGGCGCAACTGGTTGGCGTTCACGCCCGCCTTCAGCGCCATACCCGCGATCGACACGCCCGGTTTCAGGCAGGCTTCAATCAGCCTCTGTTTGTCACGTTTGTCGAAAGTCCGCTTGCCTTCGACACCAACGTTGGTCGCACGCAAGGGCAAAAAATCTGCGCAG
>NZ_JBFRCL010000124.1:0-2617 GCF_040965695.1 Paraburkholderia sp. BR10937
TGGTCGCACGCAAGGGCAAAAAATCTGCGCAGTTCTCGTCCATGAAGGGTGTGTCCATTAAAAAACCGTGGACACATCCTGCGCTGTTTTCAGCTCAGGATCTATGTGAGGAAAAACTACCGCTTACTATCAACCGCGTGTTAACGACTGTTGATCTTCAGGGGCGCAGTACCGTCGCCGTCGAAATGATGGAGGAACTTATGGCGATTTCGGGAGTGTCGTTGAGACGTATGGTCCAGGACTGGCTGGCACCCGACCCGAGGAGAGGATTTCGAGTCAGCCATTACGGACGGTACGGGACGTTATGTTTCGCGCGCGAATATTTCGCCGGTGGCCTGACCTTGCCGGGCGCGCTCAAGGCCACCGCCATCCTGTTTGACCGGAAGGACGCCCTGCATGACGTGTTCTTCCGTTCACATTTCGGTGTGACGGTCGGCCGGTACCCGAGGCACTATTTTCCTTCGCCGGTGGCGTTGCTCAATGCGATCCTAGACGATCTCGGCTATGGGCTGGTGCACGCCGTGCCCTTGGCTGATACACCTTCGGTGGCCGCTGCCGGCGAGGCACCCACAGTCCGGCGTCCGTCATGAGCTTCCTCACCGTTTCCTTCGCCAGCCGCAGGCCGTGGCATTCCCACAGCTTCTCGGCAGCCAGCGTCGGTCCAAAATCGGCGTAACGGTCCCGGATAATCGTCAGCGCCCGTCGGGCCAACTCGACATCCAGTCGGCGATTCCCGGGGCGACCGCGCTTGCGCGACGTCAGCCCGGTCGCGCCAGATTCCCGGTACCGGATCACTAGCCGCTCGTGCGCCTCAACCAGGGCAGGAATCGGACATCACTAATGAGCCAGAAGGGGGTGCGGCGGAATTCTTGGACGGGTTTATGTCGTCAGCCCGAGGCTCTCCCGGTATTCAATCGGACTGAGTGCGCCAAGCGAGATCTTGATCCGTTTCTCGTTGTACCAGCGAATGTACGAGTCAACGACCTCGATGAACTGGTCGGTGCTGACGGTCTGCCAGTCCCGCGAGTAAAACAGTTCCGTTTTCAGCCGTCCAAAGAATCCTTCGCACGCTGCGTTATCGGGCGAGCAGCCCTTGCGCGACATTGAGCGAATCAGCCTTGCCTCACGTATCCGGGCAAGCCAGCCTGGCCAGCGATAGTGCGCACCGCGATCTGAATGGACAACAGGTCGGCTGTCGCTGCTGCCGATTGCTTCGATGGCGGCATCGAGCATCGTGTTTACGAGTTCGGCGTCTGGTCGCGTACCGATCGACCAGCTGATCACAAGCCCATCGAAGCAATCAATAACTGGCGACAGATAGACTTTGCCAGCAGGAATCTGGAACTCGGTGATGTCTGTGAGCCACTTTTCATTCGGTGCTGCGGCACGGAAATCCCGGTTGATAAGGTTCTCTGGAGCCGGACCTATTTCTCCAGCGTAGGAGCCGTATCGACGTCGCCTCGTTGTGGCCGCGCTTAGCTGCTCCTGCTTCATCAAGCGCCGAACGACCTTCTCCGAGATGAAGACTTTCTGCCTGCCAAGTGCCGCCCGCACCCGGCGATATCCGTAGCAGCGGTGGTTCAATTCAAAGATATCTGCGATGGCACTGCGTACACCCGCATACTTGTCGGCAGCCTGTATCCGCGCCCGGTGATAGAAGTAGGAGCTACGGGCGAGCCCCAATTCAGCCAAAAGCTCCGGCAGCGTGTAAGTCTGTTTCAGGGCATCAACCAGCGCCGTCTTCTCCCGATTCGTCAGGAGTTGCGGGTTGACGCCCTGGCCTTTTTTTAATATTTCATTGGCCTTCTTCAGAATGTCGTGTTCAATCTGGAGCTTCCGGATGTCTCGTCGGAGTGATTCGACTTGCTGCTCCAGCGTCGCTTTCTCGGAGCTCTGCGGCGGATCGTTGCGGCGTGTCATGGCTGAAGCAGCCTCCTGACCGAGTAACCGATCTCTCCAGTTGTACAACGTTGGCCGGCTCACGCCAATCCTTTTAGCAACTTCCTCCGCGCTTTCTCGTCGAGTGCACAGATCGATGACCGCTGTCTGCCTGAGCTCCGGTGCATACCGAATACCCGAAGCCTTCCCGAGAACGCGCTTCTTTCGCTCAGGATGCAGCTCGTCGAGCCAGGCGACGAGCGTCCCGCGTCCCGGATATCCCAAGGCCTTTGTCGTTACTGCCAGACACTGGCCATGGCTCATATAGTGGTCTGTAGCCGCTTTTTTTTGTTCCGCCGAATAGCGCGGCCTCAAGCAGATACGTTCCTTCGGCAAATCCAGACATCGCTCGTACGTGTGATACCAACGTTCGAGCGATTTCGTTGTGGGATAGCCTAACTGACGAACCGTCGCGGTGAGGCGCTTTCCAAGCTTCAAGTAGAGTTTGACCGCTCGGATGCGTTCTTCGTATGAATACATGGACCAGCTCCTAATAGTCCAAGAATTCCGCCGCACCCCCAAAGCGGACACTACAACTTAGCCCGTACAACATAATGTCAAAGCCATTTTCAGATGTCGGGGTCCCGGCTAAATACAGATGTCGGGGTTGAGGTTGGTTCTGGGTGTGGTTGTTTTGTAGTCCTTTATATCTATCTGGAGGGGGTTTTTAGCACCGAGC
>NZ_JBFRCL010000125.1:0-2590 GCF_040965695.1 Paraburkholderia sp. BR10937
TCCGAGTGGCGCAGGAAGCTCGAATACACCCCCGCATAGCCGAGCGCGAGCGTTTCGCGGTCCACGCGAACCGGGCGGTCCTGCAGCGGGCGCACGATGTCGTCGGCGGCGTCCATCAGCGTGTAGAGGTCCGTGCCGTGGTTCCACCCCATGCGTTCCGCCGCACCGATGAACACTTCGAGCGGTGCGTTGCCCGCGCCCGCACCCATCCCGGCGAGCGAGGCATCGACGCGGTCGCAGCCTTCCTCCACCGCCACGATCGAGTTCGCCACGCCCAGCGAGAGGTTGTGGTGCGCGTGCATGCCCGTTTGCGTTTCGGGCTTGAGCACGGCTTTCACTGCGCGGAAGCGGTCGCGCACGTCGTTCATCGTGAGCGCACCGCCCGAATCGACCACGTAGATGCAGGTCGCGCCGTAGCTTTCCATCTTCTTCGCTTCGACGGCGAGGTTTTCCGGCGTGGTCATGTGGCTCATCATCAGGAAGCCCACGGTGTCCATGCCGAGTTCGCGTGCATATTCGATGTGCTGCTTCGAAATGTCGGCTTCCGTGCAGTGCGTGGCGATGCGCACCACACGCGCGCCAGCGTTGTACGCGGCCTTCAGGTCGTGAATCGTGCCGATGCCGGGCAGGAGCAGCGTGGCGATCTGCGCGTGCGTCACCACGTCCGCCACCGCCTCGATCCACTCCAGGTCGCTGTGCGCGCCGAAGCCGTAGTTGAAGCTCGAACCCTGCAGGCCGTCGCCGTGCGCGACTTCGATGCTGTCGACTTTCGCGCGGTCCAGTGCGCGGGCGATGTCCTGCACGTTCTGGATCGAGTACTGATGGCGAATGGCGTGGCTGCCGTCGCGCAGCGTCACGTCGGAGATATAGAGTTTCTTGCTCATGGTCTTATCCCTCCACGCTCAGAAGCGTCTGCGCCATGCGTTCGGCGGTGGCGAGCGCGGCGGAAGTCATGATGTCGAGATTGCCTGCGTAAGCGGGCAGATAATGCGCGGCGCCTTCCACTTCGAGGAACACCGAGGTCTTCAGGCCGCTGAACCTGCCGAGGCCCGGAATATTCAGAGGCGCGTTCGCGGGAATCTCGTCGAACTGCACCTTCTGCTTCAGACGATAGCCCGGCACGTAGGCGTGCACCTTCGCGACCATCTCTTCGATGGACTGCTCGACCTTCTCGCGGTCGGCCGCCTCAGAAAGCGTATAAACCGTGTCGCGCATCATGACCGGCGGTTCGGCCGGGTTCAGCACGATGATGGCCTTGCCCTTTGCAGCACCGCCCACCACTTCGATCGCCTTCGAGGTCGTTTCGGTGAACTCGTCGATGTTGGCGCGCGTGCCGGGGCCCGCCGACTTGCTGCTGATCGACGCGACGATTTCGGCGTAGTGCACCTTCGCGACGCGCGACACGGCCGCGACCATCGGGATCGTGGCCTGGCCGCCGCACGTCACCATGTTGACGTTGGGCGCGTCGATATGCGCGTCGAGGTTCACCACCGGCACGCAGTACGGGCCGATGGCGGCGGGCGTGAGGTCGATCACGCGGATCGACGGCTTGAACGTGCGCAGCAGCGCGTCGTTCTTCACGTGCGCGCCAGCGGACGTCGCGTCGAACACGAAGTCGATGTCGTTGAACACCGGCAGGCGCGTGAGACCCACCACGCCTTCGTGCGTGGTCGCCACGCCGAGGCGCGCGGCACGCGCGAGACCATCGGAGGCCGGGTCGATGCCGACCATCGCCGCGATCTCCAGATGCTTGCTGTTGCGCAGGATCTTGATCATCAGATCCGTGCCGATGTTGCCGGAGCCGATGATCGCGGCCTTGAGTTTTTCGGAAGCCATATGAATTCCTGTATCAGGCGGAGAAAGTTGCGCGAACGCTGCCGAGGCCTTCGATCTGCGCGGTGTACGTGCCGGGTTCCTTCACGGCGACCATGGGGCCGAGCGCACCCGTGAGCACCACGTCGCCCGCACGCAGCGGCGTGCCGAGCTGGACCATGCGGTCGGCGAGCCACACGGCGGCGTTGAGCGGGTTGCCCAGGCACGCGGCGCCGTTGCCGCGCGAGAGCACTTCGCCGTCGCGCGAGAGTTCCATTGAGCACCCCGTCAAGTCGATTTGCGGGAGCGGCACCGGGCGGCTGCCCACCACGAAACGCGCGCTCGACGCGTTGTCGGCCACCGTATCGACGAAGCGGATGTCCCAGTTCTGGATGCGGCTGTCCACCACCTCGATGGCCGCGAGTGCATACGCGCTGGCGCGCAGGATATCGACGAAGGTGTGCTTTTCGAACGTGAGATCGTGTTCCAGCACGAGCGCGATTTCCGCTTCCACCTTCGGCTGGATCAGCTGCGAGAGGGGAATCGCCTGCGCGTCGCCGTAAGCCATCGACGCGAACAGCGCGCCGAAGTCAGGCTGATCGACGCCGAGCTGCTTTTGCACCGCGAGCGACGTGAGACCGATCTTGCGGCCCACGATGCGCTCGCCGGTCGCCACGCGCAGATCGACGTTGGCCTGCTGCACGGCGTAAGCGGTGGCGATATCGTCGATAGCGATCTCGCCGCGCACCGGCTCGATCACGTTGCGCGAGGCTTCGGC
>NZ_JBFRCL010000126.1:0-2500 GCF_040965695.1 Paraburkholderia sp. BR10937
GTAAGCGGCTCGTGCCGGCCGTTATAGACGGTGGCTGAAGGCGACATCAAAGTGATGCCCATCATTCCCAATCTGATGGGCATCACTTTGACACAGTCTGCGGAGAAGAAGCCGGGTTCCCGAACGGGGCGCCCGAACTACCCACGGGAGTTGCGTGAGCGACTGGCAGCAGCAGCTTGCGAACCTGGCGTATCGGTCGCGAAGCTGGCGCGGGAGAACGGCATCAACGCGAACATGCTGTTCACCTGGCGGCGGCGATATCTGGCCGATCAGCAAGCTCGATCTGCCGGGCTCATTCCGGTCGTATTGCTCAGCGACACGCCGACGGAGGTCATTGCGTCAGCTCCGGTAGAAGCGCCCGCGCAGGGCGCGAAGCCTGTATCACCGGTCGGCACGATCGAGATCCGGATCGGTCGTGCGGTGGTTAAAGTGGACGGCCTGGTTGATGCCGATATGCTGCGGATCGTGCTGGGTAGTCTGCGCTCATGATCTCCCTACCGGCAGGCACGCGCATCTGGATCGCTGCTGGCGTCACCGATATGCGATGCGGGTTCCAGGGGTTGGCAGCGAAGGTGCAAACAGCGCTTGGGGAGAATCCGCTGGGCGGCAACGTCTACATCTTCCGGGGCCGTCGGGGCGATCTGGTAAAGATTCTCTGGGCCTCGGAGGACGGAATCTGGCTGCTTGCGAAGCGGCTTGAACGAGGCCGTTTTATATGGCCCAAGGCCGACGGTGGCAAGGTCCATCTGAGCTCTGCGCAACTGTCGATGCTGCTTGAGGGCATCGACTGGCGACAGCCCCGTCGCACTGCCGCACTATCGATGTTGTAAACCGTGCGGCAGACTCGTAAACTACGGCGCATGTCGAACGGCGCCGATCTTCCTGACGATGTCGAGCTCCTGAAGGCCTTGCTGGTTGAGGCCCGTAGCCTGCTTGCCGAACGCGATGTCGAGATTGAGCAGCTCAAGGCGCAGATCGACAAGCTCAGGCGCATGCAGTTCGGTCGCAAGTCCGAGCAGCTGCAGCGGCAAATCGAGACGCTCGAGACTCAACTTGAGGATCTGGCGGCCGGGCGCGGCGTTGTGGATGTGCAGCGTGCGCAGGCCCGAAGTGCAAATGCGTCCACCTCAAATGCGACTACAGACGAAGCGGCTTCCAGGCAAGCGCTTCCCGCGCATCTGCCGCGCGAGGATCATGTGCTCAAGCCTGAATCAAGTTGCCCGGATTGCGGACAACCAATGCAGGTGCTCGGCGAGGACGAATCCGAACAACTCGCCCGGGTCGCAGCGGCGTTCAAGGTCATTCGCACGATCCGGCGAAAACTGGTTTGCCCATGCTGCAGCACTATCAGCCAGCCCCCGATGCCCGGCCTGCCGATCGAGCGGAGCATCGCCCATCCGAGCTTGCTCGCAGACATCCTCGTCTCGAAGTATGCAGACCACCAGCCGTTGTACCGGCAATCGGCGATTGCGGCACGCGACGGCGTGACACTTGACCGGGCCAGCATGGGCCGCTGGATCGGCCAGTGCGAGGCACTGTGCGCTCCGCTAACAGCGGCGCTGCGCAGCTATACGATGGCCGCGACCAAGCTGCACGCGGATGACACGCCGATCCCGGTGCTCTCACCGGGCAACAGGAAGACGCGCACCGGCCGGCTATGGGTCTACGTGCGCGACGATCATCGCTCGGGCTCGACGCAACCGGCGTCGGTCTGGTTCGCGTACTCGCCGAACCGGCAAGGCATCCATCCTCAAACCCATCTCGCCAACTTCAAAGGGATCCTGCAAGCGGACGCTTACGCGGGATTCGACGAATTGTTCCGCGATGGCTCGATACGCGAGGCGGCATGCCATGCGCACGCGAGGAGAAAGTTCTACGACATCCATGTGCGCACGCCATCTGACACAACACAAAAGGCACTCGAATATATTGGCGGGCTCTATGACATCGAGGCTTCCATTCGCGGCAGGCCAGCCGCCGAGCGGTTGCGAATACGGCAGGAGAAAGCCAGACCACTGCTTCAGATCTACGAAGCGTGGCTCAGGGCAAAGCTTGAAACGCTGTCGTCGAAGTCCGATACGGCCAAGGCGATCAACTACACGCTGAACCAGTGGAGCGCACTGACGTTGTATTGCGAAGACGGCACGCTGGAGATCGACAACAACATCGCGGAAAATGCGCTGCGTTGTGTAAGCTTGGGCCGGAAAAATTTTTTATTCGCCGGCTCCGACAGTGGCGGCGAACGGGCCGCCGCGATGTACTCGTTGATCGGAACTTGCACCTTGAATGACATCGATCCGCGTGCCTACCTGGACTATGTGCTAGCCCACATCGCCGATCACAAAATCAATCGCATCGACGAGCTCCTGCCTTGGCGTGTGGCTGACAAGCTGCACACGCCTACCAGTCCGCCGAATCCCGCTACCTGACCGGTGGCTCCAGTTCACCATCATGCCTCACGCGCACGCGCCTAGACAAACGGCCCAGCTGAGCCGCTTAC
>NZ_JBFRCL010000127.1:0-2481 GCF_040965695.1 Paraburkholderia sp. BR10937
CTCGGCAAACGCAGGTCATCATGCTTCAAAAGCCGGACGACCAACCTGCTAGCAGATTCTGCGGCCGATACGCCCAACGTGAAAAAAGATCGGCGCTCTGAAAACGTATTGTGCAGACCTTCCTTAGCAAGCAAGATAGTCCCACCAAATGGCAAAGTCACTGATGCGAATCAAGGAAATGCTGTTTGTGGGGTTCGCCGCCTTGGCTGGCTCTGGTGCAAATAGGGCCGGCGAATGGGTTAGAGTTGTCGGAACAAAACGAACCGACGAGCCGAGATGAGCAAGCTGAAGAGTCCGGAGAGGTTGTTCGGCGGACGCCATTTTGATCGGGAGATCATCATTCTGTGCGTTCGCTGGTACCTGCCCGTGTCGCGATCGCGTTCGCGTCGGTGCCGTAATACGGTTCACGTCGAGCCAGGTGCGAACCGCCGCGTAATGCCGGAACAGCGTTGGGGAGGTCTCAGTGTCGTAGCCTAATTGCATGGTGTCGCCGATATCGGCGGCTGCCCGAACTTGTTCAACGACGCCGCCGGAATGGTATCGAGCGGAGGGAAATAGTGCAGTTGCTGAAAGACCTTCAGCAGCACCAGCAGGCCCAGTCGAGGTCGCTCGCCGCGCGTTGACCGGCGTGCCCATTCGAGCTCGTCGGGCAGTGGCGTGTAGCAGGTTTGCAGTTCCCGGGATGCCAGGACCTCGGGGAAGCGCGGGTACGCGGTGCGTTCGAGGGTAGCCATTGCGGATCGTCCGGATCGCAGAGGGCCGCTCAGATTAGCGCAAGAAAAATCAGAGGTTACTGCACAAATCCTAATAACCGGCGCAGTCTTTATAACTCCAAGGCTTATGATAGGAACTTATGCTTACCTTGTTGATACCCCGTTAACGGACATACCTCCTCTCTCTGCCAACGCTCTTTCGCCCGCTTGAATTCTGGCAAGATCAGCGTCCATTGCCTCCGACCCTAGCTGACGGGCGGCCCGGACGTCTCTTGCTGCGCGCTCAGCCGCCTGTCGGCTGGGGAAGCCTTTGGCGGCGGCCCGGGCGTCTCTTGCTGCGCGCTCAGCCGCCTGTCGGCTGGGGAAGCCTCTGGCGGCGGCCAGGGCGTCTCTTGCTGCGTGCTCAGCCGCCTGTCGGCTGGGGAAGCCCTTGGCGGCGGCCCGGGCGTCTTTTTCTGCCCGGTCAACCGCGCCGGTCGTCGTTACGCCTAGTTTTTGCGCTTTTTGATACATTGATTTTCGCCTTGCAACTCGGTCTAGGGCTTTCTTGTCGCCTTGCTTCAGTTCATCATCGGTGACGTCACATCCAACAAATGTGTCCGTATTGACGACACCGCCTGGCTTGTGGCTGCAATTGATAGGCTTGACGGTTGTGGCGCTCGAGCGGGAACGTTGCGAGGGGGGAGGATAGGGCGCGGCTGCCACCTGCCTGCCCTCGCGGCTGGAATTTGTCACTGTTGCTGGCGCTCTTGAGGAACTGGCAAGTGAGCTGGGTGGGAGCTGCCCAGACGCATCGGAATAGCGCGAGTCATACGTCGATCCGGTTGCGCGACTATCGATCCCGGAAGGCAATGGTGCGCCAGCGAAGTCTTGAGGGTTGCGGCGCGCAATCAACTCCCGCGTCAGATCGGCTTGAGAGTAGTGCGTCAGTGCGCTGGCTGCTGGACCACCGCTGCCTGCAGGGGCGCTTTGCGGCGGAGGAGCTGGATTGCGCAACTGATCTTGCAGTTCAGCAATCCGACGATCGATGCGGCCGTCCACGTTTGCAAGGTAGGACCTCTCGTCTTGCAACTGCGTGATCTGTTGATCAAGAGTAGGCGCTACGGTCGGTTGGTTTATTGAAGCGCGGGGAACATGTGATTGACCTGACTGCCCCCTGCCTCGTTGGGGCAGTCCACCCAGCACAGATGCTGCATTCTGATTCTGGCGGAATTGCCGGATGTCATCCGCCTGGTAGGGAATCCGGCCAGGGCGATGCCGGTTAACCTCGTTGGTGGTGGACTGCGCGTCATAACCTTGCTGAAGGTAATAGCTGGCCATATGCTGTGAATCAGGCGATAGTCGCATGGTTGCTCCGGTGAATGGGTCTGGTGTTCGATGACAATCCTTCGTGGCGCGTTGGCACAGGCGGCCAGCACGCGGTTGAAGAAGCGCTTTGCTGCGGCCTTATCGCGATGTTTCTGCAGCAGGATGTCGAGTTCGGCGACGTGCTGGTCGACTGCCCGCCAGAGCAGATAAGGCTCACCGCGCAACGTAACGAAGACTTCGTCCAGATGCCATGTGCGCCCAGGCTTGCGGCGGGCAACTTTGACGCGATGTGCGAGGCCCACGCCGAATTTGTCGCACCAGCGGCGGATCGTCGAACCTGTCCGCATTTTTGTGGGCGAGGCGGTTAAAAAAAACGCTACCCGCGCGCCCGCGTAAACCGCTCGCCAAACAGGATGGCAAACTGGTTCATCGCAGATTTCCAGTCATAGGCATGGCGCAC
>NZ_JBFRCL010000128.1:0-2350 GCF_040965695.1 Paraburkholderia sp. BR10937
CCGCCTGGGGAGTACGGTCGCAAGATTAAAACTCAAAGGAATTGACGGGGACCCGCACAAGCGGTGGATGATGTGGATTAATTCGATGCAACGCGAAAAACCTTACCTACCCTTGACATGTACGGAATCCTGCTGAGAGGTGGGAGTGCCCGAAAGGGAGCCGTAACACAGGTGCTGCATGGCTGTCGTCAGCTCGTGTCGTGAGATGTTGGGTTAAGTCCCGCAACGAGCGCAACCCTTGTCCCTAGTTGCTACGCAAGAGCACTCCAGGGAGACTGCCGGTGACAAACCGGAGGAAGGTGGGGATGACGTCAAGTCCTCATGGCCCTTATGGGTAGGGCTTCACACGTCATACAATGGTCGGAACAGAGGGTTGCCAAGCCGCGAGGTGGAGCCAATCCCAGAAAACCGATCGTAGTCCGGATCGCAGTCTGCAACTCGACTGCGTGAAGCTGGAATCGCTAGTAATCGCGGATCAGCATGCCGCGGTGAATACGTTCCCGGGTCTTGTACACACCGCCCGTCACACCATGGGAGTGGGTTTTGCCAGAAGTGGCTAGTCTAACCGCAAGGAGGACGGTCACCACGGCAGGATTCATGACTGGGGTGAAGTCGTAACAAGGTAGCCGTATCGGAAGGTGCGGCTGGATCACCTCCTTTCCAGAGCTCATCGCTCACACGCGTTCAAGCGCTCACACTTGTCGGCTGTAAGAAAGACAGACTCAGGGGTCTGTAGCTCAGTCGGTTAGAGCACCGTCTTGATAAGGCGGGGGTCGATGGTTCGAATCCATCCAGACCCACCACTTTGTCTGCATAAGGCGAGACAGATCCCCATGAGTATGTGTGACTGGGGGATTAGCTCAGCTGGGAGAGCACCTGCTTTGCAAGCAGGGGGTCGTCGGTTCGATCCCGTCATCCTCCACCAATCCTCAATGCACAGCGTTCTGCACGAAGCAGAACCTTTTGCATTGGCGATTGAGCCAGTCAGAGCGGTATGTGAAAACGTACCGGCTGTCGTTCTTTAACAATCAGGAAGAAGTAGTAAAGAGATTCATCTGAAACACACTTAGAGATGGGTGTGGAGTAGGTGAATCAGGGTTGTGATTGTATCAATGTATTTTTAAGTGATCGAAAGATTGCCTTGAAATACGGCGCAACACGAATACTCAACCTGTAGCGATTGTGTTCTTCTGCTTGTCCCCTACGGGGATGAGCCCAGAGTAAGCGCTAAAGCGCTAACTCTGGCCGCAAGACACACCCGTTATAGGGTCAAGCGAACAAGTGCATGTGGTGGATGCCTTGGCGATCACAGGCGATGAAGGACGCGGTAGCCTGCGAAAAGCGGTGGGGAGCTGGCAAACAAGCTTTGATCCACCGATATCCGAATGGGGAAACCCGGCCCGAATGGGTCATCCATGACTGAATACATAGGTCATGTGAAGCGAACGCGGCGAACTGAAACATCTAAGTAGCCGCAGGAAAAGAAATCAACCGAGATTCCCAAAGTAGTGGCGAGCGAAATGGGACCAGCCTGTACTCTTTATCCGTACCGTCAGCCAAACGCTCTGGAAAGTGCGGCCATAGTGGGTGATAGCCCCGTAGGCGAAGGCGGAATGGAAGAACTAGGTGTACGACAAGTAGGGCGGGACACGTGAAATCCTGTCTGAAGATGGGGGGACCATCCTCCAAGGCTAAATACTCGTGATCGACCGATAGTGAACCAGTACCGTGAGGGAAAGGCGAAAAGAACCCCGGGAGGGGAGTGAAACAGATCCTGAAACCGCATGCATACAAACAGTCGGAGCCTCGCAAGGGGTGACGGCGTACCTTTTGTATAATGGGTCAGCGACTTACATTCAGTGGCAAGCTTAACCGAATAGGGCAGGCGTAGCGAAAGCGAGTCCGAACAGGGCGTCCAGTCGCTGGGTGTAGACCCGAAACCAGGTGATCTATCCATGGCCAGGTTGAAGGCACGGTAACACGTGCTGGAGGACCGAACCCACTAACGTTGAAAAGTTAGGGGATGAGCTGTGGATAGGGGTGAAAGGCTAAACAAACCTGGAAATAGCTGGTTCTCTCCGAAAACTATTTAGGTAGTGCCTCGTGTATCACCTTCGGGGGTAGAGCACTGTCATGGTTGATGGGTCCATTGCGGATTACGTCGCCATAGCAAACTCCGAATACCGAAGAGTGCAATCACGGGAGACAGACATCGGGTGCTAACGTCCGGTGTCAAGAGGGAAACAACCCAGACCGCCAGCTAAGGTCCCCAAATATGGCTAAGTGGGAAACGAAGTGGGAAGGCTAAAACAGTCAGGAGGTTGGCTTAGAAGCAGCCACCCTTTAAAGA
>NZ_JBFRCL010000129.1:0-2301 GCF_040965695.1 Paraburkholderia sp. BR10937
CACCAGCCACCCACCAGACCCGGTGACAACACCCCCCGGATCATGACTGCGACTGGGGGCGAGAATCATGCCGGGCCTGGCTGGCCAAAGCCTCGATTATCGAGGCGGGAAGATAGTAACGGGGGCCGGCGAGCGATCTCGACGGACGAAAAAACGCCGACCCGTATGGGTCGGCGTTGCGCATGGGGAACGACGAGTATCAGAACTGATTCATGGTGTTGTCCTTACCCGCCGCTTTCAGCGCCGCTTCGCCGCTGAAATACTCCTTGTGGTCGTCGCCGATGTCCGAGCCGGACATGTTCTGGTGCTTGACGCAGGCGATGCCCTGACGGATTTCCTTGCGCTGAACGCCAGCCACATAACCGAGCATGCCCTGGTCGCCGAAGTATTCGCGGGCGAGGTTGTCGGTCGACAGCGCAGCGGTGTGATACGTCGGCAGCGTAATCAGGTGATGGAAGATACCGGCTTCGCGCGACGCGTCGGCCTGGAAGGTGCGGATCTTTTCGTCCGCGGCCTTCGCCAGTTCGCTCTCGTCGTATTCCAGGCTCATCAGCTGGGCGCGGTCGTAGGCCGACACATCCTTGCCCGCGGCCTTCATCGCGTCATACGCCTGCTGGCGGAAGTTCAGCGTCCAGTTGAACGACGGGCTGTTGTTGTACACCAGCTTGGCGTTCGGGATGACCTTGCGAATCTCGTTGACCATGCCGGCGATCTGCGCGATATGCGGCTTTTCGGTTTCGATCCACAGCAGGTCGGCACCGTTTTGCAGCGAGGTGATGCAATCGAGGACGCAGCGTGCTTCGCCCGTGCCGGCGCGGAACTGGAACAGGTTGCTCGGCAGACGCTTCGGACGCAGCAGCTTGCCGTCGCGCTTGATGACGACGTCACCGTTGCCCAGTGCGTCGGGCGAGATTTCGTCGCAATCGAGGAACGAATTGTATTGGTCGCCCAGGTCGCCCGGCGTGCTGGTCACGGCGATCTGCTTGGTCAGGCCGGCGCCCAGCGAGTCGGTACGGCACACGATGATGCCGTCGTCCACGCCCAGTTCGAGGAATGCGTAGCGGATCGCGCGCACCTTGGCCAGGAAGTCCTCGTGCGGCACGGTCACCTTGCCGTCCTGGTGGCCGCACTGCTTCTCGTCGGACACCTGGTTTTCGATCTGGATGCAGCAGGCGCCCGCTTCGATGAACTGCTTGGCCAGCAGGTAGGTGGCTTCCGCGTTGCCGAAACCCGCGTCGATGTCGGCGATGATCGGCACGACGTGGGTGACGTGGTTGTCGATCTTTTCCTGGATGGCGGCCTTGGCAGCGCCTTGCGCCGCGTCCAGCTGGCGGAACAGGCCGCCCAGTTCACGGGCGTCGGCCTGGCGCAGGAATGTGTACAGCTCGCGGATCAGCGCGCTGACGGAGGTCTTCTCGTGCATCGACTGGTCCGGCAGCGGGCCGAACTCGGAGCGCAGCGCGGCCACCATCCAGCCGGACAGATAAAGGTAGCGGCGCTCGGTGCTGTTGAAGTGCTTCTTGATGGAGATCATCTTCTGCTGGCCAATGAAGCCATGCCAGCAGCCCAGCGACTGCGTGTACTTCGACGGATCGGCATCGTAGGCGGCCATGTCGGCGCGCATGATCTTCGCCGTGTATTTCGCGATGTCGAGGCCGGTCTTGAACTTGTTCTGGGCTCGCATGCGTGCAGCCGATTCGGGATTGATGGCATTCCAGGCGCTGCCTTGTTTCTCCTTCAAACCAGCCACTGCCTTGATGTCGTCTTGATATTGAGCCATGTGTATCTCCTAAGTCTCCGAAGAGCAAAGCGCGATTGAATGAATGGTTCAGCGTGCCGCCACGTAAGTCGAAGCGAACTGCATGGCTCAATTGTAGGGTCTTCCTGATGCGTCGCAGCAAAGTCTTATATAAGACATATGAGTTATTTATTCGTTATTTATCAACGACATGGCGAACAATTTTTGCGCTGTAGAACATGCTTTCATAAAGCGAAATGGCGCCGCCTCGGGAATTCGAGCTACATTTCACGATGTGAAGTGCGCTTTCGGTTGCCGGAGGCGGGCGGGGCGTGGATGGCGCGAGTAGCGACAGGCCGGGGTTTGGTAGACGTCCGTTGTGACGAGCAGACGTCTCGGCGCGCGTCAATGCTTCAGATAGCGATGCGCCAGGGCTTCGTACAGCGGCGGCGCGAATAGCCTGGAAACCTGGCTCGACACGAGTGCCGTTGCCATCAACGAGAGCACGAGCGCGTGCCCGTCGATCATTTCGATGACGATGACGAACGCTGTGATCGGGCTCT
>NZ_JBFRCL010000130.1:0-2234 GCF_040965695.1 Paraburkholderia sp. BR10937
GCGTCATGGGAGTGCTGTTAGTCTTGTCGACTTCGTTGATCCGAACATGCCACTCGTGCATTTCATGCACCACTCGATCCTTGCGTTCCGGTCGTGGATGTCAGAGCTTGAAAAGAAACGACCTAACCGCCGGCAATTTCCCCACGTGATGCGCGAGTCGCTGTTTTCGGGCAACGATGCTGGATGGGTGGCATACGTAGAGCATGTACGCAAATCTGCACCTTGGTTTGACGTCCGTGAGCCCGGCGAGGATGACATTTTCCATCCACGAGGCGGGCGGTTAGCGACGTTGGTGCGGATCTTCTTCGTTGAGTGACTCGCTATGACGCAGTGGTATTTCTGTAAGCCGTTTCTGCTTGTTGCAGCAACGGTGGTCGTCCTGTATGCGGCCGATGCGGTCTATCCGACCTGGTCTTGGGAGTGCCGGGGGCGGGGTTACACGAGTAACGACGAAAGTTTGCCGATTGTCGCGCTCGAGATCCCGGAACTGGGTCAGAACGTCGACAAGCGTGCTATGCATGTGAGCCACCCCCAAGGCTGCTCAATTCATGCAAACAACATCGCACGCCGTGTATTTGACTGGTGGGTGAGCGACTGACGGCATAACAACAGCTGGATTAGACGCAAGACCGTGCCCGCTTGAAACGGCTGAACCGTTCCAGCACTCGGCAGTCAGTCGGATTCCCTGTCAGCTGGCCAGACGCAATCACTCGGGCTGGCCACGTGGCGTTGTTGCGAAGGCATTCGTTTCGTCGAGCGCCCGCATGGCCTCATTGATCCTGCGACGCTCTGCACTCGAAACGATGAGACGCATGAGCCACCATGCCGCTCCGACAGCAGTTGCCAGACGGACTAGCCTATGTTCGATCATGACTGTCTCCCACAACTGCTAAAATTGAAAACGCCTGGTGCGAAAAAACAGGATGTTGGACGCCCCGTTTTTCCGCGACTATCTTCTGCGGCGTACTGCAAGGGTGTTGGACGCCCGTGCAGCCCTGCCAAGGATCCGCAAAGGATGGACAGGACTTCTCGCATTTCACCGTCGGGTAGGCCGAGTATTGGACACTCGGTCTGCATCGACGTCTTGCTGCCTAGTACGGTTGGACGCGTACACAAGCTTTCCTGCTTAGTTATCCCGCGGACAGCGCAGACGCAATCTGCTCACCGGCCTGTTCAGCTGTCTGAACTTTCCATCTCGCAGCCTGGGCTTCTCTGCCCAACTCCTGCAGCTTACTGACAAGTGGCGCCAGGTCGAACGACACTTTCTCTTTCTCTTCCTCGCCAGCGACCCGCGTCAGGTATCCCTTTTCTTCAAGTCCCTTCATGTGTCGCTGCACTGTACGGGCAGTCACACCCATGCGCCGGGCAACGGTCGCCGGCTTGGTATAGGGCAATCGATCCCTTTCCCACCACGCCAGCAGCAAATGCATGGTCACCAGCATTTCCCCATCGCTCAAGTGAAGCGTGCGTTGCTCGCGCAGGAGAATTGCAGGGATAACCGTGAATCCGGGCAGCAACGCGTCTCCAAACTTCTCTTGGATCGGGAAACGGCTCAGTTCGAGGTCTGCGACGGCTGCTGTGCTCATGAAAACAAATTCTAACACCTTCCACGTAATATTGACTAACGTATATTATTATGCGACAAATTTGTCGCGACAAATTTGTCGCGACTGGCCTCCCCACCGTACTTGCGGTTTTTTCGCAAAACGCGAACTTCGCATCTTGCGAACTTCGCGTTTTGCGAATATACTGGCTCTGCATTCGCATCTTTCGGCACGCGATTGCTACTTTTCATAGGGGCCTGGCCCCACTAAAGGAGGATTGCCATGAACAACGCTCTAATCATTTCGAAGGAAAAGCAAGATGCGGGTCATCTCCAAGAAAGCTCTCGAAGAGTTTATTGATAAACACTCAGCCGCGAAAAGTCCTCTCATGACCTGGTACAGGCTGGCAAGTAGCTGCCAAGCCGATGACCTTTCCGGTCTTAAGAAGACGTTTGGTACTACAGTCGATTACGTTCCAACAAAGTTTTATGTGTTTGATGTTGGAGGAAACAATTTCCGAGTCGTCGCTACAGTCCATTTCAACCGGCAAATGTTGTTCATTCGTCATGTGCTAACGCACAAGGAATATGACGAATGGACAAGGAAGAATAGAAGGAAATGAACATTCATAGCCATTCGGGAGGCTTTCCCGAATTTGCGAAGACCTGGTCCGCCCTGCAGGGCCAGGTT
>NZ_JBFRCL010000131.1:0-1964 GCF_040965695.1 Paraburkholderia sp. BR10937
GCGTCCGTGCGCCGGTCAAAACCGGCAAGGTGTTGTGAATGAAAGAGTCATACGTTGAAGGCCTAGCCAGCCACGACGGCCTCGAGTCATGCGTGTACGTCCGTAAGGGCGTAGGCGAAGCGTTGGCAGAGGTACGCATGGGCCAGGTATTGAGCTGCGAAATCCATTCCCCGCGCCGAAAGGCACGGGCTGATCGGGGTGCCGAGGCACTGGACGCTTGCCGAAAGCCACACCGGGATTGCCGTATTGGCAAGGCGATCCCGGACCCCGCGCGGTCGGAGACCCTGAGCACGTGCGGAAACACCTTGCACGGGAACCGGGAGATCCCGCGCCCTACTACGTCGCGCTGGGAAGCGTCGGAAGTAGTGCGCATCGTGAAGCCAGAGGGCGTACGACGATGAGCTACGGGCACGGGAAGTCGGACTGCTGCGTAGTACCGCAGAAGCTGCCGAACAAAGTCGGGGATGAAACTCCCTCGACGGCGGAGGTGGTGGAGGGAAGGCGGCAGGCCAAGGGCAATGCAGTCGCAGCGCGCATGTCCCGCAGATTGGGGCGGGAATATGACATGGGAACGGCGCTCGACGGCATACGACAGACGGCCAAAGGCCGACCGGGTGCGAAGTTCACCACCCTGATGCATCACATCTACGCGGACGACCGCCTGCGGGCAGCCTACCTTGCGCTTAAGCGCAAGGCGGCAGCTGGCGTGGACGGCGAGACGTGGCAGTCGTACGGACTGGACCTGGAAGCGCGACTTCTGGACCTGTCCGACCGGCTGGCCCGAGGGGCCTACCGGCCCCAGCCTGTCAGACGCGTGTACATCGACAAGGCAGACGGCAGCAAGCGCCCGCTGGGCGTGCCGGCGCTGGAGGACAAGCTCGTTCAGCTTGCCACGGTCGAGGTACTCAACGCGATCTACGAGCAGGACTTCGTCGGGTTCAGTTACGGCTTCCGCCCCGGCAAGAGTGCGCACAACGCTCTCGATGCCGTGAGCGTGGGTATCGAGCGCAGGAAAGTGAGGTGGATACTCGA
Organism: Paraburkholderia sp. BR10937; assembly: GCF_040965695.1. Classification (NCBI taxonomy): domain Bacteria; kingdom Pseudomonadati; phylum Pseudomonadota; class Betaproteobacteria; order Burkholderiales; family Burkholderiaceae; genus Paraburkholderia; species Paraburkholderia sp. BR10937. Next base: position 1,033 of record NZ_JBFRCL010000131.1, read on the forward strand.
TGCGGACATCAGCAAGTTCTACGACACAATCGAACACGACTGGCTGATCAAATTCATCGAGCACCGGGTGGCGGACACGCGGGTGGTGCGGCTCATCAAGAAATGGCTGCACGCTGGCGTGCTGGAAGACGGCACGTTGACGCAGAGTGAGATAGGTACAGTTCAGGGCGGTAGTATCTCGCCACTGTTGGCGAACGTCTACCTCCACTATGCGTTCGACTTGTGGGTGAAGCAGTGGCGTGCGCGGCACGCCGAAGGCGACATGATCATGGTGCGGTATGCCGATGACTGGGTCGCGGGTTTCCAGTCCGTGAGGGACGCTGGGCGCTTCCAGCGTGCGGTAACCGAAAGGCTGGGCCGCTTCGGCTTGAAGCTGCATGAGAGCAAGACGCGGCTGATTGAGTTTGGGCGTTTCGCCCGCGAAAACTGCCGACGTCGCGACGGGAGCAAGCCGCAGACATTCGACTTCCTGGGCTTCACGCATTGCTGCGGAAAGTCCCGCAAAGGGAAGTTCGCGATAGTGCGATTGACTAGTGCCAAGCGAATGCGGGCCAAGCTGCTGGCAGTAAAAGAGGAACTGCGCCGGCGTATGCATCAGACCATCGCAGAGCAGGGACGTTACCTGCGGGCGGTAGTGAACGGGCATACGCGCTACTTCGGGGTGCCCCGTAACGGCACGCGCATCGGGCAGTTCCGTCAAGCTGTTGGTCGACTGTGGTTCCGCACGCTGCGCCGTCGAAGCCAGAAGCATCGCCTGACGAGTCAGCGCATGAATCGGCTCGCAGCGCACTGGCTACCCCTCGTCCATATCTGCCACCCCTATCCGAGTCAGCGTCTGATCGTCACGACCCAAGGCAGGAGCCGTATGCGGTAGCTCCGCACGTACGGATCTGTGGAGGGGGTGATGGGTGACCATCGTTCCTACTCCGACC
>NZ_JBFRCL010000132.1:0-1879 GCF_040965695.1 Paraburkholderia sp. BR10937
TTTTTTTAGTGTGCCGGGCATGCACAACAGCTTGGGGGTGGAAGTCCCCTGCCCAACCTGATGGTGGTGAAGGGCTAGCGAAACGCAAGGGCGTCGTTGTGAGGCGGGGTCTGAAGGAAGCGTGTAGCAAAGCCACGACCTGACGAACAGAAACCAGATACGAGGCCTACCCAGTCGGACGAGCGAGCTAATGATCGCGAAGTCCACAACCATCAAGGGCTGGGGTGGTAAATCTGGCAGGCGTGTGGTGAAGGCGGTTGGGCTTACCCCGGGAGGCCTGCCCGGTGTCCTGGAATCAGGACTGAGCAGCCCGCAAGGGCTGCTGATCGCCGTGCAGGAGTCAGCAGAAGGCATAGTAGGGCGGTGGGTACGCCTGAAGGCCTGAACGGAAAGGAGCGGCGAGTAAGCCGGAGAACTCGACATGGGAGCGCAGCAGAAAACGCACTGCGCCCTTGATAGCGGAAGCAGGGGTGAAGCCCCGGTGACTGCTGATCGAGGGGCTGAACCTATGACGGCGAACCCCGAGCCTGAAAGCCCGTCGGCTTGTGACCGGCTGATGGAAGAAGTCTGCGAAAGGGAGAACCTGAAGCAGGCGTTGAAGCGCGTGAAGTCGAACAAGGGTGCACCGGGTGTGGACGGCATGACAGTTCAGGCATTACCGGCGTACCTGCGGGAGCATTGGCCGACGATACGGGCCTCACTGCTCGAAGGCACCTACCAACCCCAACCTGTGAGACGGGTCGAGATACCCAAGCCGGACGGAGGAGGCGTGCGCAAGCTCGGCATTCCTTCTGCGCTCGACAGGCTAGTCCAGCAGGCGGTGTTGCAGGTGCTGCAAAGGCAGTGGGACCCGACGTTCTCGGACTCCAGTTACGGATTCCGTCCGGGACGCTCGGCGCATCAGGCTGTGGCGCGCGCGCAGGGCTACATCCAGGCGGGATACCGCTGGGTGGTAGACCTGGATTTGGCGCAGTTCTTTGACCGCGTGAACCACGATATCCTGATGAGTCGGGTGGCAAAGCGGGTGAGCGACAGGCGCGTCCTGAAGCTGATCCGCTCCTTCCTGACGGCCGGCGTGCTGGAGAATGGGCTGGTTGGTGCGACGGACGAAGGGACACCCCAGGGTGGCCCCCTGTCACCGTTGTTATCCAATCTGATGCTCGACGATCTTGACAAGCTGCTTGAGCAACGCGGACTGCGGTTCGTGAGGTACGCCGACGACAGTAACGTCTACGTACGCACCGAACGCGCGGGCCGCCGGGTGATGGCGGGGTTGAAAGCCTTCCTCGCCGGTAAGCTGAAGCTGAAGGTCAACGAGTCGAAGAGCGCTGTCGCGCGGCCGCATACGCGGAAGTTTCTGGGCTTTACCTTCTCGAACCGGGAACAGGGCAAACGGCGTATTGCACCCAAGGCACTGGCTCGCTTCAAGGAGAGGATCAGGGAACTGACACAGCGCACCCGAGGCGTCAGCGTCGACCAGATGATTGGTACGCTGAAGCGGTATCTCACTGGATGGCGTGGCTACTTTGGTTTCTGCGAAACCCCAAGCGTGTTGAAGCGCCTCGATGAATGGATTCGTCGCCGTATCCGTTGCTTCTTCTGGAAGCAGTGGAAGCGTGGCCGGACCCGTTTCAAGGAACTGACTGCCCGCGGGGTTAGCCGCGATCTCGCCGCTCAGACCGTTGGATCGCCGCACAATGCGTGGCGGCTTAGTTGCAGCCCTGCGCTGAGTCTCGCACTGCCAACCCGGTATCTACGTTCTCTTGGACTTCCCTCTGTCGGTCCAGTCGGCTAACCGATCCGAGCCGCCGTGTACGGACCCGTACGCACGGTGGCGTGGGAGGGGTCAGGTCGCGAGGCCTGCCCCTATCCCGATTGG
>NZ_JBFRCL010000133.1:0-1867 GCF_040965695.1 Paraburkholderia sp. BR10937
AGCCAACCCGCGAATATCAGTGTGATCGACCGTCGAGATTTACTGCTACGTCGCCCTCAGGAAATTCACATGACATGTACTCGAGAAGCAGAAAACCGATCCCCATTGACTCGTGAAGTCATATCAGGCCCGCGGAGAATAATCATGTATTTCGGACTCTTTGCTTTGGCTATTGGGTTGGCCTTCTACTTCTACGGTGGGTATATGGTGAAGAAGGGCCGTGAGGCGGATCGTGCGCGTCGCTCGCGGTCGCAGTAAATGGGCACCGGCAGCCTACTCTGTACACCGCTATAGTCTACTGACGGAGAACGATGATGGGATGGAGTTTCGCGGCGCTGGCAGTCGTCATCTTACTCAGCGCATTTGCCTTGGTTTTGCTCCATAACGGTCGCAAGGCAGACCGCGAACGCGCAAACAGAACGCGTCGACTTCACGGAGAATGAGCATGGGTTCTGCACTTTTTACCTTGTTTGTCACATTGGTCATCTACTTTTACGGTGGCTATATGGTGAAAAAGAGCCGTGAGGCAGATCGCGAGCGCCGCTCGCGTTGGCACTGAACGCACGACTGCTGTTTCGGCTTTCGCTATCGATTTCAATCAAGGCCGCGTTTTCGTACGCGGCCTTCTGTATTTCTGGCTGGTTTCGTGGATTTGAAGCTTGGACTCCTGCGCCCTGCACGCCGTGCGTTACACCTGTCAGCGTAACCGACACACCTCGCAGCCTGTCTTGCGTAGATGGTGCGAAGGAGCGTTGCCTGCGTCGGTGCCTTACCCGGAGCCGCTCGCCGGTTGTGACATCACGACGAATGAACGGAACGTGAAGAATGTTGCGTTCCAACGCGATGCCGGTTCTTGGCATGTGCCGACGCCATTCCATTTGAAAATCGTAGCCACTCCATAACGTCGGTGCCGCCGGTGTCTTGACTGGCATCGTACTGTTGTAACTTAGATATCCTGATGACATTATCCGCCGCAAGCTTGACTTTGCGACGGGCGCGGAATACTAGGCTGGCGAAAGTCCTCCGGAACGAGGCGATCGCTAACCTCGCTAACAGGAGAGTTGAGATGATGTTCGATGAAACGCCTCGATGCCAGCGTGTCCAGGATCTCGGGTTTGCTGCACACAGATGCGGTGTTGAGATGGCGCACGGACTACACGACGAACCATGCGTCTTCAATGGGGCAGCGGATGGTTTGCGTTGTCGCCGTTGCTTGATCGGATGCGTTGACAAACGGGACAGTTGGATAGCTTCCTATGTCCGTATGAGGCTAAGAATGATGGCGGGCGATATCTTTTCGGTATCGCGCCACACTGCCGACTTCACTGCGCGTGCGTTGCAGGATCGTTTCTTCTCGGATACCGATGTCGTGCTGAAACGAGTCCTCGACCTTGCCGCTCTACGGTATCTGCGCGATGGTTCGATTACTGTCACGCAGGAGGACGTGACAGACGCGTTGCGCTTGTTACTCATGGAGGCCAGCCGCCCGTAAAGAGTCGGACAGGCGAGAGCCCGGATCCGAATCGGTACACGCCGGATCGTGCATAAACCGATCGACGGACACTGAGTGGAAGTGCGCCGTCGATCCCCTTTGTAGCGGCGTCGTTACGCCATGTTGTGTTGAAAGCCCTTAATCAAGCGCTGTCGTCTTCGTCCGCTTACGGTTCGTCGTTGGGGCGAATTCGGCACGCCACTCATCCTGCGAAATGCACGGTAGTCCGAGCGCCTCAGCGACGCGTTTGAACGTAAGCGGTGATTTCAGCACACCGAATAAAGAATCGTTTGCGACAGACGGGCAAGCGCAGCCGTACCGCGACGGTCGGGGTCAACCGACGATGTCCGCGTCGAGGTGATCAGCCTGCGCGTG
>NZ_JBFRCL010000134.1:0-1616 GCF_040965695.1 Paraburkholderia sp. BR10937
TGTCAAAGCCATTTTCAGATGTCGGGGTCCCGGCTAAATACAGATGTCGGGGTTGAGGTTGGTTCTGGGTGTGGTTGTTTTGTAGTCCTTTATATCTATCTGGAGGGGGTTTTTAGCACCGAGCCTCCCGGGTTGCGGTGAGTCCCCATTACCGCCGCATTCAAGTCCTCGAGTGTCACTTCGCGCTGCTTCCGTGCGCCAGGCAATGGTTTCGGTTTGCGTACCGCGGCGCCGCGATTGGTGCGGGATGGCGAGCCTGATACGCGACGGTTGTCGCGTTGCGCCTGCAGCGCCTGGGCGACGCGCAGCGCATGGCCGAGCCGCTTGTGCTCGATCACGGCGCCCTGGTCGATTTCCGAGAGCTTGTCATAGGGGATACAGGGCAGTGCTGCACCACCGGCCCGCAGTTCGATGCGACCGTCCGGATACTCCCATACCTCGATGTAGCGGCCGATCAGCCGGCGGGTTGCCGGCGTGTCCTTCAGCAGCCAGATCACGCGGTCGTTCAGCAGCGTGAGTGAATCCGATACCTTGCGCTGTACCCGCCAGGTCAGGATTGCGTCGAGATCCTCGTCCGCACGCAGCGGCCGGTGTGCATCGAACCGGCTTCTGGGCGGCTTCGCGAAGCGGGCGTTGTAGGCCGCCATGAAGGCGGGGGCCCAGGCGTTCGCTTCGTCCAGCGTGCTGATGCCGCGCAGGCGCAGTTCCTTCACCAGTCGATCCTGCAGCGTCAGGTTGGCGCGCTCCACCCGGCCCTTGGCGGGGCTTGAGTTCGCGCAGAACGTGTCGATATTGAGCTCATACATCGCCCGGCCGAACTGGGTGACACCTTTGCCTGCAGTCTCGGCGCGGCGCTTCACGTAAAAGACGCTCGCCTTGTCGCTGTAGAACGCCACCGGTTTGCCGTGGCGCTCCAGATACGCGCGCGTGGCCTCGAAATAGCTGAACGTCGACTCAGTCTGCGTGAAGTGCAGCTCCATCAGCCGGCTCGTCGCGTCGTCCACGTACACCAGCAGCGTGCAGGCCGGCGCCCGGTCCTCGAACCAGCGGTGGTCGCTGCCGTCGATCTGCACCAGCTCGCCGAAACATGCACGCCGGGCGCGCGGCTGGTAGACCTTCGGTGGACGCTGTTTGCGCGGCACCCACAGGCCGGCCTGGGTCATCAGTTGGCGCACCGTTTCCTTGCACAGCCGGATGCCGTGGCATTCAGCGAGCTTCTCGCGGGCCAGCGTCGGCCCGAAATCGGCGTAGCGCTCGCGGATGATCATCAGGGCGCGCAACGCCAGGCCTTCGTCGAGCTTGCGGTTACCTGGCTGACCGCGCCGGCCGGAGGCCACGCCAGACGGCCCGTGCTCCCGGTACCGGATCACCAGCCGTTCGATCTGACGTACCGTCAGCCCGAGCCGTTCCGCGGCACGGCCGGGCTTGAGGCCCGTCTCAACGACGGCCTGTATAACCTTCAGTCTGTCCAGTTCGCGCATGCTCAAACTCACCAGCGTCGTGTCCGGCTTCATGGCAGGCCCCGCAGCGGTTGCAGCAGTCTGCCAGCTTGCCAGCGCTCAAAAACACGACATCTGTAAATAGCCAGAACACGACATTAGGACGTAGCCCCCACA
>NZ_JBFRCL010000135.1:0-1558 GCF_040965695.1 Paraburkholderia sp. BR10937
CTAGGCAGTATGACTTCACGCGAGGTAGACGGCTGGCCTGCCATGAGGAATCAAACGCGGGTTAGCATTACTGCCAGAGCCGCACGGTGTGGACGGTGCCACACCCGGCGATTTCCCGCACGGAGGCCAGCATGGAACACGATAGCACGCTATACGTCGGCCTGGACGTTCACAAGGATTCGATCACGGTAGCGTACGCGCTCGGTTCGGGCGAGGTCGAACTGCTTGGCAAGATCGGGACGACGCAGACCGACATCGATCGCCTGTGCAAACGCCTGCAGTCCAAAGCACGCCGCATACGCGTCGTCTACGAAGCGGGTCCGTGCGGTTATGGGCTCTATCGTCAGCTCGTGCAGAAGGGCTTTGACTGCATGGTGTGCGCACCGTCACTGATTCCCAGAAAGCCCGGCGAGCGCGTCAAGACTGACCGGCGCGACGCCATAAAACTCGTGCGGTTGCTCCGCACCGGCGACCTGTCGGCCGTCTACGTGCCCACCGTAGACGATGAAGCGTTCCGTGATCTGGCACGTGCGTGGGTAAGCGCCAAAGACGATATGAAGCGTGCACGACAACGCCTGAAGGCCTTCCTGCTCTCACATGGTGTGCGCTATGTGGGGCGTGCCGACTGGGGGGCCGCGCACCGTCGCTGGGTAAGCGCATTTTCATTTGACAACCTTTGGCAGCAACTCGCGCTCGACGAGCTTCGGCGCACGATTGAGGACCGCCTCGCGCAATGCGAGCGTCTTGAAGCCGCCCTGCGCGAGGCGGTCCTCAACTGGCGCTTCTATCCGGCGGTCCTCGGCCTGCAGGCCATGCGCGGTGTGCAGTTCACTACGGCCGTGGGCATGCTCGCCGAGCTAGGCGATCTCTCACGCTTCGCGCACCCGCGCCAGCTGATGGCTTGGCTCGGGGTTACCCCGTCAGAACATTCCTCCGGCAACAAACGGCGCCAGGGCAGCATCACCAAGACGGGTAACAGCTACGCAAGAAAGTTGTTAGTCGAGGCTGCGTGGAGCTACCGATACCCGGCACGTGTGAGCCCCGAGATTCAGCGGCGACATGAAGGCATCCCCAAGCCCATCATCGATCGCGCCTGGGACGCGCAGACGCGATTGTGTCGGCGCTATCGCAAGCTCATCGCCCGTGGTAAGGAGAAGAACATCGCGGTGGTCGCCGTCGCCCGCGAACTCAGCGGCTTCATCTGGGACATCAGCCAGCTGGCGATGTCGCTCGCTGTACCACACGAGGTGCACGCGGCGTAGTGCAACACCTGAATCCACTTGACCTCACCATAACCACTGGAGGAAGAGTTTCCTGAAGGCGGCGTAGCCCGGCATGCGAGTAACCCGCGCGCGGACTACGCAACGGACAACATCCGATTTGCGGCTCTAGATAGCGGCAGGCTCGTTGGACGGACCTCTGTAATGCGGTAGCCAACCCGCGAATATCAGTGTGATCGACCGTCGAGATTTACTGCTACGTCGCCCTCAGGAAATTCACATGACATGTACTCGAGAAGCAGAAAACCGATCCCCATTGACTCGTGAAGTCATATCAG
>NZ_JBFRCL010000136.1:0-1511 GCF_040965695.1 Paraburkholderia sp. BR10937
AATCGCAACATGCGATAACGAAAAAATATCCGGAGGATAGTCAATTCCCAAAGGGCGAACGTGAGTTGCCACGCTGCCGGCATCGACACTGCGTTCGACCGTATGAGCCGAATCCTGCGAGGCATTGGCAATGACCGTGGTGCGATAGTTCTGCGGCCCGATGCGCAGCAGCCGTGTGAGCGCCGAATAGGACGCGACGCGCAGGAAGGTTCTGAAACTCACGCTGCGGTTCACGTCGAACAACACGATTTCGCTGCCGTTTGCGGGAAGCTTGTCATACAACGACGACATGACTGCAGGGGTGCTGACCGTGAAATCGGTAACCGACTGGAACGTCAGCACGGGAGGGAGTGACCTCAACCGATTCTCACGCTCAAGCCTCGCCATCTGCTCCTGGATGGCGCTGGTAAGCAGCCAGGACTGACGCGCTGCGTTCACCGGGAACGAGTTGTATTTGAAGGGGTTGAATTCCGGCACGATGCCGAGCCAGGCGGCCCGCGCGAACGCGGGCAACATCGCGGGCAGTCCCACGAGGCCCGCAAACCGCGCGTAACGAGTGACTCCGATCATCGGCGAAATGAGCACGAGCCGGGTGGGACGCGTGAGCGCGGGGTTCTCGATGGCGTCCATTGCATATTGCAGGGCAAGCGCGCCGCCGTTCGAGAAGCCTATCAGTTCGAGCGGCTTGTCCGGGCCCACGCGCCGACGCGCTTCGCGAACCGCGAGTCGCGTTGCTGCGGCCCACTCTTGCCACGTGACATTGGTCAGTCCCGCTGGCACGGTACCGTGTCCAGGTAAGCGGATGGCGATCGCGACAAAACCCCGGTCACGATAGTTGCGCGCGATGTGCCGCAAACTGTAGGGCGAGTCCGTCATGCCGTGCAGCAGCACCACCGCTCCAACCGGCGTTCCGGGAGGTTCCAGTATGTACGAGCGGTTCCAGTCCTGAGCGAAGTGCTCTGGATAGATCGGTGAGCCTTCGTAGTATCGGTTCGACGGGACACGCTCGGATGCGTTGATCTTTTCGACGACGTTCACGCGCACATCCTCGACAAGCCGCGACTCCTCCCGCATGTACGCATTCCAGTCGCCGGCGTCTATTTCTTCGACGGTCATCTCCCGCGGCACGTGGGTGTGCCAGACCGATAGTTCCGGGCCGCGCAGCGAAGACCATGCCCGCAAACCCAATGCGAGTAACGCGAGCACGACCAGTATCGACACGCATATTTTTATTACCTTCAGCGACGTGCGTAGCATGGGTTTTCTCGTGGAAGCAACTTCAAAACACACAGTGACCTTGAAATTCTTCTGCTGCGTATCAATTCGACCGCATGCTTCGTGAAGCGTAGCCTGGTCCTATGTCGTTAAAGCCTGTGTCACCTGCCCTGCGAGGCATTGCCCTTTCTGTCGGCGCTCAGGGACACGGGCGTATGCGAATCGGCGATATCCACCCAGCCACCGCCCATGGCCTGATACACGCTGATCACCTGGTTATAGCGCGAGGCCTGCAA
>NZ_JBFRCL010000137.1:0-1383 GCF_040965695.1 Paraburkholderia sp. BR10937
GATTGCAGGCGGCCGCGGCCTCGCCTCACAGGAGAACATGGCGCGCCTCGGACGGCTTGCCGACACGCTGGGCGCCGCACTCGGCGCCTCGCGCGCCGCCGTCGATGCCGGCTACGCGCCGAACGCCGCGCAGGTCGGCCAGACCGGTCGCAGCGTCGCGCCCGACGTGTATGTGGCGTTCGGCATCTCGGGCGCGATCCAGCACCTCGCCGGCATGAAGGACTCGAAGTTCATCGTCGCCGTGAACAAGGACCCGGATGCGCCGATCTTCTCGGTGGCCGACGTGGGGCTCGTCGGCGATCTGTTCGACGTGGTCGGCGCAATCGAGGCGCGCGTGCAGGACGCGGGGCAACGCCCATGAACGCGCGCCTGCCCGCTAATTCCGCTGACGCAGCCGAGGCCCGCGCCGTGCGTTTCATCGACGGCACGCGCCTGCCTCCCGAACCGTGGGCCAATGGCGGCGGCACGACGCGCACGCTGGCGCGCGGCCCGGAACAGCAAGGTGCCGCGCCGTGGCGCGTGAGCATCGCGACGCTCGATGGGCCAGCGAAATTTTCGCAGTTCGCTGGCTACGACCGCACGCTGGTGCCCATCGACGATGGTGCAATCGACCTGCATTCGCAGGACGGACAGTTGCTGGCGCGCGCCGGCCAGCCGGTGCACTTCTCCGGCGACCTGCACGTGTGGGTGAACCTGCCCGCACGGCCTGTGAACGTTCTCAATGTGATGTGCAAGCGCGGTGCATTTCGCGCGCGCGTGAGCGTAGCGGCACATTCGCTGCGCGTGACGCCTGCTCCCACGCATCTTCTGGTGAGTCTCGCGGGACAATGGAACGTGGACAGCGCGTTGTTGCGCGGGGTGACGCTGCCGCCGCTCAACGCGTTGTGGATCAGCGGGCGACCTGAGGAACTTGCGCTGCGCCCCTCCGGGCCGGGAGCGCAACTAGCGTCGATTGCGATTGAAGCTGTCCCGTCCGAAGAGGAAGGACAACGCCAATGAAGAATCAGCTGGACGCGCTTGTTGCGCAATACGGCCCACGCGAGTCGATGGAATATGACGTGGTGATCGTCGGTGGCGGTCCCGCCGGGCTGTCTGCCGCGATCCGCCTGAAGCAGCTGGCCGCGGAAAAAGGCGCTGAAATCGGCGTCTGCGTGCTGGAGAAAGGCTCGGAAATCGGGGCGCATATCCTCTCGGGCGCGGTCATGGATCCGCGTGCCCTGAACGAGCTGATTCCGGACTGGAAGGAGCAAGGCGCACCGCTGAACGTGCCGGTGACCGAGGACAAGTTCCTTTTTCTTTCCGAAACGGGGGCTAAGGCTGTGCCGAACTGGGCACTGCCCGACAACTTCAAGAACCACGGCAACTACGTCATCAGCCTCGCGA
>NZ_JBFRCL010000138.1:0-1361 GCF_040965695.1 Paraburkholderia sp. BR10937
GTCATGTGCTAACGCACAAGGAATATGACGAATGGACAAGGAAGAATAGAAGGAAATGAACATTCATAGCCATTCGGGAGGCTTTCCCGAATTTGCGAAGACCTGGTCCGCCCTGCAGGGCCAGGTTTTTCTCAAACCAATTCGTAACGAGGACGACCATCAAAAGATGGTCGAGCTCGCGAACGAACTCGCGGATCTTCTCGATGGTGAAGAAGAGGGCTCGTTGGCTGACTTCTTTGGCGTAGTTACGGACCTTATTGAAGTATGGGAGACTCACAATGTGAAGCTTCCGAAGGCCGAGCCTAGGGAAGTGCTACGGTACTTGCTGGAAGCGCACGATCTGAAGCAGAAGGATCTTGCAGATATCGCATCTCCAACCATCATCAGCGATATTCTGGCTGGGCGCCGGGCGATTAGTAAAAAAGTAGCTAATGATTTGGCTGAAAGATTTGGAACAGACATGAGTGCTTTTATTTGACACTCTATTGTTTGAATGTTGTTTAATAGTTTCTATTTTTCAACATAATTTCTTAACTCTAGATTCGTTGACTTGAACTATATTTTTAATAGTTTTTCAACGAGTGCCTGAGAATGGTTGCAGAAGATGACAGCGCGTCTTGGAGTGTGATGAACGCTGCGTTGGATACGAGAAAGAATGTTGAACTAGGAATGTATGAATGAGAGTGCCCAAAGAAGCGGGCACGACGATCTCACACCTTGACGATGGATTGATACACTGCGCAGCTTGCCGAGGCTGAGCAGCGCCTCTGATCCTTTGCCGGTTGAAGCGGTTGCGGGGCCGAACCTGGTTTCCTTGTGCCTGGGTTCGCCTCGCTAATTTTTTGTCGTCTTATATTTGATAATGTCCTTTATCACATATGGATGCTTCATGACACCAGACGACTACGTGGGCCGCAGTCAGGCAATCAGGAAGGAAATCGAGCGTTGCCGAGACCTTTTGGATGATGCGGCGAGGGCGTACGCGGAGAAAGGCGTGCTGAGTTCAGTCGACCTACTTGCTCGCGTGCATCGTGATCTCGATGACGCGTTGCGGAGACTGAAAGACCTCGATGATGAGTTCGTCGGTGGAAATAGCTAGGACTAACTGCGGGCTCCGCAACAACCCATGCGACTGACAATCAGCACGACCGATTCCCCCGACGACGGAATGCTCGCCGCGATCGGGGCGCCTCTTGCCCGGTATAACGAGCTGAGCACCGGCCAGCCTGATGATTACCGGCCGCTCGCTGTTTCGGTCTCGCATCCAGAAACCGGCGAAATCGTCGCTGGCCTTCTGGCCGGCACGAACTACGGCCAGCTCCATGTGCTTGTGCTGTTTGTGCAGGAAGAGTTGCGCGGCG
>NZ_JBFRCL010000139.1:0-1340 GCF_040965695.1 Paraburkholderia sp. BR10937
TAGCAGGTTGCGGAAATACCCCTCGACGGGCAGCGGCCTTCCACGATTTACGCGCCCACTGCCGCTAAATCTTTCGCATTGTGCAATTTCAACGCGAATCAACCTTTTTAAAGCGCTGTGAGGCCGACTTCTGGCCTCATTGGCGCCTTTTCCCGCCACTATGGACGGAACTGTGCCAGGGATCGCATGCGCACGAGGTTGTAGGCTGCCATGTTCAACACGAACATCTGGTCCACCTTCTTCAAGCCGCGCACCATCACCTGGCGCATGCGCCCCACGGTCTTGGCCCACCCGAAGCCCTGTTCGATCAATTTGCGCTTTTGCTGCGAAATGGCATAGCCCGCGCTCGCGGCAATCGTTTCGGGCACTGCCGAACGCCGTCCTGAGGTGTTTTGCGCAACGTGCGGTGTAACCTTCATCTGCTGGCACGCCTCGATGAATTCCTGTGCGTCGTAACCCTTGTCTGCGCCCAGGGTGATTTCTGCACTCGTATCTCCTGCCACTTGTCGGGCGTCGTTGATCATGACCTTGGCTGCTTCGCGCTCGGCATGCCCGTCAGCGCGCGTCACCCGCGCGTTGACCACCAGGCCATGCCGATTGTCGGTCAGCGTGTGGCCCATGTAACGCAATTCGCTGGCCGTCTTGCCTTTGCGATAGAGCCGTGCATCGGGATCGGTCTTGGACTCATGCGTCTCGTTACTACGCTTCTCGCCCTTGAAGTCGCCCCCGCCACCACCTTCGCTGTCCTGATCGTCACTGTCTTTGGGCACGAAGCTCTTGTGCCCCGCCCACGCCTGGATCAGCGTTCCGTCCACACTGAAGTGCTCGCCCGAGAGTAGGCACTTCTTCTCGGCGATCGCCACTACTTCATTGAAAAATTCGATCACCGCATCATGCTTAATCAGACGTTCACGGTTCTTCGTGAAAACGGTCGGCACCCAGACCTCGTCATCCATGCTCAACCCGATGAACCAGCGAAACAGCAGGTTGTATTGCACCTGCTCCATCAGTTGGCGCTCCGAGCGGATGCTGTAGAGGATCTGGATCAGCATGGCTCGCAGCAACTTCTCCGGTGCGATGCTCGGTCGCCCACCCTTGATGTCGGCCTCGTACATCCCGGCAAACAACCGATCCATCTTCGCCAGTGCTTCGTTCGCCATCACACGGATCGAACGCAACGGATGCGACTTCGGAACGAAGTCGTCCAGCTTGCGCATGGAAAATAAACTCTCGGTGAATGTGTCGGCGCCGCGCATGATCTTCGGGGGCAAGTGGGGGCCTTCTATCAACGCTTCATTGGTCTTCCGCGATGACGTGGCCGCCGGTACTTCAGCAGCCTG
>NZ_JBFRCL010000140.1:0-1325 GCF_040965695.1 Paraburkholderia sp. BR10937
CCGTTCGGGAACCCGGCTTCTTCTCCGCAGACTGTGTCAAAGTGATGCCCATCAGATTGGGAATGATGGGCATCACTTTGATGTCGCCTTCAGCCACCGTCTATAACGGCCGGCACGAGCCGCTTACTATCAATTATTTTGATGTTAATTGTCTTGTGTCTCCCCCCCAGGAGGCGAAAATTTTATCTCGCGCGGGCAGTGCGCGGTAACCAAGTGGGCTCGCCAACCCAAGCTCCGTCGACTGGTTTCTGAGCCGCAGTGCGTTATGGATCGTCATCGACGAAGTCAGCCAAGTTGACAGTGCGCTTCTCACCACCACGAGAGCGCCCCACTACCTGCTCGCGGTACAGCGACGCAAGATTTCGTGAGGATACGTAATGCCGGGCCTTCGCATGCTCGATGCCAAAGTAACGTTGCATCGTGACGACGGCGTCCGCGCTCCTGAAGCCAGCTTTCCCTAACACTTCAAATGCTTTTTCAACACGGCACAGACTGACCACCAAGTCGCCTTCTTGAAGCCACTCTCGCTCAATGTCGACTGCAAGGTCGTCGCAGCAGATCTTATTGAACGTCTCTTGGAACATCGCGTCGGGACCTTCAACGCAATAGATGCCTAGATGGACCAGTCGGAATACCACGCCCACGACGAGGGTTAATTGGGGTGGTACCGCAGCGCGAGGAGACTGCATTACCTTATTCACGTGACCATCCTTATGCTGCACTGCCCATGAGGTAAGAATCAATTCCTAACGGGCCGAAAAGACCTCTTGGTTTCGATTTCGGTTCTGCGTGGTCGACAGCTTGATCACGCCACGCTGTCCTCGTGAAAAAGGGGCGCGCCAACCGCTGCCCAAAGCTTAGTGACGGAAAGCACAAATGGTTGGGCTGGTCGTAACTGTCTGTGTGATAGTTCATGAGAAGATGACTGTTAAGTTTATCCATGGCTGTGTCGCGATAGTGGACTCAGGGCGAGTAAGGGCCGTTACGATAACAAGTGGTTGCGGGGGCACTGTCACGTTGGCGAGGTAGTCACGCAAGATGACACGATGAAGAAAAGAAAATCGCTTTATCACGGCCACCGGTTCCCGGCGGCAGTCATTAGTCTCGCGGTTCGGTGGTATTTCCGGTTCCAACTGAGCCTGCGTGATATTGAAGAGCTGCTGTTCGAGCGCGGTGTCGTTGTCAGTTACGAGCGATCCGGACCTATCCGAATGAAAGGGACTTCCCCGTCCCGAGGCTGCGGCGGAAGCCGCGAGTCGGCATCGAAGTGCCATGATGGAGTGTCGAACTACATCAACGCCAACAGGAGGGGAAGTCCATGCCAA
>NZ_JBFRCL010000141.1:0-1292 GCF_040965695.1 Paraburkholderia sp. BR10937
TACGCCGGGTTGCTCGTCTCTTCCCAGTGCGGATAACCGAGCGTGGCGAGGAAGCGGCGGAACTCCGCGTCTTCGGCCGCGGGCACCTGGATGCCCACCAGAATCGAACTGTAGTCGGCGCCCTGGTTGCGGTAGTGGAACAGGCTGATGTTCCAGTTCGGCGCCATCGACGAAAGAAAGCGCATGAGCGCGCCCGGCCGCTCCGGAAACTCGAAGCGGAACAGGCGTTCGTCGTGCGCGAGCGGCGAGCGCCCGCCCACCATGTAGCGGATGTGCTGCTTCGACAGCTCGTCGCCGGTGAGATCGACGCTCGGAAAGCCGTGATCGACGAAGGTCTTCGCGATCTGCTGCGACTCGCCGCGGTTGCGGATCTGCACGCCCACGAAGATGTGCGCGCGTTCGGCGTCGTCGATGCGGTAGTTGAACTCGGTCACGCTGCGCGTGCCGACCAGCTCGCAGAAGCGCCTGAAGCTGCCGCGTTCCTCGGGGATCGTCACGGCGAACACCGCTTCGCGCGCCTCGCCCACCTCGGCACGCTCGGCCACGAAGCGCATGCGGTCGAAGTTCATGTTCGCGCCCGAGGTGATCGCCACCAGCGTCTGCCCCTCGATGCCCTCGCGCTCCGCGTACTGCTTCGCGCCCGCCACGGCCAGTGCGCCTGCGGGTTCGAGCACGCTGCGCGTGTCCTGGAAGACGTCCTTGATCGCCGCGCAAAGCGCGTCGGTATCGACGGTGAGCACTTCGTCGAGATACTGCTGGCACAGGCGGAAGGTTTCCTCGCCCACGAGCTTGACGGCCGTGCCGTCGGAGAACAGGCCGACTTCGGTGAGTTCCACGCGCCTGCCCGCTTCGATCGACTGCGCCATTGCGCAGGAATCGTCGGTCTGCACGCCGATCACCTTGATCTCGGGGCGCACGGCCTTCACGTAGGCCGCCACGCCCGCAGCCAGGCCGCCGCCGCCGATCGGCACGAAGATCGCATGAATCGGGGCCTGATGCTGGCTCAGCACTTCCATCGCCACGGTGCCCTGGCCGGCGATCACGTAGGGATCGTCGAACGGATGCACGAAGGTCAGGCCGCGTTCTTCCTGCAGGCGCACGGCGTGGGCGTAGGCGTCGCTGTACGACTCGCCGGCCTGCACGACCTCGACGGTCGCGCCGCCGTGGGCGCGCACCGCATCGACCTTCACCTGCGGCGTGGTCACCGGCACGCAGATCACGGCCTTCACGCCGAGCTTCGCCGCCGACAGCGCCACGCCCTGCGCGTGATTGCCCGCGGAGGCGGTGATCAC
>NZ_JBFRCL010000142.1:0-1272 GCF_040965695.1 Paraburkholderia sp. BR10937
TAATGCCGTTCAGTTAAGGTCTTTTTTAAGGTACCGAACGGAGTAACGCGAGGGGCGGGACTTGACGACCCGGTCGCATGCGCGGCCGGGTCGTTTTTCGTTGGGAAGAGACTTCAGCCGCTCCCGCAGGCGCTGAAGGCAGGCGGGTAGTTTTGCGTAGGCCGGCGTGAGGGCGGCCCACATCATTTCGTGCTGAATTGTATGGAGCGCTCGAACGAAGCTGATATCGGTCGGTGCGAGCTTCGCTTCCCATGCGGCGCTGGCGATCTCACGGCGAATCAGGTTGTAGGCGATCAGCGCACCCCAGATCTCCTGATACACCCCTTCGACTGTGCGACTGCGCAAGGTCAACTCCGAACCCAGCATCGATTGCTTGAGCTCCCCGAAACTGGTTTCGATTTGCCAGCGGCGCTCGTAGCAGCCGACGATATCGGCGGGTTTGAAACGTCGGCGATCCGTCAATGAAGTCAGCAGGACGCGTTCGCGTCCGCGCGCGTCGATGGTCCGGATAGCTCGCGCATTCCAGAATTCAGGCAAGGCCGCACACTTCTTGCGCGCTTGCGGCGAGACGCGCATGCGCACCATCGCATCGCCTGCCGTGCCGGCGGTGACTTCCCAACAGGTATTGGATTTGGCGGGAATCAGGAAGTGACGATTACGTCCGTTCATCGTCAGGCCGCACAGGATCTCCGCGGCCAGAAAGCCCTTGTCGAACACCGTCAGCGAATCGTCCGGTATCTGCGGCAGAAGGCTTTTGGCATACACCATTTCGTTGGTGTCGTAGCAGCCAAAGTTGATGTCGGCCACCAGATGCGTGGGGATCGCAGTCAGCGTGACCGCCCGCACCTGCGGATAGCTGGCCACCTTGCCACTGGCATAGCCCTGCGCGCCAAAGTGCTCACGGTTGGCCGCACTGTCGGGCGTGCGCAGCGTGGTGCCGTCCATCGCCCACAGACTTAACCCCTTGTACGCATGGTGAGGCGCATCCTGAGTCGTCCACGCCCGCGCCGTCTGCTCGAACAGCCAGGCCATCGGCGCCTCGCCAATGCGTTGGCGTGCCTGCACCACCGCGCTCTTGCTGACAAACGGCGCGGCCTCATTGGGCAATGCTAGATCGAGACTGTCGAGCACCTCGCTAATCGACCAGTGCCGGTACATCGCCAGCGCGATTACCAGCCAGACCACCTGTTCAGCAGGCAAACGCCGGCGCCGAATACTGGCCGCCCCGGTAGCCTGCACCGCCCGCTCGATCCATTCATAGGGCAGATGCTC
>NZ_JBFRCL010000143.1:0-1217 GCF_040965695.1 Paraburkholderia sp. BR10937
TATTTCGGCGTGTTCTGGCTCGGCGCCATCGCGACGGGGCTCGTCGCGGTCGTGTATGCGCGGCTCGTCGACTTCGGTTACTCGCTCTTTGTGCAGATGACAGGCCACAACCGGTGGCTGCCACTCGTCGTCACGCCGGCGATCGGCGCCTTCTGCGTCTGGGCCACGCGCCGCTGGTTTCCGGGTTCCGAGGGCAGCGGTATCCCGCAGGTCATCGCAACGCTGCACGACGTGCGCAAATTCGGCCCGCGCCTGCTCACGCTGCGCATCCTGACCGGCAAGATCGCCCTGTCGTTTCTCGCCATTGTCGGCGGATTCACGATCGGCCGCGAAGGGCCGACCATCCATGTGGGCGCCGCACTGATGTACAGCCTCCGGCGCTTCTATCCGGCGCGGCTGCGCAGCATGTACGGCGTCGGCCTCGAATACAAGCTCGCGCTCGCGGGCGCAGCCGCGGGCCTTTCTGCCGCGTTCAATGCGCCGCTCGCGGGCGTGGTCTTCGCCATCGAGGAACTCACGCGCAGTTTCGAGGCGCGAACGAGCGGCGTGATCATCGCGGCGATCATCTTTTCGGGCATCGTCTCACTCGCGCTGCAAGGCAACTATGTCTATTTCGGCACCATCGCCATCGGCAGTCATCTGCCCGATCTGCTCGCGGTCGCCGTCATTCTGGTTGGCGTGATTACCGGCCTCGCGGGCGGCGCGTTCTGCTGGCTGCTGCTCAACACCGAGCGATGGATGCCCGCCCGTTTATTGGCTCTCCGAAAGGAACAGCCCGTGGCGTTCGGCGCCGTGTGCGGTTTGTTCATCGCCGTGATCGGCGTGGCGAGCGGCGGCAATCTGTTCGGCAGCGGCTATGCGGAAGCGCGCGGCATGCTCGAGGGTCGCTCGCAGCTCGGCGTCGCGTATCCCGTGCTGAAAATGGCCTCGATGGTCGGCTCGTACTTGCCGGGCACGCCGGGCGGCCTCTTTGCGCCGTCGCTGGCGATCGGCGCCGGCATCGGCAACGTGCTGCACATGGTGTTCGGGCAGATGCAGCTGCCGATGCTGATCGCACTCGGCATGGTCGGCTATCTGGCCGCCGTCACGCAGAGCCCGATCACAGCGTTCGTCATCGTCATCGAAATGATCGACGGGCACGCGCTCGTGCTCTCGTTGATGGCAACGGCACTCGTGTCGAGCCAGGTTTCCAGGCTATTCGCGCCGCCGCTGTACGA
>NZ_JBFRCL010000144.1:0-1179 GCF_040965695.1 Paraburkholderia sp. BR10937
GGAAGGTCTGCACAATACGTTTTCAGAGCGCCGATCTTTTTTCACGTTGGGCGTATCGGCCGCAGAATCTGCTAGCAGGTTGGTCGTCCGGCTTTTGAAGCATGATGACCTGCGTTTGCCGAGACTCACGGCCTGATCCGCCGAACGTTTCACGCTTTGCTTAAAGCCTTGCGCGCCATCCAGAGGTTGCACAGCGCAAACAGGGTCGTGATCTGCGCGGTGTTCTTCACCAATCCCCGGTACCGGGTCTTCGTATAGCCAAACTGCTGCTTGAGCACGCGAAACGGATGTTCAACCTTGGCGCGCACACCAGCCTTCAGGCGTTCAATCCGGTTGTATATCGCGTCCAGACGATTGGTCAGGTCCAGTTGTCGACGCTTGCCCGGTCGCATCGCGACATGCCAGCGTACCGGGTTCGCCTGACAGCGCTTTTCAATACCCTGATATCCGGCGTCAGCGTACACATCCTTTTCCTGGCCGTGCAACAGCGCTTCGGCAGCATTGATGTCGTGAACGTTGGCCGCCGTGCCAATGACGGTGTGGACCAGACCCGACTCTGCGTCCACACCGATGTGCGCTTTCATCCCGAAGTACCATTGATTCCCTTTCTTCGTCTGATGCATCTCCGGGTCCCGTCTGCCAGAGCCGTTCTTTGTCGAACTGGGTGCGCTAATCAAGGTCGCGTCGACCGCCGACCCTGCCTTCAACATCAAGCCTTTTTCACTCAGGATCTCATTGACCAGTGCGAGCATCTGCGCGGCCAGTCCGTGCGTTTCGAGAAGGTGGCGGAACCGCAGAATCGTGCTCTCGTCCGGCAAACGCGTCATACCTTCGTCCAGCCCCGCAAACTCACGGTACAGCGGCACGTCATATAGCGCCTCTTCCATCGCCGGGTCCGAAAGCCCAAACCACTGCTGCATGAAGTGAATCTGCAGCATCGTCGCAACCGGAAACGGCGGCCTTCCAGTCTTACCCTTCGGATAGTGCGGTTCGATCAACGCAATCAACCTCGACCATGGCACAACGCGCCTCATCTCATCGAGAAATTCCCGCTTGCGCGTGCGTTTCGTTGAAAGATCCAGGCCAAGACCGAGCTGTGTCATCGAGGAACTCCTTTAATTCGCGTTCTTCCAGGATAGGACAACGTGACTTCAACGCCAGGACTTTTGCAGACCTTCC
>NZ_JBFRCL010000145.1:0-1150 GCF_040965695.1 Paraburkholderia sp. BR10937
TCAAGGACGCGAGCGTGCCCGTGAACGTGAACCTGCGCACCTACGCGGGCCCCGAAGCGCGCTTCTGCCCGGCCGCGGTGTACGAGTTCATGAAGAATGACGACGGCAGCGACCGCCTGCAGATCAATGCGCAGAACTGCGTGCACTGCAAGACCTGCGATATCAAGGATCCGACGCAGAACATCGTATGGGTCACGCCGGAAGGCGGCGGCGGCCCGAATTATCCAAACATGTAGGCAAAAGCGCGTTTTCCAACGAAAAGAGCGGCTCAAACGTATTGAGCATCAAAGGGGTCTCATACGGCGTCAGAAGGCGGCCAGCAGAGAAATGAAGCAGACTGCCGACTCGCATCGGCAATTTCGCTTTTCATGAAAGCGCAACTCTCAACCCCGCGACCCAAAATCAGAACGCGACAGCTCCATGCCAGACGCCGACGTTGACCGCCGGAATCACAAAATCGCATGCATAAAAAGCTGTCGGGTCATTGGGCGGAATCAACAATGCGAGCTTAGGTAGGACGCAAACGACGTAGGGTTGGTTGCTGGGGAGATGGCTCTGCCAGCGCGAAAGTAGCGTTGAGCGGCTTTCTACATCGTTGCAAGATCGTCCGCGCCGTGTCGCCGAGACGACCATTCAGATTCCAAGCCACGCCAGATTTATGCAGCCGACGATCCCAATGCGTCTTGCAATCCACGGCAGGCGAAGCAGTATGCAGCTGATGCGGGGCATGGAGATCAGCGCAATCGGCTGCCGAGGTCGATCGACATCGACACTGCATCCGAAAAGGACTTCCAAGTGAATAGCTTATAAACGGCATTCTGGAGAGCATCTCCGGCTTTGACTATCTTGCAGGAATCGTCTCAGTTGCAAATCTGAACTAAGTCGAATTGCTGCAACCAGTGCTCCATCAGCGGTTGACGACCAAACAGCCGCTCAATAGCCTCGATCGGCGCATAGTCAATGTATGCCGTGCCGAAACGCCGAGCCAATGCATCCACGACTTGCCCCACCTTCAAATGCAACACGGGGGGGTGCCCCTATGTGGTTCGTCAAGCGCTAGGGGCTGACTTGGGTTCGTAAAAGGTGCCGTCTCGCAGCATGGCAAACAGGACGTCGCAGCGTCGCCGTGCCAGTGCGATGAGCGCCTGGT
>NZ_JBFRCL010000146.1:0-1143 GCF_040965695.1 Paraburkholderia sp. BR10937
GGTGACCCGTCCTGAACCAGGTTGACACTTTTTCCACCCTTTGGAAGGAGAGTCAATTGGAATCGAGGATCAAGCGCACACAGCGGGACTACAGTCTCGCCTTTAAACTGTCGGTGGTCGAGCAGGTAGAAAAAGGCGAGATGAGCTATCCAGAAGCGCAGCGCCGCTTCGGTATCCAGGGTGCCTCGACCGTACTGAAGTGGCTGCGTAAGCACGGTCATCAGGACTGGAGCGGCGGCGCTTGTGCACGTAAGGGAGTGGTCATGGGAAAGCCTGCGGGCAAGGTGCCGCTCACGCCCGAGCAACGCATCAGGGAACTCGAAGAACAGCTGAAGCAGGCCAACCAGAAGGCTCAGCTGCTCGAAGCCGTCGTGGATGTCCTGAAGAAGGACTACGGGGTGGTCGTAAAAAAGCCTTCAGGCAGGTCCTTGCGCAAAAGCTCGTCGAAGGACTGAGCGTGGCGGGAGCCTGCCGGTATTGGGGAATCAGTCGCCAGGCGTACTACCGGCAGTGCCAGTGCGAATGCCGACACGCCGCGCGCGCCGAGAAAGTGATCGCGCTGGTCACGTACACACGATTGCGTCAACCCCGTCTCGGTACGCGCAAGCTGCACCATCTGCTGGCAAAACCGCTTGGCGAAGCGGGGATCAGGCTTGGGCGCGACAGCCTGTTCGAGATTCTGCGCAACGCGCGTCTGCTGGTGAAACCCCGGCGTGCGTATCACAAGACCACTGACAGCCATCACCGCTTTCGCCGGCATCCGAATCTGCTGAAGGATGGCCCGCAAAAGGTGGTGCCCACCGGGGCCGAGCAGGTATGGGTCGCTGACATCACGTATCTGGCCACGGCAGGAGCGTTTGTCTATCTGAGTCTGGTGACGGATGCCTGGTCGCGCAAGATCGTCGGTTATCACGTCCATGACAGTCTGCACACCGGGCAGGTCAGCGAAGCGCTCAAAATGGCGCTGCGCGGCAGAAAGACCCGTCAGCCGTTGATCCATCATTCAGATCGTGGGCTTCAGTATTGCTCTGCCGCTTACCAGCAGCTTCATCAACGCCACGGGCTGACGTGTTCGATGACCGATGGCTACGACTGCTACCAGAATGCTCTGGCCGAGCGGGTCAATGGCATTCTCAAGACAGA
>NZ_JBFRCL010000147.1:0-1086 GCF_040965695.1 Paraburkholderia sp. BR10937
GTCCTGACGCCGACTCCCGGCATGCTGGTCAGGACCGGCCAAAGAGGGTGAGCAAGCACCAGCCGCTCAACTTCGGCGGCGATTTCGTCGCGCTGTTTGCGTAAGGCGGCAAGTTGCTGAGCCAAGCGCGGCATGACGATGGTGGCGGCCTGCGTCCCGGGCACGATCACGGCCTGTTCACCCAGCGCCTGAACGACTTCGGCGGCCAATCCCTTGCCCATGCGTGGCGCGAGCTTGGTTAGTCGGTTGGCAAGCGTCTTCTCGCTGGTTGCTGCAAGCGCCGCTGGAGACGGGTAGCGCTCGAGTAGATCAAGCACGGCTGGATGGTCGAGGCGCGGTCCGAGAACGCGCTCAAGTGCGGGATGGATCTGGGTGAGCAGGCCGCGAATGCGGTTGCTGGTTTGGGTAATTTGAGCGGCGAGATCGTCGTCAAATCCGCACAGCATGGTCAGCTCGGCGAGCGGTTCATCAGCCAACCGAAGCGAGCGCAGTGTATGCGGCATCGAACGGGCAGCCTCGGCGATAATTGCGGCGTCGCGGGCGTCGGTCTTGGCTTCACCTGCATGCAGGTCGGCAATGCGGCGCATTGCCAATCCGGGCAGATAGGCAACCAGAACGCCTTCATCTCGGGCGACAGCCACCGGCAATGCGCCAATGGTGGCGGGTTGGTCGACGACGAAGAGAAGGCGGCCATGTACCTTGAGTTCGGCGATCAGGGCACGCAGCTTGGTCTCGTCGTTGGGCAGCGCCTTGTTGTACAGCCGCTTGCCATTTCGACCCAGTGCTACTGCGTGATGCTGGCCTTTACCGACGTCGACACCGATGAAGACATCGACGGCGTCATGTTGTTGGAATTCTTGCATCGAAGTTTGTGCAGATTGAACGAGTTGGCCTGCAACAACGGTGGCAAGTCTCGGCATCCACGTTACGGACGGCCTTGGAATATCCCAGCCGAGCCCCTATTAGCGATCACCAGCCACCCACCAGACCCGGTGACAACACCCCCCGGATCATGACTGCGACTGGGGGCGAGAATCATGCCGGGCCTGGCTGGCCAAAGCCTCGATTATCGAGGCGGGAAGATAG
>NZ_JBFRCL010000148.1:0-1086 GCF_040965695.1 Paraburkholderia sp. BR10937
ATCACCAGCCACCCACCAGACCCGGTGACAACACCCCCCGGATCATGACTGCGACTGGGGGCGAGAATCATGCCGGGCCTGGCTGGCCAAAGCCTCGATTATCGAGGCGGGAAGATAGTAACGGGGCCGGGAAGTGTCATGCCCGTCACTGATTCGCGGCAAGACCAGGCTCCCGCCATCGGGCTACTGTCCTATCGATATTCCGACTCACTGTCGGTTCGCTGAGGGATCACATCATGAACAAGCTCACTGCCACCATTCTCGCCAGCTGCTTCTCGTTCGCGACCGCGGGCGCCTTCGCTGATGATAGTGTACCAACCGACGCGACTGCCAACGACGCGCCGAGTCAGGAGATAACCGCAAAGAGCGCAACAGAATCAGGCGCGATGAGCGCCGACAGCGCGGCCAAAGACGGGATGAAAGAAGATGCGATGAACCATGACGGCATGGCCGGAGATGAAACAAAGAATGCCGAGGTGAAGGAGTAGTGTCGATGCGAAGTGATCCGCTGATGCCAGACCAGAAGACGCTCCCCGGAAGCGCTCCACGGATCACCCTCACCAAGCACCCGCGCGCGAAGCTCCCCGACATCGGGTGATCCGAAGCTGTCCGATGCATTGCGATTCACCTGGAAGTGAAGCGCGTGAGAATCCGGCATAACAACAAGGTGAAATGTCCAGGATCTTCGCCAAGCCGCAACCCCCTCCTTATGCAAAGTTTGCATATGTCCATGCCGACACAGCATTAGACGAGCACGTCGGGCCACTTCATCATCGCGTCTCCGCAGCAATTGCGGTTGCCTCTACATCCCAGTGGTCACAAGGCATTACAACAAGGACATGCGTTATCAGGGCCGGCCAGCCGTGTAGACAGGGTCGGTACGGTACATGGATGCCGTACTCCCGGTATGGCTCGCTCGCGCTGTCCATCACGTAGGAGACAATGTGAAGCAATCGATACAACGGAACATCGGCCCGTTCGCGCTGATGTTCACCGGCCTCGGGTCGATCATCGGTTCGGGCTGGCTGTTCGGCGCGTGGAAGGCGGCGAAAATTGCAGGTCCGGCGGCGGTTTGCGCCTGGGTCA
>NZ_JBFRCL010000149.1:0-1019 GCF_040965695.1 Paraburkholderia sp. BR10937
CCTTGTCGCGCATGATCTGTGCTGCCACGCGCTTCGCTTCGTCGCGCTCCAGGCCTTTGGCGCGGTAGATGAGCCTCAGTTCATGCTCCTCCGCGTCGGGAGTGTGTTCAAGTTCGTCGGCTTCCAGCGCGATCTGCGTTTTCGCAAGTTCGCGGGCATTGGTGACGGACAGCCATTCTCCAAGTGCCATCGAACAGGCGCCTGCGATCAGTCCCGCCAGTGCTGTGAGCAGAATCGCCTTGTTGCCTGTACCGGCGCCAGTTACACCCATGATCAGACAGAAGTTCGAGACCAGTCCATCGTTGGCACCGAGCACGGCGGCGCGGAGGTCGTTACCGGATGACACGCCGCGATGCCAGGATTCCGCTTCGGCGATCTCGGCCCCCTTGGTCGGTTCCGGCTTGTCCGCGTTCACCATGCCCTGCACCACGCTAGCGTGCTGCCGTTCCTCTGCGGACATTGTGGCGGTCTCGGGGTTGCCCGCATATTTATTCCGGTCCGCAAATTCGGCGGCTGCAAGCGTAGGCAGCACAAATTTCGGACCAAAGACGCGAACCAGACTCTTCATCATGAAAGTCTTGACACTTTGTCCGTCCGGGACGGGCTGTCCGTTCGCTTTCAGCTTGTCAGCCCATACCTTTGCATGGGTTCGCTCCGCTGCGGCGAGCTCGCCGAAGACCTGCTTCCGGTGAGAGTCCTTTTCGACGTGCGCGAGCGTTTCATAGATAGCCGCGCTATGTCGTTCGTCGGCAAGATGCGCACGGTAACGCTTGAGTTCCTTTCTGGAGGCCATGATGTCGTCCGATTGGGTTGTCGGTAACGGAGCTGCTGCCCTGGACGCAGTCCGGCGCGCGGGCGGCAGCGTTTCGAGGGTTCATCGGCTTCTTGCCCTTCTTGCAGGAAGCCAGCGAGGAAGCATCGTGATCAGGACGTCGTCTTTGAGGACAACATGATGGTAAAGAGCAGCGAACGCGTGAAATCCGGCAAGCCACATGATCGTGTCGCCGAGCCATTTGTGG
>NZ_JBFRCL010000150.1:0-1017 GCF_040965695.1 Paraburkholderia sp. BR10937
AGAATCAGACCTTCCCGGCCAAAAAGCGAGCCGAGGTGGGCAGCCAGGGGCTCCGTGGTTTCGCGGAACTGCGTAAACACGAGCACCTTTTCCTGTTTCGCTGCGATCACGTCGACCAGTTCGCGCAACCGCGCGAATTTGCCGCTGGCTTCCGGCTGCCACGCCACATCGCCAAGCCACTGGGACGGATGGTTGCAGATCTGCTTGAACCGCATCAGGTAGCTTAATACGATCCCTTTACGTTCAATGCCCTCGGTACCATCGAGCGCCGCAGCCAGGTCCTTGACCGCGCGTTCGTACAGGGCGGCCTGGATGGGGCTCAGGTGACACCACGCCTTGAGTTCGGTTTTTTCCGGGAGATCGGTAATGACACGCCGGTCTGTTTTCAGGCGACGAAGGATGTAGGGCCGCACAAGAGTGCGAAGCGGGCCGAAATGTTCGGCTTTTGCCAGACGCCGGGTCAGACCGGCAAAGTCCTTCGCCGAGCCCAGCAGGCCGGGATGCGTGAAATCGAAAATGGACCACAGATCCGACAGGCGATTTTCCACCGGGGTGCCCGTCAGGGCGATGCGTGAGCGGGCCTGAAGCTTCTTCACCTGTTTCGTCTGCCGCGCGCCGGGGTTCTTGATCGCCTGGGCCTCGTCGACAATGGCGACGCGCCATTGCATTGTTTCCAGAACGGGCTGGCGCAGCAGCGAGCCGAAGCTGGTAATAACGAGGTCCGTCTGCGCGAGCCGGGCGCTGTCCAGGGCGCGCAGTTCGTCGGCAGGCGTCATGGACGGGTGCACCACCAGCACGCGCAGGCCCGGCGCGAAACGCTCCGCTTCCGCGGCCCAGTTTGCCAGCAGGGACGCCGGGGCGACCAGCAGGCTCGGGCGCGGGTCGACCGGGTCGCGCCTGAGGATCAGTAGCAGGGAGAGGACCTGCATCGTCTTTCCGAGACCCATATCGTCGGCAAGACACGCTCCGAGCCCGAGCTGGCTGAGCAGGTAGAGCCAGCGCACACCGGCCTGCTGG
>NZ_JBFRCL010000151.1:0-926 GCF_040965695.1 Paraburkholderia sp. BR10937
GCCATCGACTCCTTCGCGACCTTCACGATGCTTTCCGGCGCGACCTTCTGCGCCTCGCGCCACTGCTCGACCGTCCAGCCCTGCGGCAGGTAGCCGTTGATCGGGTCGTGCGCGCTCGTCTGGTCCGTCACGCAGTCGGGCGTGATGCCGCGCTTCACGAACTCGGCGAACACGTCGGCGGCATTGCCGAGCAGGCCCACCGAAACCGGCTTGCCTGTGCGCTTCGCTTCCTCGACGATGGCCAGCGCCTCGTCGATGGTCTTGGCCTTGCGGTCCACGTAGCGCGTCTTCAGGCGGAAGTCGATGCGCGTCTCGTCGCATTCCACCGCGATCATCGAGAAGCCCGCCATCGTCGCCGCGAGCGGCTGCGCGCCGCCCATGCCGCCGAGACCGCCCGTGAGGATCCAGCGGCCCTTCGGGTCGCCGTTGAAGTGCTGGTTCGCGACCGAATAGAACGTCTCGTAGGTGCCCTGCACGATGCCCTGCGAGCCGATGTAGATCCAGCTGCCCGCCGTCATCTGGCCGTACATCATGAGGCCCTTGCGGTCCAGTTCGTGGAAGTGTTCCCACGTGGCCCAGTGCGGCACGAGGTTCGAGTTCGCGAGCAGCACGCGCGGGGCGTCCGCATGGGTGCGGAACACGCCCACGGGCTTGCCCGACTGGATCAGCAGCGTCTCGTCCTCGTTCAGGTCCTTGAGCGACGCGAGGATCTGGTCGAAGCACTCCCAGTTGCGCGCGGCGCGGCCGATGCCGCCGTACACCACGAGCGCATGCGGATGCTCGGCGACTTCGGGGTCCAGATTGTTCTGGAGCATCCGGTAGGCGGCTTCCGCCAGCCAGGTCTTGCAGACCTTCTCGCTGCCGCGCGGCGCGCGGATCGTGCGGGTAGGGTCGAGGCGCGGGTCGGTGAAGTTCGGGTGGTTCAT
>NZ_JBFRCL010000152.1:0-920 GCF_040965695.1 Paraburkholderia sp. BR10937
TGACCTTACCCCTGTTTGACGTATCCCATAGCCGAGGGAATTCAGGCGGCTCGCTGGGCAGCGAGCCAGTTCTTCTCGAACGTCATAGGGCTGACGTAATCGAGCGTCGAGTGTAGCCGATGGGCATTGTAGAAACCCAGCCAATCAACGATTTCGTCCATCACCGCGCGCCGTGTGGCGAAGTGCCGACCATGCAGGCGACCGACTGTCAGCGAACCCCACAAGCTTTCGGTCGGCGCGTTGTCCCAGCAATCGCCACGGCGGCTCATCGACGAACGCATGCCATATGCTTTCAGCGTGTCCTGAAACAGCCCGCTGCAATACTGGCTGCCCCGGTCGCTGTGCATGATCAGGCCCGGCGGCGGACGCCGTCTGAACCATGCCATGCGCAGCGCGTCAGTGACCAGCTCGGCCTTCATGTGAGGCTGCATCGACCAGCCCACCACCTGCCTGCTGAACAGGTCGATGATGACCGCCAGATAAACCCAGCCTTCTGCAGTCGCGCAGTACGTGATGTCGCTCGTCCAGACCTGATTCGGCGCACTCGTCGTGAAGTTACGCTTCAGCAAGTTCGGCGCGACCGGCAGGTTATGGTTCGAATTCGTCGTCGCGATGAACTTGCGCTTGTGCCGAGCACGAATGCCGTGCCGCGCCATCAGATTGCGAACCCGCTCCTTACCCACGCGCACACCACGTGCAACCAGTTCTTTCGTCATGCGCGGCCAGCCGTACTCACCCTTGACCTGCGCATGGATCGCGCGGATGTTGGCCAGCAAGGCATCGTCGCTGATTCGTACCGGGCTGTGCCTCTCCCGGCCCGCTGCAGCCCGCTGACGCCGCTGGTGATACCCGCTCGGGCTGACCTCCAGCAACTCGCACAGCAGCGACGCCGGCCAGCGCTTGTGCTCCCGTTCGATAAA
>NZ_JBFRCL010000153.1:0-869 GCF_040965695.1 Paraburkholderia sp. BR10937
GGTTTTCGTAGGCATCGAGAGCCCTTTCCAGAATCTCAACCAGCAGGAGGTTGTCGCGCTGTGCGATCGTTCTGATGCGCTCATCAAACTCAGCACTTACGCGCGTCGCGAACTGGACGGTTCGATGGGTACGGCGAAGGGATCGCCCGTCGATGCGCGCTCGCGGTGTTGTTGCTGGCGTAGGAGCGGCCGGCGCGTGTTCGGGGGCCTCGAGGTTAGGGCTGGCCTCGTCGATTGCGGGGGGAGCCCCAAGGGAGCTTTTCCGTTTGAGTTTGCTAACGTCGACCATGGCTTACTCCGTAACGCGATCGATGAGGGATTGAATCAGGGCATCAGCTCGCGTGTTGAGCTTCGAATACCGTGTCTCTGTGACGGCCAAACCGCTGTTCTGGGCTTGCCGATATGCCGGCCGCTCGACAAGGCAGCCAGCGAGGACGGAATACCCAGCTTCGGCCAGGTAGATGCGTGCGTCCGTCTCCTCGGCGTCGGTGCCGATCCGGTTTAGCGCGAACGTCAGACGGTCTTTGGGAATGCCGGCTTTAACCAGCGCGTGAAACTCGCGCACGGCGGGCCGCAGATCGTCCAGCGAGGCGCCGGTAGGTTGCACGATGAGGTTTGCCGCCTTGGCGATTTCCAGCGTTGCCTGGCTCGTTCTAGCGGGTCCATCGAGAATCAGGATGTCGAAGCCGTCAACGATTGCCAGTGCCTGCGCTGCCGTCTTGAACGATTCGACCGACACGGCCGGTTCGATGCCGGCATCCATGCGCGTGCGATGCCAGTCAACGGTTGTTCCCTGCTGCGTGTCGAGATCCGCAACCTTGGTTTTCAGGCCACCCGCGGCCGTTTCGCGCGCGAGTGCTCGAGCAAGC
>NZ_JBFRCL010000154.1:0-831 GCF_040965695.1 Paraburkholderia sp. BR10937
CTGGGCGACAAGCAAGACCGGTTCAGCAGGTGGGCCAGGAACCTGGTGGAGCGCCGCGGTTACTGGCGGGCAGCAGTCGCCATCGCAGCCAAGAATGCGCGGATGGCCTGGGCAGTTCTGAAGTACGGCGGCGACTTCAGGCGCGAGCCAGTGGCAGCGTGACGTGCGGAGCTAATCTGCCAACAACTAACACGAACACCACGATAGTACACATGACTGGATAAAAGATCACTTTGCACTGCCAGCGGTGATGTGAAGCGGGTTGGACCCGCGCGGGGCGTACCTGGACAAAATACAGGGAGCTCAATCCCGATATCCGAACGAGGTCCTCGCGCGCGTCTTTCATCAGGGTCCGGACCATTGGTCCAATATGACCGTTTGTAGCATTGCAGTCCTTCACCTTCTCACTTACACCAGCGAAGCAGCGCAGTACGTAAAGACATCAAAGCAACGTTGGGTTTGCAACCGACGGGGAGCCCTTGTAGCCATTTTGTGGGCGAGGCATATCATGAGAGGTAAAAATCATGGATATGCCGATGGACAAGAAACAGAAACGACGCACTGTCGCTTCGCAGGCAGCGGCCCGAGGGCCGCTGCCTGCCTTGCCTGAAGGGCTGCTGGACGAACTGGTCAAGGGGCCGATGACACCCGCGCAGGTCAAGGACCTGATGCTCGCCTTCAACAAGGCCGTCATTGAACGCGCGATGGGCGCCGAAATGAAGCTGCATCTGGGGTATCCATCCGGCGATCCCAGGCCGGATGGCCAGACCAACGAGCGTAACGGTGCCAGTGGCAAAACCATCATCACGGACCACGGTCCACTCAGGGTCG
>NZ_JBFRCL010000155.1:0-818 GCF_040965695.1 Paraburkholderia sp. BR10937
CGGTCGAGAATCAGGCGACGGACCGGGCATTCCGCATTGGCCAGCGCAGGAATGTTCTGGTACACAAGTTCGTTTGCCGGGGTACGGTCGAGGACCGGATCGATCAGTTAATCGAAACAAAGCAGCAGCTGGTGAAGGATGTGCTTGAGGGCGGCGCGGAGCTGCTGCTGACCGAGATGAGTGACCGCGAACTGCTCGATCTGGTCAGGCTCGATATCCATTCCGCGCAGGCAAACTGATCAGGGAGAGGAACGCCGATGGCTGACTACGGTGGATGGAAACCCTACGTCCCGGTGGCCGAGCGCAGAAAGCAGGCGGAGCAACTGGTTGCGAAAGCGATCAAGTCCGGCAAGACGCTGTCGCCCATCGCACCCTATCGAGGGGCCATTGCGAAGACCTTCTGGGGCAAGGCATGGTGCGATAACCTTGAGCACTACAGTGACTACGCCAGTCGCCTGCCACGCGGTCGCACCTATGTGCGCAATGGTTCCGTGATCGATCTTCAGATTTCGACGGGCAGGATCCGCGCACAGGTCATGGGGTCCAGCGTGTACGAGATCGAAATCGATGTCACAGCCTGCCCGGAAAAACAGTGGCGGGCGTTGAGTGTCGAGTGCGCATCGTCGGTTGACTCCATGGTCGAACTGCTGCAGGGCAAGCTGTCGGCTGCGGTGATGGGCCGCATCTGCAAGCCGGGCAGCGGGCTCTTCCCCGCGCCGAAGGAGATCAAACTCGGCTGCAACTGCCTGGACTGGGCGGCGATGTGCAAGCACGTCGCCGCCGTACTCTATGGCGTCGGCGCGCGGCTCGACCAGCAG
>NZ_JBFRCL010000156.1:0-796 GCF_040965695.1 Paraburkholderia sp. BR10937
GACGTCGCGAAGGGCTGGAACACGTTCAACTTCAAGTCGCCGTTCGCGGAACTCGCGATCGCGCTGAACCTGAACTGGCTCGCGATCCTGCTGTACGTCGACGCATTCGTGAGCCCGAGCGGCACCGGTACGACCTACATGGCGACGACCTCGCGCATGATCTACGCGATGGAGCGCAACAACACGATGCCGAAGATGTTCGGCAACGTGCACCCGTTCTACGGCGTGCCGCGCAATGCGATGTGGTTCAACCTGCTCGTTTCGTTCATCTTCATGTTCTTCTTCCGCGGCTGGAGTTCGCTCGCGGCGGTGATCTCGGTGGCGACGGTGATTTCGTACCTCACGGGTCCGATCAGCCTGATGGCGCTCAAGCGCGCCGCCACGGACATCGAGCGCCCGCTCTCGGTGCCGTTCATGAAGGTGATCGCGCCGTTCGCATTCGTCTGCGCATCGATGATCCTGTACTGGGCGAAGTGGCCGCTGACCGGCGAAATCATTCTGCTGATGGTCGTCGCGCTGCCGGTGTACTTCTACTTCCAGAGCAAGCAGGGTTTTGACGGCTGGGGCCAGGATCTGAAGGCCGCATGGTGGCTGTGCGCGTACCTGCCGATCATGGCGCTCCTCTCGCTCGTCGGCAGCAAGCAGTTCGGCGGCGCCGGTCTGCTTCCGTACGGCTGGGACATGCTGGTCGTCGCGCTGGTCTCGCTGGTGTTCTATTACTGGGGCGTGAATTCGGGCTACCGCTCGCCGTACCTCGCGGAACGCCAGGAGCACGACGAAGTCCTCGAGGGCATCG
>NZ_JBFRCL010000157.1:0-762 GCF_040965695.1 Paraburkholderia sp. BR10937
TGCGCCGCGCCCCATTTCACCCCTTAAATCGAGGGATTTCCCGGGCTTCGCCCATATGGATTCTCCAGCCGATGTTGCCCCCTACCCCATGCGCCAACGCATCGGGATCGGGAGAGTAGGTTCCAGCCCCGCAAGGGGGTACGAGTTTTTACACGAGGCCGTCGTCTCGATCCGGGTCACGGATCTACCCTCCCTCCTCATGCCCTCACGGTCACTCGCTGCCGACCGGCCTAGATGATCGGAGTTGCACCGGCCGCAATGGCAGCATCTAGGACTTGCCCTCTTTCCCGAACTGGTCTCAGGCAACCACCTCTATCGTGCCGGGCCCGGTCTGGTGGGCCGCAAAGCAAAACCCCCGAAAACGCTTTGATCGGAGCTAGGGCTTGGCGAGCTTGGCAACTTGATCCGCAGCAGGGGAACACACTCCTAAACCAAGTTGCGCACACAAGCCCGATCGAAACATTCTCGGGGGTCATCTGGTGCTTCACTGTGTTTTTCGCTGCTTGTCGTGGTTGCCACACCAGACCCGCCAATTATACAGGAGGTTCCGACCCGATACCCATATGTTGTGTCTGATGCTAACCAGACCTCAACATACGGGAAATAATATATCGGCTATCTAGCTGCTACCTAGCGGTTTTCGTAGGCATCGAGAGCCCTTTCCAGAATCTCAACCAGCAGGAGGTTGTCGCGCTGTGCGATCGTTCTGATGCGCTCATCAAACTCAGCACTTACGCGCGTCGCGAACTGGACGGTTCGATG
>NZ_JBFRCL010000158.1:0-612 GCF_040965695.1 Paraburkholderia sp. BR10937
GTTTCGAGCCGATACTGATTCCCAAACACGAACGCCGCTTTACCGGCTTTGATGAGCGCATCATCGCCATGTACGCGCGGGGCATGAGCGTACGCGAAATCCAGGCGTTTCTGGCCGAAAGCTACGGAACGCAGGTGTCGCCCGACTTCATCAGCTCGGTCACCGACGAGGTGATGGCCGAGACACTCGCCTGGCAAAACCGACCGCTCGAACCGATGTATCCGGTCGTATTCTTTGATGCGCTTCGCGTAAAGATCCGCAGCGACGGCGTGGTGAGCAACCAGGCCGTGTATCTCGCGCTGGGCATTCAGGCCGACGGCCAGCGTGACGTACTGGGCTTGTGGATCGAGCACACCGAAGGCGCGAAGTTCTGGCTCAAGGTCTTCAATGAACTCAAGACGCGCGGCTGCCAGGACATCCTGATCGCCGTGGTCGATGGCCTCAAGGGGCTCGCCGATGCGATTGGCACGGCCTACCCGCGCACCGCCGTGCAGACCTGCATCGTGCATCTGATACGCAACAGCCTGGAATACGCGAGTTACAAGGACCGGAAGGCTATCGCCGCGGCGCTGCGCCCGATCTACACGGCCGCAAGCGGGCAGGCCGCGCAGC
>NZ_JBFRCL010000159.1:0-603 GCF_040965695.1 Paraburkholderia sp. BR10937
GGGTGGCCTGGGATAGGAGCGTGAGGGCTGTATGCGACATCGGGTGCGGTGGATCACTGCAAGAACCGCGGGGAGCCTCTCCAGACAGCGCGCGATACGCAGAAGGCAGCCACTGAGGATCGGCTTGAGTGCGCCCAGCGCGTAGAGCCGGTTAGGACGACTGTCCAATGCCTCCTCGCGCGGCACATCAAGATCGCTGAGCAAGGTGCACAGGTTGTCAGCAAGGATTTTTGCGCCGAAGTCCTGCTGCAGGGCCAGATAGTCCAGACCCGTGACGGCCTCCAGCCGCAGCCGGTGCTTCAGGCGTTTGAACGCTTCCTCCACGCGCCAGCGCTGATGATAGAGCGTACCGAATGCCGCAGCGCGGTAGCGCCGTGCATCAAGCAGGGAAGTCATCAGCACACGCACGCGGCCGCTGGGGGTGACGTCGCGAATCAGGCGCACCGTGCTGGGCGTGCGCGCCAGTTCATAGTCGCAGGCATCCTGCTCGCTGGGCGCCGCCAGCGTCACCACGCGCTCGGCTTCGCCACTGCGCGCAAACGCGGTGACGCATTTCCAGTTACGGGCATCGACGCGCATGCAGAACGCAATGTCACGCTGCAC
>NZ_JBFRCL010000160.1:0-498 GCF_040965695.1 Paraburkholderia sp. BR10937
GTTTCGAGCCGATACTGATTCCCAAACACGAACGCCGCTTTACCGGCTTTGATGAGCGCATCATCGCCATGTACGCGCGGGGCATGAGCGTACGCGAAATCCAGGCGTTTCTGGCCGAAAGCTACGGTACGCAGGTGTCGCCCGACTTCATCAGCTCGGTCACCGACGAGGTGATGGCCGAGACACTCGCCTGGCAAAACCGTCCGCTCGAACCGATGTATCCGGTCGTATTCTTTGATGCGCTTCGTGTAAAGATCCGCAGCGACGGCGTGGTGAGCAACCAGGCCGTTTATCTCGCGCTGGGCATTCAGGCCGACGGCCAGCGTGACGTACTGGGCTTGTGGATCGAGCACACCGAAGGTGCGAAGTTCGTAAGCGGCTCAGCTGGGCCGTTTGTCTAGGCGCGTGCGCGTGAGGCATGATGGTGAACTGGAGCCACCGGTCAGGTAGCGGGATTCGGCGGACTGGTAGGCGTGTGCAGCTTGTCAGCCACACGCC
>NZ_JBFRCL010000161.1:0-486 GCF_040965695.1 Paraburkholderia sp. BR10937
CGGCCAACCAGGAAGACCACGTGTCGATGGCGACGTTCGCCGCGCGCAAGCTCGCGGACATCGCCGACAACACGGCCAACATCCTCGCGATCGAACTGCTGGCCGCCGCCCAGGGCGTGGACCTGCGTGCGCCGCACCACACGAGCCCGGCGCTCGCGCACGTGATGCAGTCAGTGCGCGCCGAGGTGCCGCACTACGACCTCGACCGCTATTTCGCGCCGGATATCGAAGCGATCACGCGTCTCGTGCAGAACGGCGCGATCGCTTCGCACAGCCCGCTGGCATTCGAGTCCGAGCAATAAGCGGGTAGAAGCCAGATAAAAACAGTCATCCTGAATAACATCCGAGACGAAGACGTTATGAACCACCCGAACTTCACCGACCCGCGCCTCGACCCTACCCGCACGATCCGCGCGCCGCGCGGCAGCGAGAAGGTCTGCAAGACCTGGCTGGCGGAAGCCGCCTACCGGATGCTCCAGAACAATC
>NZ_JBFRCL010000162.1:0-466 GCF_040965695.1 Paraburkholderia sp. BR10937
ACGACCGCAGAAAGTCACCATTAAATCACCGCTTCAGATGCAGTTCGTCACCGTCCGGAGCCAAGGGACTCGAGCTCAATAGAACGGGCAGTCAACACTCCGGGCATATAGAGCCATCTGAAATGGTCCGATACGCACTTTTGGCAGGCCGAACGGTGCCTAAATCGGCAACAGAACAATGCACAAGATCGGCGATCACCTGTCCTAGACCCCTCTACACCATACGCACCTCTGTTGAGGTGCCTTGAACCCGCGCCCGCTCTAGATCCGAGTGTAAATTTGCGCCGTTTTCAACAGAGCGATGTAATACACGATGACTTGTGAGGCCCGTCAAACCTCACGACGGGTGTATTTTCACATGTCATATACGATTAGTTATACGAACAAACGATCTCCGCTAACAGAAAGGGGTTCAGTTTTCACGGCAACTGGCCGATAACAGATTTGATGGACTAGATTCCGGAGA
>NZ_JBFRCL010000163.1:0-447 GCF_040965695.1 Paraburkholderia sp. BR10937
TGAGTCCGGCCGAGATCCGGAGTCTGCTCAAGGGGGCCGACGGCCTTCAGTGGATTCGCGGGCGCTGGATCGAGGTGGACACGAAGAGGCTGGGCCGCCTGCTTCAGCGCTTTGAAGGTCTGGAAAACGCCGCGCAGGCGGGACTGCCGCTGAACGATGCGCTGCGTCTTCTGGCGGGCGTCTCCGGTGATGAAGATGACGCGTTCGGCGAGCGCGACTGGTCGCAGGTCGTGGCTGGCGACTGGCTCTCACAGATGCTGCAGCAGTTGCGCCAGCCGGAAGGGCTGGCGCAGGTCGATCCGGGTCCCGATCTGAAAGCGCAGCTTCGACCGTACCAGCAGGCCGGTGTGCGCTGGCTCTACCTGCTCAGCCAGCTCGGGCTCGGAGCGTGTCTTGCCGACGATATGGGTCTCGGAAAGACGATGCAGGTCCTCTCCCTGCTACTGA
>NZ_JBFRCL010000164.1:0-440 GCF_040965695.1 Paraburkholderia sp. BR10937
GCCCCTTTTTGGTATATATGTATTGAATTAATGTTGTATGTTTTGTATATCATCTAAAATGTGTTCAAAATCTAGGTGATTTTGTTGTAATACATCTTCTGGGTTGTATCTGTCGTAGAATTGTTTGGAAATGCCATAGTTTAAGACGTTCATGGACGTTTTTCCATAATAGCTAGCAATTTTGTGACCATAGCCACCTTCGAGTTCGCCGTCCTCTAAGGTGATGACGATATTGTGGTTCTTTGTTAATTCAGTCAATGTATCAGTGTCTAAACTAGAAATACAAAGTGGTTTGACAAGCGTCGGAAAGATATGAATGGCATCATGTATTGCGTGGCTAAGTTCGACCGCCTTATGGTAGAAATTGCCGACACCTATGATAGCAATCGTATTACCTGATTGGGTTATGTTACACGACGTTACAGGACATTCTGTTGTAT
>NZ_JBFRCL010000165.1:0-439 GCF_040965695.1 Paraburkholderia sp. BR10937
TATAATCTCGCTCTTTGCTGCACAACACGTTGAACAGCAAACGACACCTTGCCCAGGTGGCGGAATTGGTAGACGCACCAGGTTCAGGTCCTGGCGGTGGCAACACTGTGGAGGTTCGAGTCCTCTCTTGGGCACCAGATTCAAAAGGCCGGCTTTATGCCGGCCTTTTTCATTTCCAGCGTTGGCAACGAGTACAACTGCCCTGCTATCGCGCAAAACGCAGCAGCCACGTTCCCGGGATGAAGATTTTTTGAAAAGATCTATTGACAGGCACGCGAAATCGCGTCACAATCTTCTTCTAGCTTGAAGACGTGCCCAGGTGGCGGAATTGGTAGACGCACCAGGTTCAGGTCCTGGCGGTGGCAACACTGTGGAGGTTCGAGTCCTCTCCTGGGCACCACGTCTCATCAAGCAGAACGAGCAGCACACAGGATTCATC
>NZ_JBFRCL010000166.1:0-437 GCF_040965695.1 Paraburkholderia sp. BR10937
GCAAGGATCCCGAAGCACCTTTCGCGTTCCTGGCTACATACGCTGCGCGCCTGTCGGCCCATGGCAAGACGCAGCATCAACCCCTTTCGCGGGCGCTCGAAGAGTTCTCCGGTGCGCGCAACAAGGCACAGCTTCTCTCCCTCCTGATGCCGGTCCAGCGTGCCGCTGAACGCTGCGACTGGTTGCGCGCGATGGTTGAATCGCGCGAAATCTACCACCCGTTGCGCTGGATGCCGGCCGACGCGTTTCGCCTGCTCTCCGATTTGCCGGCCCTGGAATCGGCCGGCATCATGGTTCGACTACCGGCGAGCTGGGCCGCGGGACGCCCCGCGCGGCCCGCGGTCAGGGCGAGCGTCGGGACGCGGCCTCCGTCACGCCTGGGCAGGGAAGCACTGCTCGACTTCAGGATGGAGGTGTCGCTCGATGGCGAAGCGTTG
>NZ_JBFRCL010000167.1:0-406 GCF_040965695.1 Paraburkholderia sp. BR10937
TGACTCAAGTAGCCAATCCTCTGCTGGAACCGAGCCGGTTCCAGGGTTTGTGCTCGGCGTCAGCTACCACGATGCCGTACGCCCATGAACAGGTATGCGCCACGTCAGCTACCTGTGTCGTTGCCCGCCGCGCATCCGCGTGCGTTAATGTAATGGCACTCTGCTAACGAGCAAAGGGAAAAACCGTGGGTAGCTCTGGAACCCGTTACGGCTCGATCACGCAATTCTTTCACTGGTGTACGGCAATACTTGTCCTCGTCGCATTGGTCTACGGGCCAAGCGGACCCGAACAGCGCGTGTATTCGTCCGTCCACGAAATAGACCGGCGACTCCACGAGACGCTTGGATTATGTGTGTTCGCGCTCACCGTCATCCGCTTGCTGTGGCGAATGATTGATACACGTCC
>NZ_JBFRCL010000168.1:0-398 GCF_040965695.1 Paraburkholderia sp. BR10937
GCGACCACGCCGGTGGCGTTGCACAACGTGGCGGCGGGCGCAGTCTCGGCGACGAGCTTCGACGCGGTGAACGGCTCGCAGCTGTACAACCTGGCCAGCTCGACGGCGGATTCGTTCGGCGGCGGCTCGACGGTGAATAGCGATGGATCGATTTCGAACCCGACGTATAACGTGGGTGGCGACACCTACAACAACGTCGGTGGCGCGATCACGAACCTCGATGGTCGCGTGACACAGAACACGACCGACATCACGAACCTGCAAGGCGACGTCACGACCATCAACGGCCAGCTCGCTGACGCGGTGATGTACGACACGTCGACGCACGACTCGGTGACGCTGGGCGGCACGGATGCGACCACGCCGGTGGCGCTGCATAACGTGGCGGCGGGCGCAGT
>NZ_JBFRCL010000169.1:0-396 GCF_040965695.1 Paraburkholderia sp. BR10937
CCCTACGACGCGCCGCACCCCGAACTCTTGCTGCCCGCGGCGGCCAGGCTCGCGCTCGGCGCGTTGGACGCCGGCGCGGCGGGCTGCGGCATGGGCGGCAGCGCGTCGGCGCGCCAGCTCGTGGACGCCATCCTGCGCCTTCACGCCCCCGTGCTCCTCGATGCCGACGCGCTCAATCTCGTCGCGCGCGACGAGGCGCTCGCGGCACACGTCGCGCAGTCGGCCGCCGCGCGCGGCGCGCCTTGCGTGCTCACGCCGCATCCGCTCGAAGCCGCGCGCCTCCTTGGCTGCGACACCGCCGCGGTGCAGCGCGACCGACTCGCCGCCGCGCGAACGCTTGCGGCCCGCTACGCGGCGGTTGCCGTGCTCAAGGGGAGCGGCACCTGTCACTTATAC
>NZ_JBFRCL010000170.1:0-394 GCF_040965695.1 Paraburkholderia sp. BR10937
CGCGAAAATTGAAATGAGGTAGGCTGGCGACGGCAGGCAGGCGCGTCGCCGCATTTTTTGCTTCGTCTTACTTCACGTACTTGCGGAACTCCGGCTTGCGCTTTTCGCGGAACGCATTGCCGCCTTCCTTGGACTCGTCGGTTTCGTAATACATTGCGAGCGCTTGCATTGCGAACGCACCGATGCCGCGAATATTCTCGGTATCGATATTGAACGATCGCTTCGCCAGCGCGATGGCCGTGGGGCTCATCTGCAGAATCTCGTCGCACCACTTTTTCGTTTCGGCATCGAGTTGCTCGGGGGGCACGACTGCGTTGATGAGGCCCCAGTCGAGCGCCTGTTTTGCACTGTATTTGCGGCACATGTACCAGATTTCCCGTGCGCGCTTCTCGCC
>NZ_JBFRCL010000171.1:0-388 GCF_040965695.1 Paraburkholderia sp. BR10937
ACGGACCACGCTCCGGTCGCGCTGACGAACGTGGCGAACGGCGTGCTGAACGCCACGAGCTTCGACGCAGTGAACGGTTCGCAGCTGTACGCACTGGGCGCGAAGACCGATGCGTCGGGCAACATCACCAACGCGTTTGTCGCCTATGACGACACGACGCTGAACACCGTGACGTTGGGCGGCGCAGGCACCTCGCACGCGCCGGTCGTGCTGACGAACGTGGCGAATGCTGCGCTGAACGCCACGAGCTTCGACGCAGTAAACGGTTCGCAGCTGTACGCACTGGGCGCGAAGACCGATGCGTCGGGCAACATCAGCAACGCGTTTGTCGCCTATGACGACACGTCGCTCAATACGGTCACGTTCGGCGGCTCGGGTCATGCGCCTG
>NZ_JBFRCL010000172.1:0-386 GCF_040965695.1 Paraburkholderia sp. BR10937
GATAAGCCTCGACGATCGGCAGATCGGCGGGGCTCACCACGAGCTGCGGGGAACCGGCGAGCTGCGGCTCGGCCACGAGCACTTCGCGCGCGACCGCGACGAGCGCCGTCGGGTCGTGCTGGACGTGCTGGCGCACGACCTGCTGCGCGATGTCGAGTGCGAGTTCCACGAGCGTCTCGGCCACGCCGGCCTGCGCCGTTTCGAGCGCGTCGCTAAAACGGCTGGCGAGCGCGGCGAGCTGCGCTGCCTGCGCGCGCGCCTCGGCCTGGCCCTGCTCGAAGCCCTGCTGGCGGCCCTGTTCGTGCCCGGCCTGATAGCCGAGCGCCTGGCCCGCCACGTGGCCGGAGCGCAGCCCCTCCTGGTGGGCAGCGTCGCGCAGCGCATGG
>NZ_JBFRCL010000173.1:0-382 GCF_040965695.1 Paraburkholderia sp. BR10937
TGAAGAAACCCACAGGAATATTTTTTGAGAGCGTGCTACGCACTGGCTTACGCCCCGACTACCTATAAATGTTAATTATTTTTACCAAACAGTTGAAAAACTTAATTTTGTCTCCCTGGCAGCGCCTCTGAGTGCCCGCAGCACTCACTCGCTGAAGCAGAAAGGGTTTTTCCGAAGGGTCCCGGCGTGAGCCGTAGTCAGCAAACGGGTAAATCATGTATCTGTGTTCGCTTTCCCGATCAACTTAGCCTCCTGATTTTTTTTTGCGCGAAGCGTATTTGTGCTGACAGCTAACCCCATTTTTCTGAACTTCTGCACGAAGCGTATTTTTAATGACAGTAAACCTAAATACTGTGAACTCGTGCGCGAAGCGTATTTATAC
>NZ_JBFRCL010000174.1:0-380 GCF_040965695.1 Paraburkholderia sp. BR10937
TTCCGTACATGTCAAGGGTAGGTAAGGTTTTTCGCGTTGCATCGAATTAATCCACATCATCCACCGCTTGTGCGGGTCCCCGTCAATTCCTTTGAGTTTTAATCTTGCGACCGTACTCCCCAGGCGGTCAACTTCACGCGTTAGCTACGTTACCAAGCCAGTGAAGGCCCGACAACCAGTTGACATCGTTTAGGGCGTGGACTACCAGGGTATCTAATCCTGTTTGCTCCCCACGCTTTCGTGCATGAGCGTCAGTATTGGCCCAGGGGGCTGCCTTCGCCATCGGTATTCCTCCACATCTCTACGCATTTCACTGCTACACGTGGAATTCTACCCCCCTCTGCCATACTCCAG
This sequence comes from Paraburkholderia sp. BR10937, assembly GCF_040965695.1. NCBI lineage: Bacteria > Pseudomonadati > Pseudomonadota > Betaproteobacteria > Burkholderiales > Burkholderiaceae > Paraburkholderia > Paraburkholderia sp. BR10937. Next base: position 355 of record NZ_JBFRCL010000174.1, read on the forward strand.
CGATGCAGTCACCAATGCAGTTCCCA
>NZ_JBFRCL010000175.1:0-379 GCF_040965695.1 Paraburkholderia sp. BR10937
ACGATGCGGGCTTCCTGAACGCCTCGCGCATCAAGGGCAGCCACGCGGCGATCAAGACCGGCATGCTGGCCGCCGATGCGGCGTTCGAAGCCGTGCAGGCCGGCCGCCAGAGCGATGAACTCGCGGCTTACCCGGAAGCGTTCAGGCAGTCGTGGCTCCACACGGAGCTGTACAGGGCGCGCAACTTCAAGCAGTGGATGAGCAAGGGCCTGTACCTGGGCACGCTGATGGTGGGCATCGAGCAGAAGCTGCTGGGCGGCAACGTGCCGTGGACGCTGCATCACCAGCATCGCGATCACGAGATGCTGAAACCCGCTTCGCAGTGCAAGCCGATCGAGTATCCGAAACCGGATGGCAAGCTCACGTTCGACCGGCTCTC
>NZ_JBFRCL010000176.1:0-373 GCF_040965695.1 Paraburkholderia sp. BR10937
CATGGCCTATGTATTCAGCCATGGATACTCCATTCGGAGTGGGTTTCCCCATTCGGACATCTACGGATCAAAGCTTGTTTGCCAGCTCCCCGTAGCTTTTCGCAGGCTACCGCGTCCTTCATCGCCTGTGATCGCCAAGGCATCCACCACATGCACTTGTTCGCTTGACCCTATAACGGGTGTGTCTCTTTCGAGAACACTCGCTACAGGCTGAGTTTTCGCGTTGTGCCGTATTCCAAAGCCCTCTTTCGAGGAACTTAAAAATACATCGATACAATCACAACCCTGATTCACCTACTCGACGGCCATCTCTGTCCGTCTTCCGGATGAATCTCTTTACTACTTCTTCCTGATTGTTAAAGAACGACAGCCG
>NZ_JBFRCL010000177.1:0-371 GCF_040965695.1 Paraburkholderia sp. BR10937
CCTTGAAGGGTCGTTCGAGACCAGGACGTTGATAGGTCAGGTGTGGAAGCGCAGTAATGCGTTAAGCTAACTGATACTAATTGCCCGTAAGGCTTGATCCTATAACAGGTGTGCCTCCCTCCCGCTGTGGAGTGAAGGGCGCACAGGTTGAGATCACGTGTCGGTCTACGTTAATGCTTCAGCATTTACGTAGAACCCACACTATGTGTGTTGTGCCTGAAACAACACAACCCCAATTCAGCAACACCCTCTTTACGCTTCTTCCCGATTGGCTGTGGCGCAGAATCCTGCGACGCAGCAACCCGTCATGCCTGATGACCATAGCGAGCTGGTCCCACCCCTTCCCATCCCGAACAGGACCGTGAAACAGC
>NZ_JBFRCL010000178.1:0-370 GCF_040965695.1 Paraburkholderia sp. BR10937
ACGAAATAGACCGGCGACTCCACGAGACGCTTGGATTATGTGTGTTCGCGCTCACCGTCATCCGCTTGCTGTGGCGAATGATTGATACACGTCCCGAGCCACCCTCGGTTTCGCGCTGGATGGGTATTACGGCAATAGCCGCCCAATTCATGCTTTTTCTGCTTCTGCGCGCACTCCCGATGACTGCCGTCGCTGGCGCGTGGCTCGAAGGACCTCCCTTGACGCTCGTCGCCGGCGCTGATTTTTCACCCCTGTTCGGCACTTCACATGACACGGGCGCAGCTCTTGCTGCGGTCCACAAATGGCTCGGCGACACGATCATGTGGCTTGCCGGATTTCACGCGTTCGCTGCTCTTTACCATCATGTTGT
>NZ_JBFRCL010000179.1:0-359 GCF_040965695.1 Paraburkholderia sp. BR10937
CGCGTGCGTTTCGTTGAAAGATCCAGGCCAAGACCGAGCTGTGTCATCGAGGAACTCCTTTAATTCGCGTTCTTCCAGGATAGGACAACGTGACTTCAACGCCAGGACTTTTGCAGACCTTCCCTAGTTCTCGCCACCACGCCCAGGCGGGCGGCAATGCCCGCCCGATGGTAGAGCTTCCCAGATAGAGCAGCCCGTGACCGGCGCCGCGCGCGAAAACCACGCCCAGCGGTACGTCATCGGGCAGCACAGGCGCCTCGACGTCCGGCGCGGCAAGCAGGTGGCCAGCAGGTGTGATTCTTGGCGAAAGGCGATCGGTATCGGTCAAGGACATGACAGTTGATGGGGAAGGCCCGGTT
>NZ_JBFRCL010000180.1:0-343 GCF_040965695.1 Paraburkholderia sp. BR10937
TCCCCTTGAAGGGTCGTTCGAGACCAGGACGTTGATAGGTCAGGTGTGGAAGCGCAGTAATGCGTTAAGCTAACTGATACTAATTGCCCGTAAGGCTTGATCCTATAACAGGTGTGCCTCCCTCCCGGTGTGGAGTGAAGGGCGCACAGGTTGAGATCACGTGTCGGTCTACGTTAATGCTTCAGCATTTACGTAAAACCCACACTATGTGTGTTGTGCCTGAAACAACACAACCCCAATTCAGCAACACCTCTTTACGCTTCTTCCCGATTGGCTGTGGCGCAGAACCCTGCGACGCAGCAACCCGTCATGCCTGATGACCATAGCGAGCTGGTCCCACCCC
>NZ_JBFRCL010000181.1:0-342 GCF_040965695.1 Paraburkholderia sp. BR10937
AACTTCCAGCTCGGCATGGAGTTGCACGCCAAGTACACGCTGTTCTGCGAAGGCTGCCGCGGGCACCTGGGCCGTCAACTGAACGAGAAGTTCAAGCTGGGCAAGGACTCGGATCCGCAGGTCTACGGCATCGGCATCAAGGAACTGTGGGAGATCGATCCTTCGAAGCACCAGCCCGGCCTCGTGATCCACACGGCCGGCTGGCCGCTTGAAAGCGACACCTACGGCGGCTCGTTCCTGTACCACATCGACAACAACCAGGTGATGGTGGGCTTTGTCGTGGGTCTCGCGTACCAGAACCCGTATCTCTCGCCGTTCGAGGAATTCCAGCGTTACAAGACG
>NZ_JBFRCL010000182.1:0-339 GCF_040965695.1 Paraburkholderia sp. BR10937
GCGGCTCGTTCCTGTACCACATCGACAACAACCAGGTGATGGTGGGCTTTGTCGTGGGTCTCGCGTACCAGAACCCGTATCTCTCGCCGTTCGAGGAATTCCAGCGTTACAAGACGCACCCGGAAATTCGCCAGTACCTGGAAGGCGGCAAGCGCGTCTCGTACGGCGCGCGCGCGATCACGGCAGGCGGCCTGATGTCGCTGCCCAAGCTCGTGTTCCCGGGCGGCGCGCTCGTGGGCGACGATGCGGGCTTCCTGAACGCCTCGCGCATCAAGGGCAGCCACGCGGCGATCAAGACCGGCATGCTGGCCGCCGATGCGGCGTTCGAAGCCGTGCAGG
>NZ_JBFRCL010000183.1:0-329 GCF_040965695.1 Paraburkholderia sp. BR10937
AAGGGTCGTTCGAGACCAGGACGTTGATAGGTCAGGTGTGGAAGCGCAGTAATGCGTTAAGCTAACTGATACTAATTGCCCGTAAGGCTTGATCCTATAACAGGTGTGCCTCCCTCCCGCTGGGGAGTGAAGGACGCACAGGTTGAGATCACGTGTCGGTCTACGTTAATGCTTCAGCATTTACGTAGAACCCACACTATGTGTGTTGTGCCTGAAACAACACAACCCCAATTCAGCAGCACCCTCTTTACGCTTCTTCCCGATTGGCTGTGGCGCAGAACCCTGCGACGCAGCAACCCGTCAAGCCTGATGACCATAGCGAGCTGGTC
>NZ_JBFRCL010000184.1:0-321 GCF_040965695.1 Paraburkholderia sp. BR10937
CGTCGCCACACTGCTCGCAGTGCTACTGCTTTGGCGCCGCATTTTTGTTTTGGCGTCCCCTAGGGGATTCGAACCCCTGTACTCACCGTGAAAGGGTGATGTCCTAGGCCTCTAGACGAAGGGGACAACACGGGCTTGCGCCTGTAATCGTCACTTTAACTAAAAAGCCCGCTCACAGTTTCTGAACGGGCTCGATCTGGCGGAGCGGACGGGACTCGAACCCGCGACCCCCGGCGTGACAGGCCGGTATTCTAACCGACTGAACTACCGCTCCAGTTCGACACAGTCAGATGGATGTCGGCTGATTTCCACCTGATGCCT
>NZ_JBFRCL010000185.1:0-313 GCF_040965695.1 Paraburkholderia sp. BR10937
TCGGGCAGCACAGGCGCCTCGACGTCCGGCGCGGCAAGCAGGTGGCCAGCAGGTGTGATTCTTGGCGAAAGGCGATCGGTATCGGTCAAGGACATGACAGTTGATGGGGAAGGCCCGGTTTCAAATGTAGACGGAAACGATCACGTATCTGCTGCGCCGTGGGAAAAATGACCGGTCCTGGTCCTGGGACGGATTGTTTCGCAGCACGTCACATGACATCGCCGGGCAACGCATCCGTTCACGGCGCGCAACGCCAGGCCCGTCCGGGTGCGGGCGCGCTCAGCGTTACGACGCGGGCACGGTCCGTCACCGG
>NZ_JBFRCL010000186.1:0-313 GCF_040965695.1 Paraburkholderia sp. BR10937
TCGTGCGTCGACGTGTCGTACATCACCGCGTCAGCGAGCTGGCCGTTGATGGTCGTGATGTCGCCAGCAATATCGCTCACGTCACCCGACAGGTTCGAGATGTTCGTCGTGTTCTGGCTAACCTGCTGGTTCGTGGCGTACAGCTGTGAACCGTTCACCGCGTCCGTGCTGTCCTCGCTCAGATCACCCGCCGCCACGTTATGCAGCGCCACCGGCGTGGTCGCCTCCACACCGCCCAGCGTCACCGAGTCGTGCGTCGACGTGTCGTACATCACCGCATCGGCGAGCTGGCCGGTGATGTTCGTGACATTGC
>NZ_JBFRCL010000187.1:0-308 GCF_040965695.1 Paraburkholderia sp. BR10937
AGCGTAATAGCTCACTGATCGAGTCGTCCTGCGCGGAAGATGTAACGGGGCTAAGCCATATACCGAAGCTGCGGATGCGTGCGTTCCTTTAAGCGCACCACGCTTGTCGCTGCGCAGCAGCGACAAAGCACCCAACAATGATCGTTGGTGGGTGAGTCGTGGTGGATTTAAAGGAACGTACGCATGGTAGGAGAGCGTTCCGTAAGCCTGCGAAGGTGCGTTGAAAAGCGTGCTGGAGGTATCGGAAGTGCGAATGCTGACATGAGTAGCGATAAAGGGGGTGAAAGGCCCCCTCGCCGTAAGCCCAA
>NZ_JBFRCL010000188.1:0-307 GCF_040965695.1 Paraburkholderia sp. BR10937
GACGTGATCGCAGCGAAACAGGAAAAGGTGCTCGTGTTTACGCAGTTCCGCGAAACCACGGAGCCCCTGGCTGCCCACCTCGGCTCGCTTTTTGGCCGGGAAGGTCTGATTCTCCACGGTGGAACGCCCGTCGCCAAACGCCGCGAACTCGTCCGGCAATTCCAGGAAGATGAATCGGTTCCGTTCTTTGTGCTTTCGCTCAAGGCGGGCGGCGCGGGGTTGAATCTCACTGCCGCCTCCCACGTGATCCACTTCGATCGCTGGTGGAATCCGGCGGTCGAGAATCAGGCGACGGACCGGGCATTCC
>NZ_JBFRCL010000189.1:0-304 GCF_040965695.1 Paraburkholderia sp. BR10937
CGTCTCGCAGCATGGCAAACAGGACGTCGCAGCGTCGCCGTGCCAGTGCGATGAGCGCCTGGTTATGTCGCTTGCCCTGCTGGACCTTGCGTGCGTAGTAAGCCCGTGAGATGGGGTCTCTCAAGGCCGCGAAGGCCGATAGAAACAAGGCGCGTTTGAGCACCTTGTTGCCGCGCCTGGACGGATGCTCGCCACGGATGGATGAGCCTGAGCGCCGGGTAACTGGTGCGAGGCCAGCGTAGGCCGCCAGGTGACCTGCCGAAGCGAATGCTTTGTGCGCGACCTCGGTGAGGAGTCTGGCGGC
>NZ_JBFRCL010000190.1:0-304 GCF_040965695.1 Paraburkholderia sp. BR10937
CACTACGCGTTTGCGCTGTTCCTGCCGGGGGCCGAACTGACCCTGCACGCCGCGCTTCATCCCGCCGACGGTGCTGAGCGGCAGATGCTGTTCGAGGCGCTGCACGCACTGCAGCCGCGTAGCGATCTGCTGCTGCTCGATCGCGGCTACATCGGCAACACGATGGTGGCTGCGCTCGTGCAGCGTGACATTGCGTTCTGCATGCGCGTCGATGCCCGTAACTGGAAATGCGTCACCGCGTTTGCGCGCAGTGGCGAAGCCGAGCGCGTGGTGACGCTGGCGGCGCCCAGCGAGCAGGATGCCT
>NZ_JBFRCL010000191.1:0-297 GCF_040965695.1 Paraburkholderia sp. BR10937
CGGACCAGACGAGCGCGCACGACCCGATCAACGGCTACCTGCCGCAGGGCTGGACGGTCGAGCAGTGGCGCGAGGCGCAGAAGGTCGCGCCGGAAAGCATCGTGAAGGTCGCGAAGGAGTCGATGGCCCACCAGGTGTGCGCGATGCTCACGCTGCAGGAACGCGGCGCAGCCACGCTCGACTACGGCAACAACATCCGCCAGATGGCGCTCGAAATGGGCGTGGAAAACGCGTTCGATTTCCCGGGCTTCGTGCCGGCCTATATCCGGCCGCTGTTCTGCGAGGGCAAGGGCCCGT
>NZ_JBFRCL010000192.1:0-294 GCF_040965695.1 Paraburkholderia sp. BR10937
TGCGCCCGATCTACACGGCCGCAAGCGGGCAGGCCGCGCAGCAGGCGCTTGAGGCATTCGCTGCAGGCCCATGGGGCACCCGATATCCGACCATTGTGCAATCCTGGCGGCGTGCGTGGGAGAACGTCACGCCGTTCTTCGTGTTTCCACCAGAAATACGCCGGGTCATCTACACGACGAACGCCATCGAGAGCCTGAACATGCAGTTGCGCAAGATCATCAAGACGCGCGGGCACTTCCCCAATGACGAAGCGGCCATCAAGCTGCTGTGGCTGGCATTACGAAACGTGCTTG
>NZ_JBFRCL010000193.1:0-291 GCF_040965695.1 Paraburkholderia sp. BR10937
CGAGGTCGCGTATGGTGCGTCGTACGTCGCGTGGTTCGCCGAAGAGGCGACGAAGGTCTACGGCGACATCATTCCGCAGACGCAGCGCGGCAAGCGCATGAGCGCGATCAAGGAGCCGATTGGCGTGGTCGCCGCGATCACGCCGTGGAATTTCCCGCTCGCGATGATCGCGCGCAAGATCGCCCCGGCGCTCGCGGCCGGCTGCACGGTCGTGGCAAAGCCCGCCGAGGACACGCCGCTCACGGCGCTCGCGCTCGCCGCACTCGCGCAGGAAGCAGGCTTGCCCGACGG
>NZ_JBFRCL010000194.1:0-290 GCF_040965695.1 Paraburkholderia sp. BR10937
GCTGCCGCGGGCACCTGGGCCGTCAACTGAACGAGAAGTTCAAGCTGGGCAAGGACTCGGACCCGCAGGTCTACGGCATCGGCATCAAGGAACTGTGGGAGATCGATCCCTCGAAGCACCAGCCCGGCCTCGTGATCCACACGGCCGGCTGGCCTCTGGAATCCGACACCTACGGCGGCTCGTTCCTGTACCACATCGACAACAACCAGGTGATGGTGGGCTTTGTCGTGGGTCTCGCGTACCAGAACCCGTATCTCTCGCCGTTCGAGGAATTCCAGCGTTACAAGACG
>NZ_JBFRCL010000195.1:0-287 GCF_040965695.1 Paraburkholderia sp. BR10937
AGACAGATCCCCATGAGTATGTGTGACTGGGGGATTAGCTCAGCTGGGAGAGCACCTGCTTTGCAAGCAGGGGGTCGTCGGTTCGATCCCGTCATCCTCCACCAATCCTCAATGCACAGCGTTCTGCTGAAGTTCAGCAGAGCATTTCGCATTGGCGATTGAGCCAGTCAGAGCGGTATGTGAAAACGTACCGGCTGTCGTTCTTTAACAATCAGGAAGAAGTAGTAAAGAGATTCATCCGGAAGACGGACAGAGATGGCCGTCGAGTAGGTGAATCAGGGTTGTGA
>NZ_JBFRCL010000196.1:0-287 GCF_040965695.1 Paraburkholderia sp. BR10937
CTGGAGCGGTAGTTCAGTCGGTTAGAATACCGGCCTGTCACGCCGGGGGTCGCGGGTTCGAGTCCCGTCCGCTCCGCCAGATTCAAAGCTGTTCCGCCGTTGCTTCGGTAATGGCGAACCGCTGCAGTTCAAAGGTGTAAGCCTGCACTTATACCCGTGTTGTCCCCTTCGTCTAGAGGCCTAGGACATCACCCTTTCACGGTGAGTACAGGGGTTCGAATCCCCTAGGGGACGCCAAATCAAAATGCGGCGCCAAAGCAGTAGCACTGCGAGCAGTGTGGCGACGC
>NZ_JBFRCL010000197.1:0-285 GCF_040965695.1 Paraburkholderia sp. BR10937
TCGGCAAACGCAGGTCATCATGCTTCAAAAGCCGGACGACCAACCTGCTAGCAGATTCTGCGGCCGATACGCCCAACGTGAAAAAAGATCGGCGCTCTGAAAACGTATTGTGCAGACCTTCCCTAGGAGCCCGCTATGTCACGGCCCTGTGCACTACGACGGAAAGTGGGGAAATCGCGGTCGCAGAGCCAGACCCAACGGAGCTCGGCACACTGATCGACGACGCGCCACCCATGACGGGCGCTGAATATCTCACGCCGGATGTTCTGGCGGCACTGTGGAGCG
>NZ_JBFRCL010000198.1:0-282 GCF_040965695.1 Paraburkholderia sp. BR10937
CTGCATAAGGCGAGACAGATCCCCATGAGTATGTGTGACTGGGGGATTAGCTCAGCTGGGAGAGCACCTGCTTTGCAAGCAGGGGGTCGTCGGTTCGATCCCGTCATCCTCCACCAATCCTCAATGCGCAGCGTTCTGCACGAAGCAGAACCTTTTGCATTGGCGATTGAGCCAGTCAGAGCGGTATGTGAAAACGTATCGGCTGTCGTTCTTTAACAATCAGGAAGAAGTAGTAAAGAGATTCATCCGGAAGACGGACAGAGATGGCCGTCGAGTAGGTGA
>NZ_JBFRCL010000199.1:0-281 GCF_040965695.1 Paraburkholderia sp. BR10937
TCTGGCGGAGCGGACGGGACTCGAACCCGCGACCCCCGGCGTGACAGGCCGGTATTCTAACCGACTGAACTACCGCTCCAGTTCGACACAGTCAGATGGATGTCGGCTGATTTCCACCTGATGCCTCGCCAATCTCATTGACGACGCTCATGTCTGGCGTCCCCTAGGGGATTCGAACCCCTGTACTCACCGTGAAAGGGTGATGTCCTAGGCCTCTAGACGAAGGGGACATGATCTTTTCAGATAATGCCTTTGCTGCACTCTACTGCTTACTGCGCGTT
>NZ_JBFRCL010000200.1:0-277 GCF_040965695.1 Paraburkholderia sp. BR10937
TCACCTACTCGACGGCCATCTCTGTCCGTCTTCCGGATGAATCTCTTTACTACTTCTTCCTGATTGTTAAAGAACGACAGCCGATACGTTTTCACATACCGCTCTGACTGGCTCAATCGCCAATGCACAATATTCGAACTACTAATCGAACACTAGGCGTTGGGGACCGATCGAGGCAGACGGGGATCGAGCTGACTGAGCTACAGACCCCTGAGTCTGTCTTTCTTACAGCCGACAAGTGTGAGCGCTTGAACGCGTGTGAGCGATGAGCTCTGGA
>NZ_JBFRCL010000201.1:0-269 GCF_040965695.1 Paraburkholderia sp. BR10937
CACCCCATCATTTAATCTTCCGGCACCGGGCAGGCGTCACACCCTATACGTCCACTTTCGTGTTTGCAGAGTGCTGTGTTTTTATTAAACAGTCGCAGCCACCAGTTTATTGCAACCCCTTCACCCTTCTGGCGCAAGCCAGTCAAGCTACCAGGGCGTACCTTATCCCGAAGTTACGGTACCAATTTGCCGAGTTCCTTCTCCCGAGTTCTCTCAAGCGCCTTAGAATACTCATCTCGCCCACCTGTGTCGGTTTGCGGTACGGTCAA
>NZ_JBFRCL010000202.1:0-263 GCF_040965695.1 Paraburkholderia sp. BR10937
GATTGCAGGCGGCCGCGGCCTCGCCTCACAGGAGAACATGGCGCGCCTCGGACGGCTTGCCGACACGCTGGGCGCCGCACTCGGCGCCTCGCGCGCCGCCGTCGATGCCGGCTACGCGCCGAACGCCACATACACGTCGGGCGCGATCCAGCACCTCGCCGGCATGAAGGACTCGAAGTTCATCGTCGCCGTGAACAAGGACCCGGATGCGCCGATCTTCTCGGTGGCCGACGTGGGGCTCGTCGGCGATCTGTTCGACGTGG
>NZ_JBFRCL010000203.1:0-257 GCF_040965695.1 Paraburkholderia sp. BR10937
CGGGAAGAAGCGTAAAGAGGGTGCTGCTGAATTGGGGTTGCGTTGTTTCAGGCACAACACACATAGTGTGGGTTTTACGTAAATGCTGAAGCAGTAACGTAGACCGACACGTGATCTCAACCTGTGCGCCCTTCTCTCCCCAGCGGGAGGGAGGCACACCTGTTATAGGATCAAGCCTTACGGGCAATTAGTATCAGTTAGCTTAACGCATTACTGCGCTTCCACACCTGACCTATCAACGTCCTGGTCTCGAACGA
>NZ_JBFRCL010000204.1:0-255 GCF_040965695.1 Paraburkholderia sp. BR10937
AGTGCCGGTACATCGCCAGCGCGATTACCAGCCAGACCACCTGTTCAGCAGGCAAACGCCGGCGCCGAATACTGGCCGCCCCGGTAGCCTGCACCGCCCGCTCGATCCATTCATAGGGCAGATGCTCAGCCAGCCGGCTGAGGTCGGCCGGCTGTTGCGCTTCGAGCAGAAAGGTCAGGTGACTGGAAAGCATCGCGCCGAAAAGTTAACAGCTCGGCGCGTCGTTTACAACACCTTCTCGCCATCAAAACAACA
>NZ_JBFRCL010000205.1:0-255 GCF_040965695.1 Paraburkholderia sp. BR10937
GCTTGGCTCAGCAACTTGCCGCCTTACGCAAACAGCGCGACGAAATCGCCGCCGAAGTTGAGCGGCTGGTGCTTGCTCACCCTCTTTGGCCGGTCCTGACCAGCATGCCGGGAGTCGGCGTCAGGACTGCCGCCAGACTCCTCACCGAGGTCGCGCACAAAGCATTCGCTTCGGCAGGTCACCTGGCGGCCTACGCTGGCCTCGCACCAGTTACCCGGCGCTCAGGCTCATCCATCCGTGGCGAGCATCCGTCCA
>NZ_JBFRCL010000206.1:0-255 GCF_040965695.1 Paraburkholderia sp. BR10937
GCTTGGCTCAGCAACTTGCCGCCTTACGCAAACAGCGCGACGAAATCGCCGCCGAAGTTGAGCGGCTGGTGCTTGCTCACCCTCTTTGGCCGGTCCTGACCAGCATGCCGGGAGTCGGCGTCAGGACCGCCGCCAGACTCCTCACCGAGGTCGCGCACAAAGCATTCGCTTCGGCAGGTCACCTGGCGGCCTACGCTGGCCTCGCACCAGTTACCCGGCGCTCAGGCTCATCCATCCGTGGCGAGCATCCGTCCA
>NZ_JBFRCL010000207.1:0-255 GCF_040965695.1 Paraburkholderia sp. BR10937
GCCTCGGGTCGATCATCGGTTCGGGCTGGCTGTTCGGCGCGTGGAAGGCGGCGAAAATTGCAGGTCCGGCGGCGGTTTGCGCCTGGGTCATCGGCGCCGTGGTCATTCTGGCCATCGCGCTCACCTATGCCGAACTCGGTGCGATGTTCCCGGAGTCGGGCGGTATGGTCCGCTATGCCCGCTACTCGCACGGCGCACTGGTGGGCTTCATCAGCGCGTGGGCAAACTGGATCGCCATTGTCTCGGTGATCCCGA
>NZ_JBFRCL010000208.1:0-255 GCF_040965695.1 Paraburkholderia sp. BR10937
ATGCAAGTCGAACGGCAGCGCGGGAGCAATCCTGGCGGCGAGTGGCGAACGGGTGAGTAATACATCGGAACATGTCCAGTAGTGGGGGATAGCCCGGCGAAAGCCGGATTAATACCGCATACGATCTATGGATGAAAGCGGGGGATCGCAAGACCTCGCGCTATTGGGGTGGCCGATGGCGGATTAGCTGGTTGGTGGGGTAAAGGCCTACCAAGGCGACGATCCGTAGCTGGTCTGAGAGGACGACCAGCCACA
>NZ_JBFRCL010000209.1:0-255 GCF_040965695.1 Paraburkholderia sp. BR10937
TGACATCGACGCCCAGGTCTTCCGGCTTCACGGTTTCCAGCGGCTTCTTCTTCGCCTTCATGATGTTCGGCAGCGTGACGTAGCGCGGCTCGTTCAGGCGCAGGTCCGTCGTAACGACTGCGGGCAGCTTGAGCGACAGCGTTTCCGCGCCACCGTCCACTTCGCGCGAGACGGTCGCCTTGCCGTCGGCCACGACCACCTTCGAGGCAATCGTCGCTTGCGGCAGGTTCGCCAGCGCGGCGAGCATCTGGCCGG
>NZ_JBFRCL010000210.1:0-255 GCF_040965695.1 Paraburkholderia sp. BR10937
TCAACCTCGCGGGTGAGGCGCGCAATCCGGCGAAGAGCGTGCCGTTCGCAGTCATCGGCTCGATCCTCTGCGCACTCGTGATCTACGTGCTGCTGCAGGTCGCCTATATCGGCGCGGTCAATCCGGCTGACGTCGCGAAGGGCTGGAACACGTTCAACTTCAAGTCGCCGTTCGCGGAACTCGCGATCGCGCTGAACCTGAACTGGCTCGCGATCCTGCTGTACGTCGACGCATTCGTGAGCCCGAGCGGCACCG
>NZ_JBFRCL010000211.1:0-255 GCF_040965695.1 Paraburkholderia sp. BR10937
GTGCCCGCCTGATTGCACTTGCCCAACCCCATCTCGATTCGATGCGCTGGCACGGCCTGCGCCTGGTTGCCGCCGATGGCAGCCGTCTGCGCGTGGGCACGCGTCGCGGCCATGAACTGTGCGCCGATCACTACGCGTTTGCGCTGTTCCTGCCGGGGGCCGAACTGACCCTGCACGCCGCGCTTCATCCCGCCGACGGTGCTGAGCGGCAGATGCTGTTCGAGGCGCTGCACGCACTGCAGCCGCGTAGCGATC
>NZ_JBFRCL010000212.1:0-255 GCF_040965695.1 Paraburkholderia sp. BR10937
CGCCGAACACTACGCGTTTGCGCTGTTCCTGCCGGGGGCCGAACTGACCCTGCACGCCGCGCTTCATCCCGCCGACGGTGCTGAGCGGCAGATGCTGTTCGAGGCGCTGCACGCACTGCAGCCGCGTGGCGATCTGCTGCTGCTCGATCGCGGCTACATCGGCAACACGATGGTGGCTGCGCTCGTGCAGCGTGACATTGCGTTCTGCATGCGCGTCGATGCCCGTAACTGGAAATGCGTCACCGCGTTTGCGCG
>NZ_JBFRCL010000213.1:0-255 GCF_040965695.1 Paraburkholderia sp. BR10937
GGGGGGGGGGGGGGGGGGGGGGGGGGGGGGGGGGGGGGGGGGGGGGGGGGGGGGGGGGGGGGGGGGGGGGGGGGGGGGGGGGGGGGGGGGGGGGGGGGGGGGGGGGGGGGGGGGGGGGGGGGGGGGGGGGGGGGGGGGGGGGGGGGGGGGGGGGGGGGGGGGGGGGGGGGGGGGGGGGGGGGGGGGGGGGGGGGGGGGGGGGGGGGGGGGGGGGGGGGGGGGGGGGGGGGGGGGGGGGGGGGGGGGGGGGGGGGG
>NZ_JBFRCL010000214.1:0-255 GCF_040965695.1 Paraburkholderia sp. BR10937
GAAACGCCTGGATTTCGCGTACGCTCATGCCCCGCGCGTACATGGCGATGATGCGCTCATCAAAGCCGGTAAAGCGGCGTTCGTGTTTGGGAATCAGTATCGGCTCGAAACTGCCGTCACGGTCACGCGGCAGATCGACCCTGAGTGGACCGTGGTCCGTGATGATGGTTTTGCCACTGGCACCGTTACGCTCGTTGGTCTGGCCATCCGGCCTGGGATCGCCGGATGGATACCCCAGATGCAGCTTCATTTCGG
>NZ_JBFRCL010000215.1:0-255 GCF_040965695.1 Paraburkholderia sp. BR10937
GGAGCATGAACTGAGGCTCATCTACCGCGCCAAAGGCCTGGAGCGCGACGAAGCGAAGCGCGTGGCAGCACAGATCATGCGCGACAAGGACAAGGCACTGGACGCGCTCACGCGTGAGGAACTCGGGCTGGACCCGGCGGAACTCGGTGGCAATCCGTGGACTGCAGCGGGATTTTCGTTTCTCCTGTTTGCGGTCGGCGCGATCTTCCCGGCGATGCCGTTCCTGGGGACGACCGGCACCCCGGCGATCGTGCA
>NZ_JBFRCL010000216.1:0-255 GCF_040965695.1 Paraburkholderia sp. BR10937
GAACTGGCCCGTGCCCGCCTGATTGCACTTGCCCAACCCCATCTCGATTCGATGCGCTGGCACGGCCTGCGCCTGGTTGCCGCCGATGGCAGCCGTCTGCGCGTGGGCACGCGTCGCGGCCATGAACGGTGCGCCGAACACTACGCGTTTGCGCTGTTCCTGCCGGGGGCCGAACTGACCCTGCACGCCGCGCTTCATCCCGCCGACGGTGCTGAGCGGCAGATGCTGTTCGAGGCGCTGCACGCACTGCAGCCG
>NZ_JBFRCL010000217.1:0-255 GCF_040965695.1 Paraburkholderia sp. BR10937
GGCCAGTTGCGCCACAACCCCTTTCTTCATCCCGTTCTCCGATCCTGACCGGCTCCGGCCGGCTGCCTGCCTCGCTTCGTGCCGTGCTTCGTGTCACCTGCGCACGGCTCCCCTGACTTCCCCAGAATCTACCATCAAACCCGCCCGGCAAGAAATAAAACGCGGGCGTGTCGCGCAAACGGAACATGGGCCCTGGAAGGCCGGCAAGCCGTGCGCGGACGGTAAATCGCGCGCAATTTTAGCCGTTTCACGGGC
>NZ_JBFRCL010000218.1:0-255 GCF_040965695.1 Paraburkholderia sp. BR10937
CCAGCAGCACCTTCGCCACGCCTGCAATCTTCGCGGCTGCATCCGCCGCAGCTTGTGCGTTGTGACCCGCGACCAGCACGTGCACGTCGCCGCCAATCTTCTGTGCTGCGGCGACCGTGTTCAGCGTCGCGGCCTTGATCGACTGATTGTCGTGTTCGGCACTAACCAGATTCGTCATTTTCGTCTGCTCCCCTTACAGCACCTTGGCTTCCGTCTTCAGCTTCTCGACCAGCGTCTTCACGTCCGGCACCTTCA
>NZ_JBFRCL010000219.1:0-255 GCF_040965695.1 Paraburkholderia sp. BR10937
CGCGTGACGTTCGCGAGGCTGATGACGTAGTTGCCGTGGTTCTTGAAGTTGTCGGGCAGTGCCCAGTTCGGCACAGCCTTAGCCCCCGTTTCGGAAAGAAAAAGGAACTTGTCCTCGGTCACCGGCATGTTCAGCGGTGCGCCTTGCTCCTTCCAGTCCGGAATCAGCTCGTTCAGGGCACGCGGATCCATGACCGCGCCCGAGAGGATATGCGCCCCGATTTCCGAGCCTTTCTCCAGCACGCAGACGCCGATT
>NZ_JBFRCL010000220.1:0-255 GCF_040965695.1 Paraburkholderia sp. BR10937
ACCTCTCGGCGCGCCTGCGCAACGCCGTGTTCCTCAAGCGCGAGGACAACCAGCCGGTGTTCTCCTTCAAGCTGCGCGGCGCGTACAACAAGATGGCCCATCTCTCGCCCGCGCAGCTCGAGCGCGGCGTGATCACCGCCTCCGCGGGCAATCACGCGCAGGGCGTGGCGCTGTCGGCGGCGAAGCTCGGCGTGAAGGCCGTGATCTGCGTGCCGGTGACCACGCCGCAGGTGAAGGTCGATGCGGTGCGCGCCC
>NZ_JBFRCL010000221.1:0-255 GCF_040965695.1 Paraburkholderia sp. BR10937
TGCGCGCGAGCGGCGTGAGGCCCAGCGCCTCGGCCTTCTTCGCCGACATCACCACGACCGCCGCTGCGCCGTCGTTGATGCCCGACGCGGTCGCCGCCGTCACCGTGCCATCCTTGTTGAACGCCGGCTTCAGGCCCGCGAGCGAGTCGGCCGTCACGCCGTGGCGCACGAATTCGTCGGTCGCGAACTGCAGCGGCTCGCCCTTGCGCTGCGGAATCGCCACCGGCACGATTTCCGCGTCGAAGCGGCCGGCCT
>NZ_JBFRCL010000222.1:0-255 GCF_040965695.1 Paraburkholderia sp. BR10937
TCACGCCGAAACGCGCCCAGAAGCGGCGCTGGCTTTCTTTCTTCTTCTTCCGATACGCAATGATCAGGACGCGGTCGACGACCGAGGACAGATCCCCGGGGGACGACATGGTATTCGCACCCGAGTGTCATTGATTGCCCATAAGTTCCATGATGACTCTCGCTGTCAGATATGCCTGATGAGTGACTGCCGCGGAAGTGATTCTCCTTAAGAGGCCCTATCTGCGCACCTACCTATCTAGATAGGTGTTTTTTT
>NZ_JBFRCL010000223.1:0-255 GCF_040965695.1 Paraburkholderia sp. BR10937
CGCAATCCCAAGCAAAAGCAATCACTTACCACCTTGAGCTGAGGCTTGTGGCAGTCCATCAAAGAAATGCTACTTGCACGTCCCGAGGGACATTAGCGGGATAGGGGGCCGATTCTGGAGTCACCTTGAAAGTAGCTTGCCGTCACCACAAAATCATCAAACGACCGCAGAAAGTCACCATTAAATCACCGCTTCAGATGCAGTTCGTCACCGTCCGGAGCCAAGGGACTCGAGCTCAATAGAACGGGCAGTCAA
>NZ_JBFRCL010000224.1:0-255 GCF_040965695.1 Paraburkholderia sp. BR10937
ATTTCAGATGGCTCTATATGCCCGGAGTGTTGACTGCCCGTTCTATTGAGCTCGAGTCCCTTGGCTCCGGACGGTGACGAACTGCATCTGAAGCGGTGATTTAATGGTGACTTTCTGCGGTCGTTTGATGATTTTGTGGTGACGGCAAGCTACTTTCAAGGTGACTCCAGAATCGGCCCCCTATCCCGCTAATGTCCCTCGGGACGTGCAAGTAGCATTTCTTTGATGGACTGCCACAAGCCTCAGCTCAAGGTG
>NZ_JBFRCL010000225.1:0-255 GCF_040965695.1 Paraburkholderia sp. BR10937
TCAGATGGCTCTATATGCCCGGAGTGTTGACTGCCCGTTCTATTGAGCTCGAGTCCCTTGGCTCCGGACGGTGACGAACTGCATCTGAAGCGGTGATTTAATGGTGACTTTCTGCGGTCGTTTGATGATTTTGTGGTGACGGCAAGCTACTTTCAAGGTGACTCCAGAATCGGCCCCCTATCCCGCTAATGTCCCTCGGGACGTGCAAGTAGCATTTCTTTGATGGACTGCCACAAGCCTCAGCTCAAGGTGGTA
>NZ_JBFRCL010000226.1:0-252 GCF_040965695.1 Paraburkholderia sp. BR10937
CGAGGTCGCGTATGGTGCGTCGTACGTCGCGTGGTTCGCCGAAGAGGCGACGAAGGTCTACGGCGACATCATTCCGCAGACGCAGCGCGGCAAGCGCATGAGCGCGATCAAGGAGCCGATTGGCGTGATCGCGCGCAAGATCGCCCCGGCGCTCGCGGCCGGCTGCACGGTCGTGGCAAAGCCCGCCGAGGACACGCCGCTCACGGCGCTCGCGCTCGCCGCACTCGCGCAGGAAGCAGGCTTGCCCGACGG
>NZ_JBFRCL010000227.1:0-252 GCF_040965695.1 Paraburkholderia sp. BR10937
TGGTTTATGGTGATCGATGCGGCGCGTCTGCCGCGTTCTGGCGAGGAGGAAAGCGATGCGGGCAATGCTGTTCGACGGCGAGAATCCGCGGCTGAGCGAAGCCGATCTACCCGATCCGGTGCCGGGCAACCGGAGTCCCGCATGAACGCCACCGACACCCCAACCTACCCGCCGCTCTCCGACGACCTGCTGCGCCGCATGGACGCCTGGTGGCGCGCGGCCAACTATCTCTCGGTTGGCCAGATTTATCTG
>NZ_JBFRCL010000228.1:0-250 GCF_040965695.1 Paraburkholderia sp. BR10937
AGGCGATGAAGGACGCGGTAGCCTGCGAAAAGCTACGGGGAGCTGGCAAACAAGCTTTGATCCGTAGATGTCCGAATGGGGAAACCCACTCCGAATGGAGTATCCATGGCTGAATACATAGGCCATGTGAAGCGAACGCGGCGAACTGAAACATCTAAGTAGCCGCAGGAAAAGAAATCAACCGAGATTCCCAAAGTAGTGGCGAGCGAAATGGGACCAGCCTGTACTCTTTATCCGTACCGTCAGCCAA
>NZ_JBFRCL010000229.1:0-250 GCF_040965695.1 Paraburkholderia sp. BR10937
GGCCGCTCGCTGTTTCGGTCTCGCATCCAGAAACCGGCGAAATCGTCGCTGGCCTTCTGGCCGGCACGAACTACGGCCAGCTCCATGTGCTTGTGCTGTTTGTGCAGGAAGAGTTGCGCGGCGCCGGGCAGCTGAGCTCCACGCCGCTGCCACAGGCCAATGCCTACGCGATGGTGCGGCGCCGTGCCGCCGCGGCCGGAATCGGCACGAAGATCGGCAACCATACGTTTCGAGCGACGGGGATTACCGC
>NZ_JBFRCL010000230.1:0-249 GCF_040965695.1 Paraburkholderia sp. BR10937
GAAGCCCACGGTCAGCAGATTCTGTGCGGCGGCGGTCTGGATGCCGACGTTCCAGATGCTCGTCGCCTGCGCGACCACGATCATGATGCCCGCCGCGATGTTCGAGCGCTTGTCCACGCCGAACGCCAAAGCGCGGCAACAGCAGCAGCACGAGCCCGACGTAGGTGACGGAGGTGGTGTCGAACGGGTGCAGCTTGCCTTCGGTCGCCCAGAAGAGCAGCAGTCCGATGGACACCCCGAGCAGGCGCT
>NZ_JBFRCL010000231.1:0-248 GCF_040965695.1 Paraburkholderia sp. BR10937
TGGAGGCGCGTGAGCGCAGATATCTGAGCGCACACGCGTTCTGTGGACTAGGTAATGTCGCGGAACGGCTGCAGCCGGTGTACGCCATGCAGTTGAACCAGACGGTCGCGAGTCTCCAGAAGCGTCATGGGAGTGCTGTTAGTCTTGTCGACTTCGTTGATCCGAACATGCCACTCGTGCATTTCATGCACCACTCGATCCTTGCGTTCCGGTCGTGGATGTCAGAGCTTGAAAAGAAACGACCTAAC
>NZ_JBFRCL010000232.1:0-248 GCF_040965695.1 Paraburkholderia sp. BR10937
TGGAGGCGCGTGAGCGCAGATATCTGAGCGCACACGCGTTCTGTGGACTAGGTAATGTCGCGGAACGGCTGCAGCCGGTGTACGCCATGCAGTTGAACCAGACGGTCGCGAGTCTCCAGACGCGTCATGGGAGTGCTGTTAGTCTTGTCGACTTCGTTGATCCGAACATGCCACTCGTGCATTTCATGCACCACTCGATCCTTGCGTTCCGGTCGTGGATGTCAGAGCTTGAAAAGAAACGACCTAAC
>NZ_JBFRCL010000233.1:0-247 GCF_040965695.1 Paraburkholderia sp. BR10937
GGTTGTAGGCGATCAGCGCACCCCAGATCTCCTGATACACCCCTTCGACTGTGCGACTGCGCAAGGTCAACTCCGAACCCAGCATCGATTGCTTGAGCTCCCCGAAACTGGTTTCGATTTGCCAGCGCCGCATGGGAAGCGAAGCTCGCACCGACCGATATCAGCTTCGTTCGAGCGCTCCATACAATTCAGCACGAAATGATGTGGGCCGCCCTCACGCCGGCCTACGCAAAACTACCCGCCTGCC
>NZ_JBFRCL010000234.1:0-246 GCF_040965695.1 Paraburkholderia sp. BR10937
GAAACGCCTGGATTTCGCGTACGCTCATGCCCCGCGCGTACATGGCGATGATGCGCTCATCAAAGCCGGTAAAGCGGCGTTCGTGTTTGGGAATCAGTATCGGCTCGAAACTGCCGTCACGGTCACGTGGCAGATCGACCCTGAGTGGACCGTGGTCCGTGATGATGGTTTTGCCACTGGCACCGTTACGCTCGTTGGTCTGGCCATCCGGCCTGGGATCGCCGGATGGATACCCCAGATGCAGCT
>NZ_JBFRCL010000235.1:0-246 GCF_040965695.1 Paraburkholderia sp. BR10937
CGTACTTCAGAACTGCCCAGGCCATCCGCGCATTCTTGGCTGCGATGGCGACTGCTGCCCGCCAGTAACCGCGGCGCTCCACCAGGTTCCTGGCCCACCTGCTGAACCGGTCTTGCTTGTCGCCCAGCCGGTCCTCGATGTCGCCAGCATGCTCGAGCAAATCGCTGATGCACCGCCGCGCCCAGCCGGGCAACGAGTCAAGGTGAGTCGCGATGTCTAGCCGTAGCTTTTCCGGGCTCTGCGGTA
>NZ_JBFRCL010000236.1:0-246 GCF_040965695.1 Paraburkholderia sp. BR10937
TGCGCGGAGAAAGCGAGCCGAACGGATCCTGAAATACCACCTGCATACGCGAGTACAGCGCGCGGCGCGCGCTCGTCTTGCGTTGCTCCGAAAGCGCGATGCCGTCGATGCGGATCTCGCCCGCCGCGAGTGGCTCGGCCAGCTCGCGCACGAATGCGCGTCGGCGAACCTCGACGCGCGCATCGTCGAGCGCGTGGCGAGCATGCACGTTGCGCACGCGGATCAGCTCTATCTCACGAGCGACGG
>NZ_JBFRCL010000237.1:0-246 GCF_040965695.1 Paraburkholderia sp. BR10937
CATCCACGTTCGAGTATGCGAAGCCGAAAGTGGCGCTTCCAATATAGTAGTTGATACCAGCACCAAAGATGCGCAGCCGGTCACCCACAAAATTTTCATCGCCACCATTGTTCATCGCACCGGTCGCATCGATCCTGCAATGCCACACCGATCCTCACTGCGCGGCAAACCTCGGCTGAAACCGCGGTCCCGCAACGTTGCCCGAACTACTCGGGCTTCCTCGCTCCGACAACTATGAGTGCGCGT
>NZ_JBFRCL010000238.1:0-246 GCF_040965695.1 Paraburkholderia sp. BR10937
TGAAGAAGAGGCCTGTCGACGCGGCTGCTCTGGCGCGTGGCTCGACACCTACAGTTTCCAGGCGCGCGCATTCTACGAGCGGCTGGATTACACGGTATTTGGCACGATCGATAACTACCCGCCCGGCAGCTGGTCTCATGATGGGGAATCAAGTCCTAGCGATCACTTAAAGTCACTCCATATTTCATCATGAGGTTTTGAATTTTTACTCAAATACTCACAAGAAATCACAGTGCCACTATCAGG
>NZ_JBFRCL010000239.1:0-245 GCF_040965695.1 Paraburkholderia sp. BR10937
TTCAGGTTGTAACGCCCGTCAGATAAGGCTCTGCGGCTCTTTTTGCCATCCTGAGCGTTTTGCGGAAGTCATTTTTACCGCTATTTTTCGAGGCTGTTTGACAGCCTTGACGGCACCTTGTGCGCGAAATGCAAACTTTGCGCGCCCCGCGTGACCCCATCTTCTGCAACTCATCGTAGCAATTCGAAGGGCCATAACAATGCGGTGCGATTCAACACCTCACTTGAGCCACTTGTCGGAGATTG
>NZ_JBFRCL010000240.1:0-245 GCF_040965695.1 Paraburkholderia sp. BR10937
TTGGCGACGCCGTCGTCGGCGAACAGGACGTTGGCGACATCAGGCGTGTCCGGCACCATCAAGATGACGATGTCCGAGACCTTCGCGACAGCCGTCGAATCGGCGACGACTTCGGTTTGCGTGCGCAAGGCCCTGATGGGCGGCTTCGCTTCGTCGCGCATTCTCGAAGTGCACGGCGAGCGCATGACCAGGCGCACCTTCAATCCGGGCTTCCGCATCGAGCTGCACCAGAAGGACCTGAACCT
>NZ_JBFRCL010000241.1:0-245 GCF_040965695.1 Paraburkholderia sp. BR10937
TACCGGCCGCTCGCTGTTTCGGTCTCGCATCCAGAAACCGGCGAAATCGTCGCTGGCCTTCTGGCCGGCACGAACTACGGCCAGCTCCATGTGCTTGTGCTGTTTGTGCAGGAAGAGTTGCGCGGCGTCATTCAGATCCGCCCATATCGAGCCGCTGTTGGCCTTGTTCCTCCAGTGCTTCAGCCCTTGGCTGCTTTGAGATGCTGCGGCGGCGATACTCGCGCACAAACATGACGCGATCGCCC
>NZ_JBFRCL010000242.1:0-245 GCF_040965695.1 Paraburkholderia sp. BR10937
GGCTGAAGCGCAGGCCCGATTTCGTTGCGACGGCCACTACCATCGATTGACAATATGACATTACTGATTGGCATTCCTCTGGAGACAGCCACCGGAGAGCGGCGCGTCGCGACCGTGCCCGAGGTGGCCGACCAGGTGAAGTCGCTGGGGGGCGAATTCGTCAAGGTCGACTACGAGGAGGAAGGCTCGGGCGGTGGCGGCTATGCGAAGGTCATGAGCGAGGGCTTCCAGCAGGCACAGCGCGC
>NZ_JBFRCL010000243.1:0-244 GCF_040965695.1 Paraburkholderia sp. BR10937
AATTTCAGGCCCAAAAATGTCCAGCGAGAAGCCAAATCTCCGATACCTCGAGTTTTCCCCCGACGTCAATCCGCTCATGGAGCCGCGCTCGATCACGATCCGGCGGCGCTATGTCGATAGCGGTGTGGGCAAGTGCCGGTGTGTGAGCAATCGTGTTCAGCTTGGACAGCGACGGCAGAGCTGCCGATGGTGGAGACCCTGAAGGTTTGGCGGTAGATCGTCACGTTGACTGCTGCGACAGGAC
>NZ_JBFRCL010000244.1:0-244 GCF_040965695.1 Paraburkholderia sp. BR10937
GGTTTTCGTAGGCATCGAGAGCCCTTTCCAGAATCTCAACCAGCAGGAGGTTGTCGCGCTGTGCGATCGTTCTGATGCGCTCATCAAACTCAGCACTTACGCGCGTCGCGAACTGGACGGTTCGATGCCGGCATCCATGCGCGTGCGATGCCAGTCAACGGTTGTTCCCTGCTGCGTGTCGAGATCCGCAACCTTGGTTTTCAGGCCACCCGCGGCCGTTTCGCGCGCGAGTGCTCGAGCAAGC
>NZ_JBFRCL010000245.1:0-244 GCF_040965695.1 Paraburkholderia sp. BR10937
CCCGCTTCCTGACGCCTGAATTACGCCGTCTTTCGATTGCGGCACAGTGAAATCCCCAGGTGATAACACCGATTGCCGGCCTTTTCGACACATCGATAATTGTATAGACAACTTGCCGTGCCGAAGCGGATCGTGGACCAGTCTTTCGCATACGCGCCACCGGCGGCTAGGGCGAGGGCGACACACAAGGCAAGTTTCTTCATGAAGTCTCCGATAGGAATGGTTGGCGTGTGCCCGGTCATGG
>NZ_JBFRCL010000246.1:0-244 GCF_040965695.1 Paraburkholderia sp. BR10937
GACAATCCGGGCGCTCGACCAGTTGATCGAGCTGCGCGATCCGCGCGTCGCTGGATTGCGCACCGAGATCATCGTTCCCGAAGCGCTGGCGGCCATGCCAAATCCGTTCCGGCACGTCGCGTTGCGCTCGTGCATGAGTGGCTGGTCACTTACGCTGGGTCGGAGAAGGTCGTGGAGCAGATTCTTCAGCTCTTTCCACAGGCCGATCTATACAGCGTTGTCGACTTCTTCCCGGAGTCGCAGC
>NZ_JBFRCL010000247.1:0-244 GCF_040965695.1 Paraburkholderia sp. BR10937
GATCGAGCCGGTCTTGCGAAGCAGCCAGT
Organism: Paraburkholderia sp. BR10937; assembly: GCF_040965695.1. Classification (NCBI taxonomy): domain Bacteria; kingdom Pseudomonadati; phylum Pseudomonadota; class Betaproteobacteria; order Burkholderiales; family Burkholderiaceae; genus Paraburkholderia; species Paraburkholderia sp. BR10937. The sequence continues at coordinate 30 of NZ_JBFRCL010000247.1, forward strand.
CGCTGAATGCGCCCGCGACGAATACCGCCACGAACACGGCAACCCAGGGCAACGATGCGTACAGACCCATCGCCTTGAGCGATAGCCCGCGCGCACGCCCGTTGCGATGACGGGATTCGTCGTGAGCGCGCTCGCATTGACGGCGGCCTCGCGCGCGGAATCGATGGCGATGGTCATCGGCTTGCTGTGCCTCTCTTTTGCCGCGGTAGGATTCG
>NZ_JBFRCL010000248.1:0-244 GCF_040965695.1 Paraburkholderia sp. BR10937
GTTCGGTGATCACACGCATGCCGCGCGCATGCGCTTCCTGAATGAAGCGGCGCACGTCGGCGAGCTGGCCGTAGTCCGGGTGAACGTTGCGATAGTCGGCGATGTCGTAGCCGTCGTCGCGGCGCGGATCAGGAAGCTCGAGCGCGCGCCGGTCTGCAAATGGCGCGGGTTGATGTCGGGCGTGTTGACGAAGAAGTTCGGCCGATAGAAGTCGCGCACCTCGGTCTGGGTGAGTTCCGTGAGG
>NZ_JBFRCL010000249.1:0-244 GCF_040965695.1 Paraburkholderia sp. BR10937
CGATTGCCGAAACAGGAGTCACCGCCCGTGCGAACTGAAATCGCCGCCGACGAAATCGCGTTGCGTCATGTCCCGCCTGCACGCATGGCCAGAGGCGGGGCCTTTCACATCCGCCCACTCGACGCGCTCGCCTTCATCCTCGATGTGAAAGCGCGGCTTGGCATCAAGGAGGAGATGCTGCCCATTTACCTCGACGAAATCAGCAGCACGCTGTATGGCGCGGCCTACAAAGCAGTGAAAGACG
>NZ_JBFRCL010000250.1:0-244 GCF_040965695.1 Paraburkholderia sp. BR10937
CAAGGTTCGGGATCCACAGGAGCGGATGCGCGCCGAACGGGGCCGAGAGCAGCTCGTGTGCGAAGCCGCCAGGACCCTTGATCTTGAGGTTGTAGTAAATCATCAGCACGAACACGCCGAGCGCGATCCAGTATGTCTTTAGTGCGATCAGGTACGTGACGAGCAGGGGAATCCACAGCACGTCGTGATACCAGAACGCGATGGCGACGAACATCGCAATCGTCGCCCCCATCTTGAAGGCTTC
>NZ_JBFRCL010000251.1:0-244 GCF_040965695.1 Paraburkholderia sp. BR10937
CTGGCAAGGTTGTACAACTGCGCACCGTTCACGGCATCGACGCTCGACGCACTCAGGCGGCCGGCCGCGACGTTCGTCAGCACGACGGGAGCGTGGTCCGTGCCGCCCAGCGTCACAGAATCGTGCGTCGACGTGTCGTACATCACCGCGTCAGCGAGCTGGCCGTTGATGGTCGTGACGTCGCCAGCAATATCGCTCACGTCACCCGACAGGTTCGAGATGTTCGTCGTGTTCTGGCTAACCT
>NZ_JBFRCL010000252.1:0-244 GCF_040965695.1 Paraburkholderia sp. BR10937
TGACTGTTCGCGCACTACATTCGGAGTGCCGACGATGATATCGTCCTGTCCACTGTACTCTCTCAACAAAACGTAAAACGTCGTCAGTAACACGCTGAAAAGCGTTGTGCGATTGTCCGCAGCGAGTCACCGCCCATCAGCAAAAAGTTGTCGTTTCGTCCCAGCCGGTCTAGATGCAGTATCTCGGCTAGCAGCCTGCACAACCGAACCTGAAGACCGTCAGCAGGCTCCAGATATTTCACAT
>NZ_JBFRCL010000253.1:0-243 GCF_040965695.1 Paraburkholderia sp. BR10937
CTTCTGCTCCGAAGAGCATGGCCTCGCACCCTTGAATTCCGCGCCCGGATTTGCCAAGGCGCCTTCTCCAATGCAAGGACCGGGACTTCCAACACCCGGACAACCTTCCGCGATCCGTCCCCCCATCTTCAGACAGGATTTCACGTGTCCCGCCCTACTTGTCGTACACCTAGTTCTTCCATTCCGCCTTCGCCTACGGGGCTATCACCCACTATGGCCGCACTTTCCAGAGCGTTTGGCTGA
>NZ_JBFRCL010000254.1:0-243 GCF_040965695.1 Paraburkholderia sp. BR10937
AGAGCCTGCTCGAATCGGTGGGGTTTCATGTCGAGACCTTCCCGTCGACGGTGCTATTTTGCCAGCGCGTGCAGGGCGATGTTCCGAGCTGCCTGATACTCGACGTGCGCTTGAAAGGCGAGAGCGGCCTCACCTTTCAGCAGAGTGCGCACCGCTACGAAGTGGACATGCCCATCATTTTCATGACCGCGCACGGCGACATCGAAATGTCGGTGCGCGCGATGAAGGCGGGAGCGATCGACT
>NZ_JBFRCL010000255.1:0-243 GCF_040965695.1 Paraburkholderia sp. BR10937
CGTGAAGGGGCGGCTCGCACGTTACGGCCGCCGCCCCGAGCATCTCAAGATCATGCCGGGCATTTTCCCAGTGATCGGCAGCACGCAGGAAGAAGCGCAGGAGAAGTTCGACGCGCTGCAGGCGCTGCTCAATAGCGTGATTCCCTTTACCCTGATCGCGTGGGCCGAACGTTCGGTGGAAGCCGGCCTGGCGACCATCCTCAATTCGACCTCGCCGGTCATGGCGTTCCTCGGCACGTGGCT
>NZ_JBFRCL010000256.1:0-243 GCF_040965695.1 Paraburkholderia sp. BR10937
TGAACTTCACGTCGTTCTCGGTCCAGTCCGCACATTTCTCCCGGCTGATACGTAAAGCTGTGTTCACGCGCATGGGAAAGATAGATTACACGCTGTTGATTCACATCGCGCGTACCTGCCGCAATCGAGTCGCACGAGGGCGGCTTGATGCTCGAGCGGAGAACAGTTCCATACGATGTGCTGCTGCTGTCCGTAGGCAGCCGCGCGAACGACTTCGGCGTGCCTGGCGTCCTCGAGCATTGC
>NZ_JBFRCL010000257.1:0-243 GCF_040965695.1 Paraburkholderia sp. BR10937
GGTTTGGGAACGTGCCGAGCGGTGTGAAGTAATCTTCGCCGCCGTGAACGGTGTGAGCCGCGTCGAGCAGCAGATAGACGAGCGCCGGATGCAGCGTGTCTTTCGAGACCAGCAGCGCCGTTGCCGCTCGTGGTGAGTATGCCACGGCGAGGGAATCCACCGTCGCATCGAGGACGCACCGTTCGCTGGCAGGTTTGCCGGCGTACCGTCCTGTCTAGTGATGGGTAATCGCAGATCAAAGCT
>NZ_JBFRCL010000258.1:0-242 GCF_040965695.1 Paraburkholderia sp. BR10937
CCTGTTATAGGATCAAGCCTTACGGCCAATTAGTATCAGTTAGCTTAACGCATTACTGCGCTTCCACACCTGACCTATCAACGTCCTGGACTCGAACGACCCTTCAAGGGGATCTAGTCCCCGGGGAAGTCTCATCTTGAGGCGAGTTTCCCGCTTAGATGCTTTCAGCGGTTATCTCTTCCGAACATAGCTACCCGGCGATGCGACTGGCGTCACAACCGGTACACCAGAGGTTCGTCCAC
>NZ_JBFRCL010000259.1:0-242 GCF_040965695.1 Paraburkholderia sp. BR10937
GTGGACGAACCTCTGGTGTACCGGTTGTGACGCCAGTCGCATCGCCGGGTAGCTATGTTCGGAAGAGATAACCGCTGAAAGCATCTAAGCGGGAAACTCGCCTCAAGATGAGACTTCCCCGGGGACTTGATCCCCTTGAAGGGTCGTTCGAGACCAGGACGTTGATAGGTCAGGTGTGGAAGCGCAGTAATGCGTTAAGCTAACTGATACTAATTGCCCGTAAGGCTTGATCCTATAACAGG
>NZ_JBFRCL010000260.1:0-242 GCF_040965695.1 Paraburkholderia sp. BR10937
GTGGACGAACCTCTGGTGTACCGGTTGTGACGCCAGTCGCATCGCCGGGTAGCTATGTTCGGAAGAGATAACCGCTGAAAGCATCTAAGCGGGAAACTCGCCTCAAGATGAGACGTCCCCGGGGACTAGATCCCCTTGAAGGGTCGTTCGAGACCAGGACGTTGATAGGTCAGGTGTGGAAGCGCAGTAATGCGTTAAGCTAACTGATACTAATTGCCCGTAAGGCTTGATCCTATAACAGG
>NZ_JBFRCL010000261.1:0-242 GCF_040965695.1 Paraburkholderia sp. BR10937
GTGGACGAACCTCTGGTGTACCGGTTGTGACGCCAGTCGCATCGCCGGGTAGCTATGTTCGGAAGAGATAACCGCTGAAAGCATCTAAGCGGGAAACTCGCCTCAAGATGAGACGTCCCCGGGGACTTGATCCCCTTGAAGGGTCGTTCGAGACCAGGACGTTGATAGGTCAGGTGTGGAAGCGCAGTAATGCGTTAAGCTAACTGATACTAATTGCCCGTAAGGCTTGATCCTATAACAGG
>NZ_JBFRCL010000262.1:0-242 GCF_040965695.1 Paraburkholderia sp. BR10937
CGGTCATCCTATACAACGTGCCGGGCCGTACGGTCGCGGACATGGCGAACGAGACCATCCTGCGTCTGGCCGAAGTGCCGGGCATCATCGCGGTGAAGGAAGCGACGGGTAATATCGACCGCGCCGCCGCTGAATGTGCCGCAGGATCTGTCGTCGGCGCCGAACGACCAGAAGTACGTCGCGCCGCCGCCCACGATTACGCTTGGCGGCTCCGCTCAGCGCACTGTCATGCCGGCCGGCAA
>NZ_JBFRCL010000263.1:0-242 GCF_040965695.1 Paraburkholderia sp. BR10937
TGTGGGTCTCACAGTCAAGCACGCTTATGCCATTGCACTATCAGCACGATTTCCGACCGTACCTAGCGTACCTTCGTACTCCTCCGTTACCCTTTGGGAGGAGACCGCCCCAGTCAAACTGCCTACCATGCACTGTCCCCGATCCGGATCACGGACCAAGGTTAGAACCTCAAACAGATCAGGGTGGTATTTCAAGGACGGCTCCATGCAGACTAGCGTCCACACTTCACAGCCTCCCACCT
>NZ_JBFRCL010000264.1:0-242 GCF_040965695.1 Paraburkholderia sp. BR10937
CAGCCCGCAAATGATCATGTGCTTCATCGCGGAGAAGGTGCTCGGGTTGCCGAAGTCTTACTGAACCGTGCAAGGGGTATCGCGCCGCCTTGCGATCGAATGCCCGACCCAAGCCCGACCCACGCCCTTGCCCAGGCGATTCCCGCGTCCTGCGCTTCCTCCTCCGAATCGAACAGGTCGAGGACGCCGGAAGTGCAGATGAGCTTGTTACCCTGAATGATGGTCCCGCCACCCGCGTAGCG
>NZ_JBFRCL010000265.1:0-242 GCF_040965695.1 Paraburkholderia sp. BR10937
AGTCAACTCCGTACGACGTTGCGATCATCGGTGACTACAATATCGGTGGCGACGCATGGTCAAGCCGCATTCTCCTTGAGGAGATGGGTTTGCGCGTTATTGCGCAGTGGTCGGGCGACGGCACGCTAATTTACGACGACGTGACCGGCTACGAATTCGAGCGGTTCGTCGAATGCATGCGGCCGGACCTCGTAGGTTCAGGAATCAAGGAAAAGTACGTCTTTCAGAAGATGGGTGTTCCT
>NZ_JBFRCL010000266.1:0-242 GCF_040965695.1 Paraburkholderia sp. BR10937
TGGCGAACCTGCAGTACGCGTGGACGCTTTTCGTCGTGCCGATGGACGCACGGCATCACTGGGGGCAGGCTGCGATCCAGCTCGCCTTCTCGATTTTCATCGTGACCGAAACCTGGCTCGTGCCCGTCGCGACGCTGCTGGCGATTCACGGCGGCTGGAACATGGTGTTCGACATGGTCGCCTGCGTGGCGATGATGGCGGGCGTGAGCGCCAAGGTGATCTTGCAGCCGATGCGTCGGCGC
>NZ_JBFRCL010000267.1:0-241 GCF_040965695.1 Paraburkholderia sp. BR10937
GGATAAAGAGTACAGGCTGGTCCCATTTCGCTCGCCACTACTTTGGGAATCTCGGTTGATTTCTTTTCCTGCGGCTACTTAGATGTTTCAGTTCGCCGCGTTCGCTTCACATGACCTATGTATTCAGCCATGGATACTCCATTCGGAGTGGGTTTCCCCATTCGGACATCTACGGATCAAAGCTTGTTTGCCAGCTCCCCGTAGCTTTTCGCAGGCTACCGCGTCCTTCATCGCCTGTGAT
>NZ_JBFRCL010000268.1:0-241 GCF_040965695.1 Paraburkholderia sp. BR10937
CCACTTCTTCACGATGGGTGCGGGCGCCGACGTCAACGCGTTCTTCGGTATCGCGACGATGATCATCGCCATTCCCACCGGCGTGAAGATCTTCAACTGGCTGTTCACGATGTATCGCGGCCGTGTGGCACATCACGTGGCTGGCGGTGCTCGGGTTCATTGGCGTCGTGCTGACGGTGATCCTCAAGAGCTTCGGCAACAACGACGGTTATTACATTCCGGCCGCGAAGGTCCGCGAGAT
>NZ_JBFRCL010000269.1:0-241 GCF_040965695.1 Paraburkholderia sp. BR10937
CTCGACGGCCACGTAAGGCAGCGGGATGCACAGTACCCATGCGAGCAGGAGCTTGCGCTGCGCGAGGAGGCGTTCGAGGTTGCCGCGCGCTTTGTGCAGCGCATACGCGGTCCAGAGCGCGAGCAGCTTGCTCCAGTGGCGGGCGTGGCGGTAGTACATCACGTCGCCGGTGCGAATCCACAGGACTTCGATCAGCAGCAGAAATATCGACAGACTGACAGTGAGGATAGGCCACACGATG
>NZ_JBFRCL010000270.1:0-241 GCF_040965695.1 Paraburkholderia sp. BR10937
TTCGAACTGACAGGGCAGCGGCCCGTGTCGCTGCTTAGAACAGGTGCTTGATACCGGCCGAGACCGCGACCTGATTCGACGTCGTCGAGGGTGACAGGTAGCCGATGTCCGCAACGGCGTGGCGGCCGTCTGAACGTTGTTTACGTATGTCACGTTGCCGGTGACGATACCGTAGAGGGTCACGCTGCTCTGGGCATAGGCAGCAAGGGGTGACAGTGCGATCGAAGTCAGGGCGAGAAGT
>NZ_JBFRCL010000271.1:0-241 GCF_040965695.1 Paraburkholderia sp. BR10937
GGAACGGAACCCAATGCCCAGAACTGCTTGACGAAGTCGTAGGCCATTTCGTTGATGTTGATCGGGGCCGGCACATCATAGGCCTGCCAGATCGGGAACTGCAGGTAGCGAACCAGCTTGCCCGCGTACTGCGCCAGGTTCGCCGAAGTGATCGAATACAGCGGCTTCTCGTCCGCGAACGGATCGACATAAGGGGTGCCGCCTTGGGCGTTGGTCGGCTTGTAGCTCGCCGGGGCCTTGC
>NZ_JBFRCL010000272.1:0-241 GCF_040965695.1 Paraburkholderia sp. BR10937
TCCGAGTCCTTGCCCAGCTTGAACTTCTCGTTCAGTTGACGGCCCAGGTGCCCGCGGCAGCCTTCGCAGAACAGCGTGTACTTGGCGTGCAACTCCATGCCGAGCTGGAAGTTATCGGTGGGCTCGCCGTCCTTGCCGACACCCCTGTTACCGGTGGCGACGCCCTTGACCGACCCGTCGTCGTTGTAGAGCACTTCGGCGGCCGGGAAGCCCGGGAAGATTTCGACGCCCAGCGCCTCGG
>NZ_JBFRCL010000273.1:0-240 GCF_040965695.1 Paraburkholderia sp. BR10937
TGCCCCGTGCCCGTCTCGCCGCAATGGACGATGTTCTTGCCCATGCCCGAGAGCACCGGCTTCACGCTCTCGTAGTGCGCGGCGCTGCCGCCCACCATGAACGTGAGCGTGCCCGCCGCCGCGCCGCTCTGCGTGAAGAGGCCCACGCCGTTGCCGAACGGATTTGCATTGACGATGGCGATCGCCTCATCGAGCGTCTTCGCCGTGAGCACCACGAGCACCGGCCCGAAGATCTCGTTG
>NZ_JBFRCL010000274.1:0-240 GCF_040965695.1 Paraburkholderia sp. BR10937
TGCCGCAAGCGACGACGGATTTTACTCAGGGGCATGCGCAGACTGGCTCGCGAAGCAGAGGAATATGGATGGTACGAATGCTAACAGGCTTGCCGGGCGAGGCATACCTTATTCCGCCCCCGCGCAGCGACTGCTTAACCGTGTTCATTCGTCGCCAAAACCGCGGCGATACCGAGGTCGAGCCGCTGATTCGCCTGGACGTATATGCGCACAATGGCGAAGCGACAGCGACCATTGTGA
>NZ_JBFRCL010000275.1:0-240 GCF_040965695.1 Paraburkholderia sp. BR10937
GCGCTCCATCCACGAAGCCATGAAGTGGCAGCCGATGCCGGCCTGCGCGATCGAGCCTTCGGGCACCTTGGTCGACGTGTTGTGCGGGCAGCCCGAGCAGAAGTAGGGCGTGCGGCGCACGGCGTCGAGCTTGGCGGCGAGGCGCTGCTCGATGGCGAGACTCGGCAGATCGGGCCAGCGGTTGTGCAGGCCGCCCGGCGGCGGGGTGAAACCTTCCGGCGCTTGCCAATCGGTCTTGAT
>NZ_JBFRCL010000276.1:0-240 GCF_040965695.1 Paraburkholderia sp. BR10937
TTGCAGGCCTCGCGCTATAACCAGGTGATCAGCGTGTATCAGGCCATGGGCGGTGGCTGGGTGGATATCGCCGATTCGCATACGCCCGTGTCCCTGAGCGCCGACAGAAAGGGCAATGCCTCGCAGGATTCGGCTCATACGGTCGAACGCAGTGTCGATGCCGGCAGCGTGGCAACTCACGTTCGCCCTTTGGGAATTGACTATCCTCCGGATATTTTTTCGTTATCGCATGTTGCGATT
>NZ_JBFRCL010000277.1:0-239 GCF_040965695.1 Paraburkholderia sp. BR10937
ATTTCAGATGGCTCTATATGCCCGGAGTGTTGACTGCCCGTTCTATTGAGCTCGAGTCCCTTGGCTCCGGACGGTGACGAACTGCATCTGAAGCGGTGATTTAATGGTGACTTTCTGCGGTCGTTTGATGATTTTGTGGTGACGGCAAGCTACTTTCAAGGTGACTCCAGAATCGGCCCCCTATCCCGCTAATGTCCCTCGGGACGTGCAAGTAGCATTTCTTTGATGGACTGCCACAA
>NZ_JBFRCL010000278.1:0-239 GCF_040965695.1 Paraburkholderia sp. BR10937
TTCAGGTCATTTTCGAGATCCAAAACCATTCTCGAAACGGAGGCAGCGGCGATACCGAATTGGCGGGAAGTTTCGGAAAAGCTTTTATTTCTGGAAATGGAAAGAAATAATCCCATCGCACGAAGTCGGTCCACGACGACTCACCTTTTCACTTGCACTAAAGATTGATTATTGCACATTCCTGAATGACGTATCCAGAAAAAACACAAATCCGCAGTCGAGGAACACAGGGTTTATAG
>NZ_JBFRCL010000279.1:0-238 GCF_040965695.1 Paraburkholderia sp. BR10937
GTAGCCTGCGAAAAGCTACGGGGAGCTGGCAAACAAGCTTTGATCCGTAGATGTCCGAATGGGGAAACCCACTCCGAATGGAGTATCCATGGCTGAATACATAGGCCATGCGAAGCGAACGCGGCGAACTGAAACATCTAAGTAGCCGCAGGAAAAGAAATCAACCGAGATTCCCAAAGTAGTGGCGAGCGAAATGGGACCAGCCTGTACTCTTTATCCGTACCGTCAGCCAAACGCT
>NZ_JBFRCL010000280.1:0-238 GCF_040965695.1 Paraburkholderia sp. BR10937
GCGCTTCGATGCTTTGCCCGATCAACTCGTTGCGCGGGTAGCCAAAGAGCTTCTCCGTTTGCGCGTTCACGAGAACGATCCGGCCATCGTGGTCCACCATCACCATCGCGTTAGGCGCCGCTTCCACGACCTGCCGGAAACGTTCCTCCTGCCTCCTGCGCTCGGTGATGTCGACGACGGCCGCGAGGACGAACGTGCCTTCGTCGGTTGAGACTGGATTGAGTCCTATTTCAACGGG
>NZ_JBFRCL010000281.1:0-238 GCF_040965695.1 Paraburkholderia sp. BR10937
AGCGTTTGGCTGACGGTACGGATAAAGAGTACATGCTGGTCCCATTTCGCTCGCCACTACTTTGGGAATCTCGGTTGATTTCTTTTCCTGCGGCTACTTAGATGTTTCAGGTCGCCGCGTTCGCTTCGCATGGCCTATGTATTCAGCCATGGATACTCCATTCGGAGTGGGTTTCCCCATTCGGACATCTACGGATCAAAGCTTGTTTGCCAGCTCCCCGTAGCTTTTCGCAGGCTAC
>NZ_JBFRCL010000282.1:0-238 GCF_040965695.1 Paraburkholderia sp. BR10937
GCGACCCGAACTACGCCACGCCGGGCATCATCTTCGCGGCGCTCTGGCCGCAAACCGCGTACTGCATGATCCTCTATCTCACGGGCCTCACCACGCTCAACAGCGAGCAGATCGAGGCCGCGCGCATCGAGGGCGCGAACGAATGGACCGTGTTCGTGCGCATCGTGCTGCCGCTCATTCGCCCGGCACTCGCCGCGCTCGCCATTCTCGTCTTCACGTTCGTCTGGAACGACTACTT
>NZ_JBFRCL010000283.1:0-238 GCF_040965695.1 Paraburkholderia sp. BR10937
AGCGTTTGGCTGACGGTACGGATAAAGAGTACAGGCTGGTCCCATTTCGCTCGCCACTACTTTGGGAATCTCGGTTGATTTCTTTTCCTGCGGCTACTTAGATGTTTCAGGTCGCCGCGTTCGCTTCACATGACCTATGTATTCAGTCATGGATGACCCATTCGGGCCGGGTTTCCCCATTCGGATATCGGTGGATCAAAGCTTGTTTGCCAGCTCCCCACCGCTTTTCGCAGGCTAC
>NZ_JBFRCL010000284.1:0-237 GCF_040965695.1 Paraburkholderia sp. BR10937
TGTGGCTGGTCGTCCTCTCAGACCAGCTACGGATCGTCGCCTTGGTAGGCCTTTACCCCACCAACCAGCTAATCCGCCATCGGCCACCCCAATAGCGCGAGGTCTTGCGATCCCCCGCTTTCATCCAAAGATCGTATGCGGTATTAATCCGGCTTTCGCCGGGCTATCCCCCACTACTGGACATGTTCCGATGTATTACTCACCCGTTCGCCACTCGCCACCAGGTGCAAGCACCCG
>NZ_JBFRCL010000285.1:0-237 GCF_040965695.1 Paraburkholderia sp. BR10937
TGAAGCGTGCTGCCGATCGATGCGATGCTCGCCATGATCAGCACCGTGATCAGGGCCGCGAGCATCCCATACTCAAGCGCCGTAATGCCGTTTTCGTCGCGTGCAAACCGCTTTGCCTGAGCGATGATCTTTTGCATTTTTTGATCTCCAATGGATGTGTACATGGTTAACCCCCGATTCCGTTTCCATGTGGTTTAGAGGGTGGGTTGGGCTACGTCACCGGGTTCGGCAATGCAG
>NZ_JBFRCL010000286.1:0-236 GCF_040965695.1 Paraburkholderia sp. BR10937
TGACGTGAGCGATATTGCTGGCGACATCACGACCATCAACGGCCAGCTCGCTGACGCGGTGATGTACGACACGTCGACGCACGATTCGGTGACGCTGGGCGGCACGGATGCGACCACGCCGGTGGCGTTGCACAACGTGGCGGCGGGCGCAGTCTCGGCGACGAGCTTCGACGCGGTGAACGGCTCGCAGCTGTACAACCTGGCCAGCTCGACGGCGGATTCGTTCGGCGGCGGCT
>NZ_JBFRCL010000287.1:0-236 GCF_040965695.1 Paraburkholderia sp. BR10937
GCGAAGTTGAAGTGTTTGTGATGATGCAATCTCCCCGCGGCTAGACGGAAAGACCCCATGAACCTTTACTGTAGCTTTGCATTGGACTTTGAACCGGTTTGTGTAGGAGAGGTGGGAGGCTGTGAAGCGGGAACGCCAGTTTCCGTGGAGCCGTCCTTGAAATACCACCCTGATCTGTTTGAGGTTCTAACCTTGGTCCGTGATCCGGATCGGGGACAGTGCATGGTAGGCAGTTT
>NZ_JBFRCL010000288.1:0-236 GCF_040965695.1 Paraburkholderia sp. BR10937
AGCCGCCGCCGAACGAATCCGCCGTCGAGCTGGCCAGGTTGTACAGCTGCGAGCCGTTCACCGCGTCGAAGCTCGTCGCCGAGACTGCGCCCGCCGCCACGTTGTGCAACGCCACCGGCGTGGTCGCCTCCACACCGCCCAGCGTCACCGAGTCGTGCGTCGACGTGTCGTACATCACCGCATCGGCGAGCTGGCCGGTGATGTTCGTGACATTGCCCTGCAGGTCGCTGATGTCG
>NZ_JBFRCL010000289.1:0-235 GCF_040965695.1 Paraburkholderia sp. BR10937
CAGCTTTGAGTGAGCGACCGGTCTCGAGAGAGACCGAAAACAGTAACAGGTATTGAACTGAAGAGTTTGATCCTGGCTCAGATTGAACGCTGGCGGCATGCCTTACACATGCAAGTCGAACGGCAGCGCGGGAGCAATCCTGGCGGCGAGTGGCGAACGGGTGAGTAATACATCGGAACATGTCCAGTAGTGGGGGATAGCCCGGCGAAAGCCGGATTAATACCGCATACGATCT
>NZ_JBFRCL010000290.1:0-235 GCF_040965695.1 Paraburkholderia sp. BR10937
CCCTATACCAAGCCGGCGACCGTTGCCCGGCGCAAGGGAGAGACTGCCCGAACAGTGCAGCGACACATGAAGGGACTTGAAGACAAGGGCTACCTGACGCGGGTCGCGGGCGAGGAAGAGACAGAGACAGTGTCGTTCGACCTGGCGCCACTTGTCAGTAAGCTGCAGGAGTTGGGCAGAGAAGCCCAGGCTGCGAGATGGAAAGTTCAGACAGCTGAACAGGCCGGTGAGCAGA
>NZ_JBFRCL010000291.1:0-235 GCF_040965695.1 Paraburkholderia sp. BR10937
AGTGTCGTTCGACCTGGCGCCACTTGTCAGTAAGCTGCAGGAGTTGGGCAGAGAAGCCCAGGCTGCGAGATGGAAAGTTCAGACAGCTGAACAGGCCGGTGAGCAGAGTGCGTCTGCGCTGTCCGCGGGATAACTAAGCAGGAAAGCTTGTGTACGCGTCCAACCGTACTAGGCAGCAAGACGTCGATGCAGACCGAGTGTCCAATACTCGGCCTACCCGACGGTGAAATGCGAG
>NZ_JBFRCL010000292.1:0-234 GCF_040965695.1 Paraburkholderia sp. BR10937
GGCCATCGTGGTCCACCATCACCATTGCGCTAGGCGCCGCTTCCACCACCTGCCGGAAGCGCTCCTCCAGACGCCTGCGCTCGGTAATGTCGACGACGGCGGCCAGCACGAACGTGCCTTCGTCGGTTGAGACTGGATTGAGTCCTATTTCAACGGGGAATTCGGAGCCGTCATTACGCATAGCGTAGAGATCGCGGCCGGTCCCCATCGGGCGGCTCCGCATGTCGGTGTAGT
>NZ_JBFRCL010000293.1:0-232 GCF_040965695.1 Paraburkholderia sp. BR10937
CGTTGGTGCGCGCCATGGCGATCGAGCCGCGCTCGTTCTTCAGGCCGTTGTTCGCTTCGTTTTCGATCGGCGCTTCGGTCGGCTTCTGCTTCATGCCGGCGTCGAAGCCGCCGCCCTGGGTCATGAAGCCGCGAATCACGCGATGAAAGATCGTGCCGTTGTACTGGCCAGCCTTCACGTACTGCAGGAAATTGTCGACGGTCTTCGGCGCTTTCTCCGGATAGAGCTCGAC
>NZ_JBFRCL010000294.1:0-231 GCF_040965695.1 Paraburkholderia sp. BR10937
TTGACGGGGACCCGCACAAGCGGTGGATGATGTGGATTAATTCGATGCAACGCGAAAAACCTTACCTACCCTTGACATGTACGGAAGTCTGCTGAGAGGTGGATGTGCCCGAAAGGGAGCCGTAACACAGGTGCTGCATGGCTGTCGTCAGCTCGTGTCGTGAGATGTTGGGTTAAGTCCCGCAACGAGCGCAACCCTTGTCCCTAGTTGCTACGCAAGAGCACTCCAGGG
>NZ_JBFRCL010000295.1:0-231 GCF_040965695.1 Paraburkholderia sp. BR10937
ACTCCACTCGCCCGCGCATCAGTCAGATCGTGTTGGCGACGTCGGAGAACACGTTTTTCAACGTCGAACCGATCGATGCGATGCTGGCGATGATCAGCACCGTGATCAGACCGGCGAGCATCCCGTACTCGAGAGCCGTGATGCCGTTTTCGTCACGGGCGAAGGTCTTTGCCTGAGCGATGATCTTTTGCATTTTTTGATCTCCAATGGATGTGTACATGGTTAACCCCC
>NZ_JBFRCL010000296.1:0-230 GCF_040965695.1 Paraburkholderia sp. BR10937
AGTCCCTTGGCTCCGGACGGTGACGAACTGCATCTGAAGCGGTGATTTAATGGTGACTTTCTGCGGTCGTTTGATGATTTTGTGGTGACGGCAAGCTACTTTCAAGGTGACTCCAGAATCGGCCCCCTATCCCGCTAATGTCCCTCGGGACGTGCAAGTAGCATTTCTTTGATGGACTGCCACAAGCCTCAGCTCAAGGTGGTAAGTGATTGCTTTTGCTTGGGATTGCG
>NZ_JBFRCL010000297.1:0-230 GCF_040965695.1 Paraburkholderia sp. BR10937
CGCAATCCCAAGCAAAAGCAATCACTTACCACCTTGAGCTGAGGCTTGTGGCAGTCCATCAAAGAAATGCTACTTGCACGTCCCGAGGGACATTAGCGGGATTGGGGGCCGATTCTGGAGTCACCTTGAAAGTAGCTTGCCGTCACCACAAAATCATCAAACGACCGCAGAAAGTCACCATTAAATCACCGCTTCAGATGCAGTTCGTCACCGTCCGGAGCCAAGGGACT
>NZ_JBFRCL010000298.1:0-228 GCF_040965695.1 Paraburkholderia sp. BR10937
TTGACTGCCCGTTCTATTGAGCTCGAGTCCCTTGGCTCCGGACGGTGACGAACTGCATCTGAAGCGGTGATTTAATGGTGACTTTCTGCGGTCGTTTGATGATTTTGTGGTGACGGCAAGCTACTTTCAAGGTGACTCCAGAATCGGCCCCCTATCCCGCTAATGTCCCTCGGGACGTGCAAGTAGCATTTCTTTGATGGACTGCCACAAGCCTCAGCTCAAGGTGGT
>NZ_JBFRCL010000299.1:0-224 GCF_040965695.1 Paraburkholderia sp. BR10937
CGGGAAACGGCTCAGTTCGAGGTCTGCGACGGCTGCTGTGCTCATGAAAACAAATTCTAACACCTTCCACGTAATATTGACTAACGTATATTATTATGCGACAAATTTGTCGCGACAAATTTGTCGCATAATAATATACGTTAGTCAATATTACGTGGAAGGTGTTAGAATTTGTTTTCATGAGCACAGCAGCCGTCGCAGACCTCGAACTGAGCCGTTTCCCG
>NZ_JBFRCL010000300.1:0-223 GCF_040965695.1 Paraburkholderia sp. BR10937
TGCACTGTCCCCGATCCGGATCACGGACCAAGGTTAGAACCTCAAACAGATCAGGGTGGTATTTCAAGGACGGCTCCATGCAGACTAGCGTCCACACTTCACAGCCTCCCACCTATCCTACACAAACCGGTTCAAAGTCCAATGCAAAGCTACAGTAAAGGTTCATGGGGTCTTTCCGTCTAGCCGCGGGGAGATTGCATCATCACAAACACTTCAACTTCGC
>NZ_JBFRCL010000301.1:0-223 GCF_040965695.1 Paraburkholderia sp. BR10937
GCGAAGTTGAAGTGTTTGTGATGATGCAATCTCCCCGCGGCTAGACGGAAAGACCCCATGAACCTTTACTGTAGCTTTGCATTGGACTTTGAACCGGTTTGTGTAGGAGAGGTGGGAGGCTGTGAAGTGTGGACGCTAGTCTGCATGGAGCCGTCCTTGAAATACCACCCTGATCTGTTTGAGGTTCTAACCTTGGTCCGTGATCCGGATCGGGGACAGTGCA
>NZ_JBFRCL010000302.1:0-222 GCF_040965695.1 Paraburkholderia sp. BR10937
GTAAGCGGTAGTTTTTCCTCACATAGATCCTGAGCTGAAAACAGCGCAGGATGTGTCCACGGTTTTTTAATGGACACACCCTTCATGGACGAGACCTGCGCAGATTTTTTGCCCTTGCGTGCGACCAACGTTGGTGTCGAAGGCAAGCGGACTTTCGACAAACGTGACAAACAGAGGCTGATTGAAGCCTGCCTGAAACCGGGCGTGTCGATCGCGGGTATG
>NZ_JBFRCL010000303.1:0-220 GCF_040965695.1 Paraburkholderia sp. BR10937
TGATTTTGTGGTGACGGCAAGCTACTTTCAAGGTGACTCCAGAATCGGCCCCCTATCCCGCTAATGTCCCTCGGGACGTGCAAGTAGCATTTCTTTGATGGACTGCCACAAGCCTCAGCTCAAGGTGGTAAGTGATTGCTTTTGCTTGGGATTGCGAATGTTATCCACAGGGAGGCCGATTTTTTTCGCGAAATTTTTGGCCAAATTTGCGCCGCGCCCC
>NZ_JBFRCL010000304.1:0-219 GCF_040965695.1 Paraburkholderia sp. BR10937
TAAGCACCGGCTAACTACGTGCCAGCAGCCGCGGTAATACGTAGGGTGCGAGCGTTAATCGGAATTACTGGGCGTAAAGCGTGCGCAGGCGGTGATGTAAGACCGATGTGAAATCCCCGGGCTTAACCTGGGAACTGCATTGGTGACTGCATCGCTGGAGTATGGCAGAGGGGGGTAGAATTCCACGTGTAGCAGTGAAATGCGTAGAGATGTGGAGGA
>NZ_JBFRCL010000305.1:0-219 GCF_040965695.1 Paraburkholderia sp. BR10937
TAAGCACCGGCTAACTACGTGCCAGCAGCCGCGGTAATACGTAGGGTGCGAGCGTTAATCGGAATTACTGGGCGTAAAGCGTGCGCAGGCGGTGATGTAAGACCGATGTGAAATCCCCGGGCTTAACTTGGGAACTGCATTGGTGACTGCATCGCTGGAGTATGGCAGAGGGGGGTAGAATTCCACGTGTAGCAGTGAAATGCGTAGAGATGTGGAGGA
>NZ_JBFRCL010000306.1:0-219 GCF_040965695.1 Paraburkholderia sp. BR10937
TGGGAACTGCATTGGTGACTGCATCGCTGGAGTATGGCAGAGGGGGGTAGAATTCCACGTGTAGCAGTGAAATGCGTAGAGATGTGGAGGACTACCGATGGCGAAGGCAGCCCCCTGGGCCAATACTGACGCTCATGCACGAAAGCGTGGGGAGCAAACAGGATTAGATACCCTGGTAGTCCACGCCCTAAACGATTTCAACTGGTTGTCGGGCCTTCA
>NZ_JBFRCL010000307.1:0-219 GCF_040965695.1 Paraburkholderia sp. BR10937
GAGTGCAGCTTGCATTGCGTGCCCACTCCACTCGCCCGCGCATCAGTCAGATCGTGTTGGCGACGTCGGAGAACACGTTTTTCAACGTCGAACCGATCGATGCGATGCTGGCGATGATCAGCACCGTAATCAGACCGGCGAGCATCCCGTACTCGAGAGCCGTGATGCCGTTTTCGTCACGGGCGAAGGTCTTTGCCTGAGCGATGATCTTTTGCATTT
>NZ_JBFRCL010000308.1:0-217 GCF_040965695.1 Paraburkholderia sp. BR10937
GCTGGAACCTACTCTCCCGATCCCGATGCGTTGGCGCATGGGGTAGGGGGCAACATCGGCTGGAGAATCCATATGGGCGAAGCCCGGGAAATCCCTCGATTTAAGGGGTGAAATGGGGCGCGGCGCAAATTTGGCCAAAAATTTCGCGAAAAAAATCGGCCTCCCTGTGGATAACATTCGCAATCCCAAGCAAAAGCAATCACTTACCACCTTGAGC
>NZ_JBFRCL010000309.1:0-217 GCF_040965695.1 Paraburkholderia sp. BR10937
GCTGGAACCTACTCTCCCGATCCCGATGCGTTGGCGCATGGGGTAGGGGGCAACATCGGCTGGAGAATCCATATGGGCGAAGCCCGGGAAATCCCTCGATTTAAGGGGTGAAATGGGGCGCGGCGCACATTTGGCCAAAAATTTCGCGAAAAAAATCGGCCTCCCTGTGGATAACATTCGCAATCCCAAGCAAAAGCAATCACTTACCACCTTGAGC
>NZ_JBFRCL010000310.1:0-217 GCF_040965695.1 Paraburkholderia sp. BR10937
GCTCAAGGTGGTAAGTGATTGCTTTTGCTTGGGATTGCGAATGTTATCCACAGGGAGGCCGATTTTTTTCGCGAAATTTTTGGCCAAATTTGCGCCGCGCCCCATTTCACCCCTTAAATCGAGGGATGTCCCGGGCTTCGCCCATATGGATTCTCCAGCCGATGTTGCCCCCTACCCCATGCGCCAACGCATCGGGATCGGGAGAGTAGGTTCCAGC
>NZ_JBFRCL010000311.1:0-217 GCF_040965695.1 Paraburkholderia sp. BR10937
GCTGGAACCTACTCTCCCGATCCCGATGCGTTGGCGCATGGGGTAGGGGGCAACATCGGCTGGAGAATCCATATGGGCGAAGCCCGGGACATCCCTCGATTTAAGGGGTGAAATGGGGCGCGGCGCACATTTGGCCAAAAATTTCGCGAAAAAAATCGGCCTCCCTGTGGATAACATTCGCAATCCCAAGCAAAAGCAATCACTTACCACCTTGAGC
>NZ_JBFRCL010000312.1:0-216 GCF_040965695.1 Paraburkholderia sp. BR10937
CTTGAGCTGAGGCTTGTGGCAGTCCATCAAAGAAATGCTACTTGCACGTCCCGAGGGACATTAGCGGGATAGGGGGCCGATTCTGGAGACACCTTGAAAGTAGCTTGCCGTCACCACAAAATCATCAAACGACCGCAGAAAGTCACCATTAAATCACCGCTTCAGATGCAGTTCGTCACCGTCCGGAGCCAAGGGACTCGAGCTCAATAGAACGGG
>NZ_JBFRCL010000313.1:0-216 GCF_040965695.1 Paraburkholderia sp. BR10937
CCTCCCGAATGGCTATGAATGTTAATTTCCTTCTATTCTTCCTTGTCCATTCGTCATATTCCTTGTGCGTTAGCACATGACGAATGAAAAACATTTGCCGGTTGAAATGGACTGTAGCGACGACTCGGAAATTGTTTCCTCCAACATCAAACACATAAAACTTTGTTGGAACGTAATCGACTGTAGTACCAAACGTCTTCTTAAGACCGGAAAGGT
>NZ_JBFRCL010000314.1:0-216 GCF_040965695.1 Paraburkholderia sp. BR10937
TCACATCGCCAGCAAGGATCGATATGCTCGAGTTCGTCTCGTATAGCTGTGCACCGTTCACCGCGTCGAGGCTCGTTGCCGAGACTGCGCCCGCCGCCACGTTATGCAGCGCCACCGGCGTGGTCGCCTCCACACCGCCCAGCGTCACCGAGTCGTGCGTCGACGTGTCGTACATCACCGCATCGGCGAGCTGGCCGGTGATGTTCGTGACATTGC
>NZ_JBFRCL010000315.1:0-216 GCF_040965695.1 Paraburkholderia sp. BR10937
ACCTTTCCGGTCTTAAGAAGACGTTTGGTACTACAGTCGATTACGTTCCAACAAAGTTTTATGTGTTTGATGTTGGAGGAAACAATTTACGAGTCGTCGCTACAGTCCATTTCAACCGGCAAATGTTTTTCATTCGTCATGTGCTAAAGCACAAGGAATATGTCGAATGGACAAGGAAGAATAGAAGGAAATGAACATTCATAGCCATTCGGGAGG
>NZ_JBFRCL010000316.1:0-216 GCF_040965695.1 Paraburkholderia sp. BR10937
CCCGTTCTATTGAGCTCGAGTCCCTTGGCTCCGGACGGTGACGAACTGCATCTGAAGCGGTGATTTAATGGTGACTTTCTGCGGTCGTGTGATGATTTTGTGGTGACGGCAAGCTACTTTCAAGGTGTCTCCAGAATCGGCCCCCTATCCCGCTAATGTCCCTCGGGACGTGCAAGTAGCATTTCTTTGATGGACTGCCACAAGCCTCAGCTCAAG
>NZ_JBFRCL010000317.1:0-215 GCF_040965695.1 Paraburkholderia sp. BR10937
AGCGTAATAGCTCACTGATCGAGTCGTCCTGCGCGGAAGATGTAACGGGGCTAAGCCATATACCGAAGCTGCGGATGCACATTTATGTGCATGGTAGGAGAGCGTTCCGTAAGCCTGCGAAGGTGCGTTGAAAAGCGTGCTGGAGGTATCGGAAGTGCGAATGCTGACATGAGTAGCGATAAAGGGGGTGAAAGGCCCCCTCGCCGTAAGCCCAA
>NZ_JBFRCL010000318.1:0-214 GCF_040965695.1 Paraburkholderia sp. BR10937
TGAACAACATTTGCCGGTTGAAATGGACTGTAGCGACGACTCGGAAATTGTTTCCTCCAACATCAAACACATAAAACTTTGTTGGAACGTAATCGACTGTAGTACCAAACGTCTTCTTAAGACCGGACAGGTCATCGGCTTGGCAGCTACTTGCCAGCCTGTACCAGGTCATGAGAGGACTTTTCGCGGCTGAGTGTTTATCAATAAACTCTTC
>NZ_JBFRCL010000319.1:0-214 GCF_040965695.1 Paraburkholderia sp. BR10937
TGAACAACATTTGCCGGTTGAAATGGACTGTAGCGACGACTCGGAAATTGTTTCCTCCAACATCAAACACATAAAACTTTGTTGGACCGTAATCGACTGTAGTACCAAACGTCTTCTTAAGACCGGAAAGGTCATCGGCTTGGCAGCTACTTGCCAGCCTGTACCAGGTCATGAGAGGACTTTTCGCGGCTGAGTGTTTATCAATAAACTCTTC
>NZ_JBFRCL010000320.1:0-214 GCF_040965695.1 Paraburkholderia sp. BR10937
TGCCTGAAACAACACAACCCCAATTCAGCAACACCTCTTTACGCTTCTTCCCGATTGGCTGTGGCGCAGAACCCTGCGACGCAGCAACCCGTCATGCCTGATGACCATAGCGAGCTGGTCCCACCCCGTCCCATCCCGAACAGGACCGTGAAACAGCTCCACGCCGATGATAGTGCGGATTGCCCGTGTGAAAGTAGGTAATCGTCAGGCTCCT
>NZ_JBFRCL010000321.1:0-214 GCF_040965695.1 Paraburkholderia sp. BR10937
TGAACAACATTTGCCGGTTGAAATGGACTGTAGCGACGACTCGGAAATTGTTTCCTCCAACATCAAACACATAAAACTTTGTTGGACCGTAATCGACTGTAGTACCAAACGTCTTCTTAAGACCGGACAGGTCATCGGCTTGGCAGCTACTTGCCAGCCTGTACCAGGTCATGAGAGGACTTTTCGCGGCTGAGTGTTTATCAATAAACTCTTC
>NZ_JBFRCL010000322.1:0-213 GCF_040965695.1 Paraburkholderia sp. BR10937
TGTCGGTCTACGTTAATGCTTCAGCCTTTACGTAAAACCCACACTATGTGTGTTGTGCCTGAAACAACGCAACCCCAATTCAGCAGCACCCTCTTTACGCTTCTTCCCGATTGGCTGTGGCGCAGAATCCTGCGACGCAGCAACCCGTCATGCCTGATGACCATAGCGAGCTGGTCCCACCCCTTCCCATCCCGAACAGGACCGTGAAACCGC
>NZ_JBFRCL010000323.1:0-212 GCF_040965695.1 Paraburkholderia sp. BR10937
TGCTCGAGTTCGTCTCGTATAGCTGTGCACCGTTCACCGCGTCGAGGCTCGTTGCCGAGACTGCGCCCGCCGCCACGTTATGCAGCGCCACCGGCGTGGTCGCATCCGTGCCGCCCAGCGTCACCGAGTCGTGCGTCGACGTGTCGTACATCACCGCGTCAGCGAGCTGGCCGTTGATGGTCGTGATGTCGCCAGCAATATCGCTCACGTCA
>NZ_JBFRCL010000324.1:0-212 GCF_040965695.1 Paraburkholderia sp. BR10937
TGGGAGTGGGTTTTGCCAGAAGTGGCTAGTCTAACCGCAAGGAGGACGGTCACCACGGCAGGATTCATGACTGGGGTGAAGTCGTAACAAGGTAGCCGTATCGGAAGGTGCGGCTGGATCACCTCCTGTCCAGAGCTCATCGCTCACACGCGTTCAAGCGCTCACACTTGTCGGCTGTAAGAAAGACAGACTCAGGGGTCTGTAGCTCAGTC
>NZ_JBFRCL010000325.1:0-211 GCF_040965695.1 Paraburkholderia sp. BR10937
CTGCCCGCAGTCGTTACGACGGACCTGCGCCTGAACGAGCCGCGCTACGTCACGCTGCCGAACATCATGAAGGCGAAGAAGAAGCCGCTGGAAACCGTGAAGCCGGAAGACCTGGGCGTCGATGTCACGCCGCGTCTGAAGACGCTGAAGGTTGCCGAGCCGCCCAAGCGTAGCGCAGGCGTGAAGGTGCCGGACGTGAAGACGCTGGTCG
>NZ_JBFRCL010000326.1:0-209 GCF_040965695.1 Paraburkholderia sp. BR10937
TGTCCCCTTCGTCTAGAGGCCTAGGACATCACCCTTTCACGGTGAGTACAGGGGTTCGAATCCCCTAGGGGACGCCAAAACAAAAATGCGGCGCCAAAGCAGTAGCACTGCGAGCAGTGTGGCGACGCCGCCAGCGGGAATCGACCGACGCCCGCCGGTGAGCAGCAAGCTGGAGCGGTAGTTCAGTCGGTTAGAATACCGGCCTGTCA
>NZ_JBFRCL010000327.1:0-209 GCF_040965695.1 Paraburkholderia sp. BR10937
CGGTCTTAAGAAGACGTTTGGTACTACAGTCGATTACGTTCCAACAAAGTTTTATGTGTTTGATGTTGGAGGAAACAATTTCCGAGTCGTCGCTACAGTCCATTTAAACCGGCAAATGTTGTTAATTAGTCATGTGCTAACGCACAAGGAATATGACGAATGGACAAGGAAGAATATAAGGAAATGAACAATCATATCCAATCGGGAGG
>NZ_JBFRCL010000328.1:0-209 GCF_040965695.1 Paraburkholderia sp. BR10937
CCTCCCGATTGGCTTTGATTGTTAATTTCCTTCTTTTCTTCCTTGTCCATTCGTCATATTCCTTGTGCGTTAGCACATGACGAATGAACAACATTTGCCGGTTGAAATGGACTGTAGCGACGACTCGTAAATTGTTTCCTCCAACATCAAACACATAAAACTTTGTTGGAACGTAATCGACTGTAGTACCAAACGTCTTCTTAAGACCG
>NZ_JBFRCL010000329.1:0-209 GCF_040965695.1 Paraburkholderia sp. BR10937
CGGTCTTAAGAAGACGTTTGGTACTACAGTCGATTACGTTCCAACAAAGTTTTATGTGTTTTATGTTGGAGGAAACAAATTACGAGTCGTCGCTACACTCCAATTAAACCCGCAAAAGTTGTTCATTAGTCATTTTCTAAAGCACAAGGAAAATGACCAAATGACAAGGAATAAAAGAAGGAAATGAACATTCATAGCCATTCGGGAGG
>NZ_JBFRCL010000330.1:0-208 GCF_040965695.1 Paraburkholderia sp. BR10937
TGTCCCCTTCGTCTAGAGGCCTAGGACATCACCCTTTCACGGTGAGTACAGGGGTTCGAATCCCCTAGGGGACGCCAAATCAAAATGCGGCGCCAAAGCAGTAGCACTGCGAGCAGTGTGGCGACGCCGCCAGCGGGAATCGACCGACGCCCGCCGGTGAGCAGCAAGCTGGAGCGGTAGTTCAGTCGGTTAGAATACCGGCCTGTCA
>NZ_JBFRCL010000331.1:0-207 GCF_040965695.1 Paraburkholderia sp. BR10937
CACTCGGGTGCGAATACCATGTCGTCCCCCGGGGATCTGTCCTCGGTCGTCGACCGCGTCCTGATCATTGCGTATCGGAAGAAGAAGAAAGAAAGCCAGCGCCGCTTCTGGGCGCGTTTCGGCGTGACGCAGTCGCGCGGCAGCCGGTTCGAGTCGGGCGCGGAGATTCCGCCGCCGGTGTCGATCCTGCTCGGGCTGTATTTCAAC
>NZ_JBFRCL010000332.1:0-207 GCF_040965695.1 Paraburkholderia sp. BR10937
AAGCCATGCAACCCCCTTTATGACTGGCTGCATGATAGACGATAACTAGCGGCTAGATAGACGTTCTCTTATGTGCACACCGGCCTTCGGTGCCTCCCCGCATGGATAACGGCCCCGCCCACACCACACGGGTGTGGACGGCCGCTATGCGGTCCGGCAGTTACCCACACTTGAGCCTGACGCGCCCTGCGGGCTTGCCCCAATGAG
>NZ_JBFRCL010000333.1:0-207 GCF_040965695.1 Paraburkholderia sp. BR10937
CTCATTGGGGCAAGCCCGCATGGCGCGTCAGGCTCAAGTGTGGGTAACTGCCGGACAGCATAGCGGCCGTCCACTCCCTGGTGGTGTGGGCGGGGCAGTTATCCATGCGGGGAGGCCCCGAAGGCCGTTGTGCACATAAGATTACTTCTTTCTAGCCGCTAGTGATCGTCTATCATGCAGCCATTCATAAAGGGGGTTGCATGGCTT
>NZ_JBFRCL010000334.1:0-207 GCF_040965695.1 Paraburkholderia sp. BR10937
AAGCCATGCAACCCCCTTTATGAATGGCTGCATGATAGACGATAACTAGCGGCTAGATAGAAGTTATCTTATGTGCACACCGGCCTTCGGTGCCTCCCCGCATGGATAACTGCCCCGCCCACACCACCAGGGTGTGGACGGCCGCTATGCGGTCCGGCAGTTACCCACACTTGAGCCTGACGCGCCCTGCGGGCTTGCCCCAATGAG
>NZ_JBFRCL010000335.1:0-207 GCF_040965695.1 Paraburkholderia sp. BR10937
CGTTCACCGCGTCGAGGCTCGTTGCCGAGACTGCGCCCGCCGCCACGTTATGCAGCGCCACCGGCGTGGTCGCATCCGTGCCGCCCAGCGTCACCGAGTCGTGCGTCGACGTGTCGTACATCACCGCATCGGCGAGCTGGCCGGTGATGTTCGTGACATTGCCCTGCAGGTCGCTGATGTCGGTCGAGTTCTGCGTGACCTGCTGGT
>NZ_JBFRCL010000336.1:0-206 GCF_040965695.1 Paraburkholderia sp. BR10937
CGTCCGGTGTCAAGAGGGAAACAACCCAGACCGCCAGCTAAGGTCCCCAAATATGGCTAAGTGGGAAACGAAGTGGGAAGGCTAAAACAGTCAGGAGGTTGGCTTAGAAGCAGCCACCCTTTAAAGAAAGCGTAATAGCTCACTGATCGAGTCGTCCTGCGCGGAAGATGTAACGGGGCTAAGCCATATACCGAAGCTGCGGATGC
>NZ_JBFRCL010000337.1:0-206 GCF_040965695.1 Paraburkholderia sp. BR10937
CGTCCGGTGTCAAGAGGGAAACAACCCAGACCGCCAGCTAAGGTCCCCAAATATGGCTAAGTGGGAAACGAAGTGGGAAGGCTAAAACAGTCAGGAGGTTGGCTTAGAAGCAGCCACCCTTTAAAGACAGCGTAATAGCTCACTGATCGAGTCGTCCTGCGCGGAAGATGTAACGGGGCTAAGCCATATACCGAAGCTGCGGATGC
>NZ_JBFRCL010000338.1:0-202 GCF_040965695.1 Paraburkholderia sp. BR10937
GCTAACTGATACTAATTGCCCGTAAGGCTTGATCCTATAACAGGTGTGCCTCCCTCCCGCTGGGGAGAGAAGAGTGCACAGGTTGAGATCACGTGTCGGTCTACGTTAATGCTTCAGCATTTACGTAAAACCCACACTATGTGTGTTGTGCCTGAAACAACGCAACCCCAATTCAGCAGCACCCTCTTTACGCTTCTTCCCG
>NZ_JBFRCL010000339.1:0-201 GCF_040965695.1 Paraburkholderia sp. BR10937
TACCGATGGCGAAGGCAGCCCCCTGGGCCAATACTGACGCTCATGCACGAAAGCGGGGGGAGCAAACAGGATTAGCTACCCTGGTAGTCATCGCCCTAAACGATGTCAACTGGTTGTCGGGCCTTCATTGGCTTGGTAACGTAGCTAACGCGTGAAGTTGACCGCCTGGGGAGTACGGTCGCAAGATTAAAACTCAAAGGA